>JBBDWT010000020.1:0-8566 GCA_040902705.1 Acidimicrobiia bacterium | reverse complement strand
GAGGTACTGCTGGTGGTAGTCCTCGGCGTAGAAGAAGGGCCCGGCCGGCGCGATCTCGGTGGTGATCTCTCCGTAGCCGGAGGCGTCGAGCGCCTTCTGGAACATGTCCCGCGAGCGAGCCGCCGCCTCTGCTTGCGCGTCAGACGTCGTGAAGATCGCCGACCGGTACTGGGTCCCGACGTCGTTGCCCTGGCGCATGCCCTCGGTCGGGTTGTGCGCCTCCCAGAACACCTTGAGGAGCTGGTCGTAGCTGACGCGCGCGGGGTCGAACACGACGAGCACGGCTTCGGTGTGGCCGGTGCGCCCGCTGCAGACCTCTTCGTACGTCGGGTTCGGTGTGAACCCACCCGCGTAGCCGACCGCGGTCGTGTACACGCCGTCGGTCTCCCAGAACTTGCGCTCTGCGCCCCAGAAGCACCCGAGCCCGAAGACCGCCTGCTCCATCCCGTCGGGGAACGGCGGCGCGATCGGAGTCCCGAGCACGACGTGGCTCCCCGCGACCGGCATCGCCGCGTTGCGGCCCTTCAGCGCGTCTTCGGAGCTGACCATCGCGGTCTTGGTCGAGAAGAGGCCCATCGCCTGATCCTCCTGGGTCGCCAGCGCGTCGCGCGGAAACGGGCGCGCCACACCCACGCTATGTCTCCAGGAGGGTGCTCGGAGCCGGGGGCCGGGCGGGACGAGCCGGCTACTTGCCGATCAGCTTGTCCCACCAGCTCTTCTTGGGCGCCGCGGCCGGCGGAGGAGCCGCCGCGGGTGCGGGGGGGCTGATCGAGCTCGTGGCCGGTGCCGACCGCGCGGATGCGGGCCTCGACGCCGGCGGCCGGCCGGTCGTCCTCTTGGCGGTGCGCCTCTTGGCGGGCGTGCGCGCGGTCTTCTTGCGGCCGGTCGCCTTCTTGGTGGTCCGCTTCTTGGTGGTCCGCTTCTTGGTGGTCCGCTTCTTGGTGGGCTTGCGGGCGGCCGTCTTGCGGGCCGTCGACTTCTTGGCGGTGCGCCTCTTGGCCGGCTTGCGCGTGGTCGCCTTCTTCGTCGTCCGCTTCTTGGCGGGCTTGCGCGCGGTCGTCTTGCGGACGGTCGACTTCTTGGCGGTCCGGCGTTTCGCCGGGCGACGGGCGGCGGTCTTCTTGACCGTGCGCTTCTTGGTGGTCCGGCGCTTGGCGGGCATCTGTGGTTCCCCCTCGTCTCAGGTCTTCGCTCGGTCGTTCGATACCGATTTCGAGAAAGAGGTGGCGAGTGCGCCGCCAACCGGCCCCGAGCGCCACGAATCCTGCCATATCGAAGGCCCGAGACGGGGGATTCGTGCGGATTACGCTCGCCCCCGTGGCGCTCCCCGACGTTCCGGAAGCCCGTGTCCCGAGCACCCGGGGCACGAGCGCACCGGCGCGGTGGCGCGACGCGCTGGCGACCGGGAACGTCACCGGGGGCCACCTCGACCCCGTCACCCGCTGGATCGTCCTGGTCCGAGCGTCGGTGCTGCCGATGACGCTCACGGCGGGGTTCGTCGCCGGCCTCCTCGCGTGGTGGAACGCCGAGGGCAGCGCCGACGCGTGGCTCTGGGCGCTGGCGACGGTCGGCATCGTCTGCGCGCACATGGCCAACAACCTCATGAACGACCTGTTCGACCTGGAGGTCGGCACCGACGACGCGCAGTACCCGAGGGCGCTCTACGCGCCGCATCCCGTCCTGTCGGGCATGACGACGAGATCGGGCCTCGCGATCCGGGCGCTGGTGCTGAACCTCGTCGACCTCGCGATCCTCGTCGTGCTCTTCGTCGAGCGTGGGTGGCCGGTGATCGCCTTCGCGCTCGGCGGCTTCCTCCTGTCGGTGGCGTACACCGCGCCCCCGCTGCGGCTGAAGAAGCACGGGCTCGGCGAGCCGACGGTGCTCGTCGTGTGGGGGCCGCTCATGGTCGGCGGCACCTACTACGCGGCCGTCGGGTCGATCACCTGGGAGATCGTGCTCGCGTCGATCCCGTACGCCCTCCTCTGCACCGCGGTGCTCATGGGCAAGCACATCGACAAGATCCCGTGGGACGAGCCCGACGGCACCCGCACGCTGCCGGTCATCCTCGGCGAGCGGTCGGCGCGGCGCGTCACCCAGCTGATGATGGCGGCGTTCTATCCGTTGGTCGCGATCCTCGTGGCCTTCGGAACGCTGCCGATCCTGTCGCTCGTCTGCCTCGTCGGCGTCGTACGGCTCGTGCGGGTCTGGAAGCCGTTCTCGCTGCCGAAGCCCGACGCCCCTCCCGAGGGCTTCCCGATCTGGCCGCTGTGGTTCGCGGCGATCGCGTTCGTGCACACGCGCCTGGCCGGCGGGCTCCTCGTCGTCGGGATGTTCCTCGGCGTGCTCCTGCACGCCTGAGTCTGGACGTCTGACCCTGCCCTCCGACGCGGGCGTTCGAGCCCGAATGCACCGATGACCCTGCCGATGCTGGCAGCGGACCAGGGACTCGACAGCTCGTCCATCGTGGTCATCGTCGCGGCGCTGCCCGTCACGTTGCTCGTCGCGTGGATCGCCGGACGCCTGCTCGGCGTGCGTCGCTCGGTGTCGCTGACCGTGATGTCGGGGCTGCTCGGCTGGGCCGGTGGCGTGATCCTCTCGGTCCTCATCGCCAGCGACAAGTCGAACGCAAACTCGGACTTCGCGCGCAACGCGCTCCTCTTCTCCGCCTTCGGCGCGATGTCGGTCTCGGTGTGGATCGAGCTCCTCGCGCGGCCGGGGGCGCTCGCACGCGCGCAGAGCGGGCTCACGACCATCCCGCGGCCGATGCGCTCGATGCGGCGACGGGCGACGCGCGTCCACCGGTACGCGCAGATCACGCGCATCGCCGCGCACTACGGGCTGGGCAAGCAGCTGGGCGTGAACGATGCGACCGACGACTCCCCGGCGCGCGGCGCGCCGATGGCGCTGCGACTCCGCCTCGCGCTCGAGGAGTGCGGGGGGGTGTTCGTGAAGCTCGGGCAGGTCCTGGCGACCCGACCCGACCTCGTGTCGGCACCGATCGCAGAGGAGCTCTCGAAGCTGCAGGACCACGTGAGGCCGGCCGACGAGGCCGACGTGCGCGAGTGCATGGCCGACGAGCTGCGCGCGCCGGTCGACGAGGTGTTCGCCGAGTTCGACTGGAACCCGGTCGCGGCGGCGTCGATCGGCCAGGCGTACCGCGCGACGCTGCCGACCGGCGAGATGGTCATCGTCAAGGTGCAGCGCCCAGGCATCGCCGACGCCGTCGAGCGCGACCTCGACGTGCTCGACGAGATGGCGAAGGCCGTGGAGTCGCGCACCTCGTGGGGAGCCGAGTACGGCGTGCGGGACATCACAGGTGAGTTCGCCGAGCACCTGCGCGAAGAGCTCGACTACCGGGGCGAGGCTCGCAACGCGGTCGAGATCGGCGCGCATCTCCCGGTCGGGTCCAACGTGCGGGTCCCGAAGGTGCACGAGGAGCTCACCAGCTCGCGGGTGCTCGTGATGGAGCGGCTCGACGGCGTGAGCGTGCGTGACCACGGCGCGATCGACGCGCTCGGCGTCGACCGCCGCGTGCTCGCCGACGAGCTGCTCGAGACCCTGCTGCGCCAGATGCTCGTCGACGGTCGCTACCACGCCGATCCGCATCCGGGGAACGTGATGGTGCTGTCCGACGGTCGCCTCGGCCTCATCGACTTCGGCGCGACCGGTGTCGTCGACGCCTTGATGCAGGTCGCGGTGCGCGACGTCATGCTGGGCCTCGCGACGCAAGACCCGGAGCTGCTCCGGCGAGCGATGCTCGACGTCGCAACGCTGCGCCGGCCGGTCGACGACAACGAGCTCGAGCGTGCGCTCGCGCGCTTCATGGCCAAGCACCTGTCGTCGGGCCAGCCGCCGGGCGCGGCGATGTTCAACGACCTGCTCCAGATGATGTTCGGCTTCGGAGTGCAGCTCCCCGCCGAGCTGAGCACCTTCTTCCGCGCGCTGGTCACGCTCGACGGGACGCTCCAGACGCTCGCCCCCGACTACGACACGATCGGCTCGGCGGAGCGGATCGCCCGGCAGTGGATGCGGGCGAGCGTCACGCCGGACACCTTCCAGACCGCCGCCCGCGACGAGCTGCTGCGCCTGGTGCCGACGCTGCGGCGCCTGCCCCGCCAGATCGACCGGCTGCTCTCGACCGCCGAGCGCGACGGCCTCCGAGCCCGGGTCAGCCTCTTCTCCGACGACCGCGACGTCGCCGTGGTGACCCGCCTCACCAACCGGGTGGTGCTGGCGTTCCTGGGTGGATCGGTGGGGGTCGTCTCGGTGGGGTTGATCGCCATCGAGGGCGGGCCCGAGCTCGCCGGCGACACGTCGCTCTTCGGCTTCTTCGGGTACTTCGGCCTGTTCTGCGCCACCGTCCTCGTCATGCGGGTGCTCGTCGGCGTCTTGAGGGACGACAGCAACTAGCCTTTTCGGCGTGCGTCGAGTGGTGCTCATCATCTCGGCGTCGATGGGCGCGGGACACGACGGCGCTGCCTACGAGCTCGAGCGTCGGCTCGAGGCCGAAGACATCGATGTCCGGGTCGTCGACTACCTCCAGATGATCCCGTTCCGTCTGGGCGGGTTCATGCGCTGGACCTACCTCTTCCAGCTCAAGCACCTCGCGTGGACCTACGACCTCACGTACCAGGCCCTCAGCCGCGGCATCGGCTCGCTGATGTGGGCGCCGGTCGTGCGCGTCGTGAGCTTTGCCACCCGCCGCGCCCTCCAGCGCGAGCTCCAGCGCACCCGCCCCGACGCCGTGGTCTCCACCTACCCGGTGGCATCGCTGGTCCTCGGTCGGATGCGCAAGAAGAAGTGGCTGCGTGTCCCCGTGGCGACGTACCTCACGGACTTCGCGGTCCACCCGCTCTGGGTGCACCCGGGCATCGACCTGCACCTCGCGGTGAGCCCGATGTCGGCCGAGACCGCGGGCAAGCGTGGGGGCAAGACGAACATCGCGTCCGGCCCGCTCGTCGGCGACGAGTTCCGTGAGGGGATGCCCGACCGCAACGACGCCCGCCTCCTGCTCGGGATCGAGGTGCACGAGCGGGCGATCCTCGTGGTTGCCGGGTCGTGGGGCGTCGGTGATGTGCCCAAGACCGTCGCGTCGATCACGGCCGCGGGCGAGCAGTACCACCCGATCGTGGTCTGCGGGAGGGACGAGAAGCTGCGCGCGTCGTTGGTTGCACGCGGTGCAGGTGGGACCGTCCTCGGCTGGACCGAGGACATGCCCATCCTGATGGCCGCGTCCGACGCGCTCGTCGAGAACGCGGGCGGTCTCTCGGCGATGGAGGCGTTCGCCGCGGGCCTGCCGGTCATCTCGTTCGAGCCGATCGCGGGCCACGGCAAGGACAACGCCAAGTACATGGCCGGGTCCGGCGTCAGCACGTACGCGCACGACGACGCGGAGCTCGCGCAGGCGCTGGTCGACGCGACGACCGCGGGTCCCGAGCGCGACGAAATGATCGCAGCCGGCAAGGCGCTGTTCGCCGGTGATCCGGCCGACGACGTGATCGAGCTCGCGGAGACGACGGGCGCCGACGCGCTGCTCGTGCCGTTCCACACGCCGCGGGGCCGCCGCCGGCTCGCACTCGCCCTCGCGTCGCTCGCGGGGCTGTACTTCGCGCTCACGGTCGGCGCGCACGCGGTGGCCGCGCTGGGCGTCGGTGTCGCGAAGCCGCCGAAGGGCGCCGCGAACGCGGTGTACGTGGGCGTGCGCGTGGACGGCGCGGAGCTGCGCGACCGCGGCGTCCTCGATGCGGTCAAGGACTCGGGCGTCACGGTCGTCGTCGACGGTCGGACGGCTCGCCATGCCGGTGACCAGCTCACCGCCCTCGTCGACTTCGGGGTCGACATCGCGAACGGTGGCTGGGGCAAGGGCCGGACGCTGCGCTGGAACCGCGCTCGCGACGACTGCGACAGGTCGTGGAAGATGATCAGGCGCTCGTCGGGGGAGCAGACCCATGAGTTCGTGCCCGGGCGGGCGCTGGATGCCTTCGACCAGATCTACTGCCGCACCGGCCAGGGCAAGCAGAGCCTCGTGCGGCCCAACGTCACGTTCCACCCCGAAGACGTTCCCGATCCCGAGGACCGCCGGATCTACCTGCTCGACGGACGAGACCGCGATCCCGTCGCAGTCGCGATCGCGCTCTTGGACCTTCACGCACGCGCGTCGGCCGACGGGCTGGCGATCCGACCGCTCGAGGACCTGCACTGAGCGCGGCGGTCGCGGTCGGTGCCGCGGCGGCCGGCGCGACGGGCGCGGTCGCGGCCATCCACGCCGGCCCGGCGCTCGCGGGCGTCTCGCCCTTCGGCATCCGGTTCACGCGGGCGCTGGTCGGGCGCGGGCGCGTGGACCACGTGGCCCTCACGTTCGATGACGGGCCCGACCCCGAGTCCACGCCGGCGTTCCTCACCGAGCTCGACCGGCTCGGCATGCGCGCGACCTTCTTCATGCTCGGCACGATGGCGCGCCGCGCCCCCGGGCTCGTGGCCGAGGTCGCCGCCGCGGGCCACGAGGTCGCGGTGCACGGCGACGAGCACCGCAACATGCTGCGCCGTTTCCCCGGTGCCGCGGCCGACGACGTGCGCCGCTGTCGCGACACCCTCGCCGAGCTCACCGGGATCATGCCCGCGTGGTTCCGCCCCCCGTTCGGGATCCTCTCCTACGGCGCGCTGCGCGGCGCGAAGCGAGTCGGTCTCGCCACCGTGCTGTGGACCACCTGGGGTCGCGACTGGCGCAAGGAGGCGACCCCCGAATCGGTGACCGCCGACGTGCTGCGGCGCTACGTCGCCGGCGGCACCGTGCTGCTGCACGACTCCGACTGCGAGTCGTACGCCGGCTCGTGGCGCTCGACGCTCGGCGCGCTCCCGCGCCTTGCCGACGCCTTCGCCGAGCGTGACCTGACCGTCGGGCCCGTCGGGGAGCACGGCATCCGTCGCTCGCCGTCGCTCGCGTCGACCTGAGTCATCGGACTCATCGGAATGTCCGACACCGCGATCGCGATCGTCCTCGCCGTCTCGGCGGGCTTCGCCTACGCGCTCGCGTCGGTGCTCCAGCAACGGGCCGCGGCGCAGGCGCCGCCGGAGCTCTCGCTGCGCCCGGGGCTGCTGCTCAACCTCGTCCGACGGCCGACGTGGCTGTTCGGGACGGTGATCGACGGCGGTGCGTACGCGCTCGAGGCGGCGTCGCTCGCGTTCGGCTCGATCATCATCGTCCAGCCGCTCCTCGTCACCGGGCTCCTCTGGGCCCTGCCGCTCGCGGCGGTCGGTCGCCCGGAGCGGGTGACCCGCAGGGAGTGGATCCCCGCGATCGCGCTCGTGATCGGGCTCGCGACCTTCGTCACCGTCGGCGATCCGCACGGGGGGCGCGCGCAGGCCTCCGGGCTCGCGTGGATCCTGACCGTCGTCGGGCTGACCGTGCCGGTCGTGATCGCGGTCGTCGCGGCCCGCAACGCCACGCCGGGGCGACGAGCGCTGCTGCTCGCGTTCTCCGCGGGGTGCGTCTACGGGCTCACCGCCGCGCTCACGAAGTCGACGCTCGATCTCCTCGATGGCGGGGTGCTCGACGTGTTCACGCACTGGCAGCCGTACGCGCTCGTCGCCGCGGGGTTCGTGGGCTTCATCCTCAACCAGAGCGCGTTCCAGGCCGGGCACCTCGCGGCATCGCTGCCCGCGATGGCGGTGACCGACCCGGTCGTCGGGTGCGTCATCGGTGTCACGCTGTTCGGGGAGTCGTTGGGCGCGACGGGCACCGGGGCGGTCGCGGCGACGTCCGTCGCCGTGGTCGTCATGATCATCGCAACCGTGAGCCTGGCTCGCTCACCGCTCGTCACCGAGCAGCACGAGCACGACGTCGATCCGGTGGTCGCGGCCTAGGTCTGGAGGTCGAGCGTCGCGTCGGCGATCGTGCCGAGCGCGGCGTCCCATCCCTCATGAGCCTCCGGCTCGTCGAGCGGCACGACCACCAGCTTCGAGAACCCCACGGCGATGTACTCGCCGAGCCGTGCTCGCAGGTGGTCGGGCCCGACCGCCACGAGGTCCTCGGGGTGCGCCTCCGGTCGCAGCGCGGCGAGCCGCTCGCGCAGCGGGTCGGGGACCTCGCCGCGCGCGTGCAGCACCATCGCGCCGTAGTGCTCCTCGTCGATGCTGCGCCCCGCACCGGCGGCCGCCTTCTCGATCACCGGCCGACGCTCCGCGCACTCGTCAGCAGTGAGGAAGCTCGCGAGCCACCCGTCACCCAGCCGACCGCAGCGGCGCAGCTCGGACCGTGCGCGGCCGCCGAGCCAGACGTCGAGGTCCTCCTGGAGGGGCTTCGGGCGCACGGTCAGCCCGCGGTAGGAGAAGTGCTCGCCGTCATGATCGACGGCGTCCTCGCTCCAGAGGCGGCGGATCAGCGGAAGCGCCTCGTCGAAGATCGGTGCGCGGTCCTCACGCGTGACCCCGAACGCCTGGTGCTCCGCGGCGACGGGGTTGCCCAGCCCGAACGCCGGCAGTGCCCTGCCACCGGAGAGACGGTCGAGGCTGGCCCACTCCTTGGCGAGCAGCGCCGGGTTGCGGCCCGGGAGCACCTGCACGCTCG
>JBBDWT010000019.1:0-8614 GCA_040902705.1 Acidimicrobiia bacterium | reverse complement strand
GCCAGGATCTCGGTCGCGACGCGTTCCCCCGACTGCACCGCGCCGTCCATGTAGCCGCACCAGACCGTGGCGGTCTCGGTGCCGGCCCAGTGGATCCGCCCGACGGGCGCGCGCAGCGCGGGACCGAGCTGCGTCCAGGTGCCGGGCGTGAACAGTGCCGCGTAGCAGCCCCGTGTCCACTCTTCTGCGGTCCAGTCGCGTTCGAGGTACTCGACCGGTCGGGCGGCGGCCGGCCCCAACAGGCCGGACACCGACGCGAGCACCTCGCGCCGACGGTCCCCCGGCTCGAGCCGGCTCAGGGCGCGCGCGTTCGCGCCCTCGACGAACGCGAGCAGCACTCCCGGTGACCCCGAGGGCGGCGAGTTGTCGAAGGTGAGCTTCACCGGTCCGATGTCGGTTGTCGCCTGGCCGGTGAGACCCTCGTCGCGCCAGAACGGCTCGTCGTAGAGCAGGTGGCACTTGATCACTGCGCCCATCGGGAGGCGCTGCGTCAGCGCATCGCGCGCGGCGGGGAGCGCCGGCTCGTACCGCACACGCGCAGCGAGGGGCGGCGGGATCGTGACCACGACGTGGCGCGCCGAGACCAGGACGGAGTCGGTCAGGACGGCGACCGCGTCGTCGGACCGGTCGATGCGTCGGACCGCTTGGCCAAGACGCACGCGATCACCGAGGTTGGCGGCCAGGCCGAGCGCCGTGCCCTGGGCGCCGCCGACGAAGCGATCCTGCTGCGCGCCGTCGCGTGTGCCGGCGAGCACATCGACGCCGTTGCCCGAGTGCGTGTAGAAGAGCGCGTGGAGCAGCGACAGCTCGGTGGGCTCGGCCGCGAACACGGCTTCGGAGTAGAGCGTCAGCAGCTCCCGCGCGCCACGCGTGACCGCGTTGCGACGGATCCACGACTCGAACGTCTGGCCGTCCCACTCTTGGGCGCGGTCGGCCGCCCACGGTGCGTCGAGCGGGACACGTGTCGCGAGCCGGTCGAACCGCGTCTGGGCCTGGGCCATGTCGGCGAGCACGACCGGGCTCAGGCGCGGGATCGCGCCTTCGTAGCGCGCGGTCCGCCCACCGAACCGGAGCAGGTTCTCACCGTCGTCGTACGTCGGGAACGTGTCGAGCCCGAGGTCCTCGGCGAGGTGCGCCATCCGGTGCTGACCGGGCCCGATCCACTGCCCGCCGTGGTCGATGCGGGTCCCGTCGGCGAGCGTCTCGGTGAGCACGCGTCCGCCGACGCGGTCGCGGGCCTCGAGGACCACGACGTCGCGTCCCGCCGCGACGAGGTCGCGCGCCGCAGTGAGCCCGGCCAGGCCCGCCCCGACGACGCAGACATCGGTGTCGATCGTCTCGTTCGGCACCGGATCAACCTAGGCCGTCCTGTCGGCCGGGACGCTGGGGGACCCGGAAACGCCGCGCGCTACGGTGCCCCTATGCCTCTCGCCCCGGCGCTCGAGCGCGCCGAGACCGCGCTGCTCGACGAGCGGCGACCGATCACCCGCGAGGAGGCGACCGCCGTCGCCGCGCTGCCGCTCGACCACGTGACCGACCTCGTCTCGCTCGCCCACCGCGTCCGCCTCGAGTACTGCGGCGACGAGGTGGAGCTGGAGAGCCTGATCAACGCCAAGTCGGGCGCGTGCCCGGAGGACTGCGCGTTCTGCTCGCAGTCGGTGCGCTTCTCGACCGACGTCGACGTGTACCCGTTCCTCGACCTCGACGACGTGCTGAACGCGGCCCGGGCGACCCGCGACGCGGGCGCCACGCAGTTCTGCATCGTCGTGGCGGTGCGCGGCCCCGAGGAGCGGCTCCTCGCCAAGGTGATCGAGGCCGTCGATGCGGTGCACGCCGAGACGGGGCTCGAGGTCGCGTGCTCGCTGGGGTTGCTCAGGCCCGAGCAGGCGGAACGCCTCGCTGCGGCCGGCGTCAAGCGTTACAACCACAACCTCGAGGCGTGCCGCGAGGTCTTTCCGCGCATCTGCACCACCCACACGTACGACGACCGGGTCGCGACCGCGCGCCTCGCGATCGACGCGGGCATGGAGCTGTGCTCGGGTGGGATCCTCGGCATGGGCGAGACGCTCGAGCAGCGCGTCGACTTCGCGTTCGAGCTGCGCGAGCTCGGGCCCTGCGAGGTGCCGATCAACTTCCTGTTGCCGACCGGCACCCCGCTCGGCGAGGAGCGCAGGATCAGCCCCCGCGAGGCGCTCCAGGCGATCGCGCTCTTCCGACTCGTGCTGCCGAGCGCGTGGTTGCGGCTCGCCGGAGGCCGTGAGTACGTGCTCGGCGAGCTCCAGGCGATGGGCCTGCTCGCGGGCGCGAACGCGCTGATCGTCGGCAACTACCTCACGACCGGTGGTCGGCCGGCCGAGGAGGACCTCGCGCTGCTCGACGCGCTCGGCATGCCCGTCGCCGACGGTCCCGGCGAGGGGCGCTTCATCGTCGACGCCGACGGTGGGCACTCGATGCCGGCGCGCGTCCCGACCGCGTCGACACCGGCTCCGGTATCGATCCCCGTCACCGTCCGCCCCGCCCGCTGACGCCCGAGGTCCGGCCCGCTCTCTCCTAGATGCGTCTCTCGACCCGCTCTACGACGGTGAGGGACGCATCAAGAACGGGATGGGGGCGCGGGGCGTTGGTTGAAGCCGCTCAGCACGGGGCCGAGGGGGCCGGGGGTGACCCGGGTGATGCTCGCGACATCGAGGCGGAGCCGCCAGCTGAGGTCGGGACGGTCGTCGAGCCCGAGCGCCCAGAGCGTCGCCGCCTTGATCGGCGACACGTGGCTCACCACGACGATGCAGCTCGATCCCGCGCGCCCGACGAGCTCGGCCATCCGCGCGCCGACCCGCGCCTGCACCTGCCGCAGGCTCTCGCCCGCGGGAGGGGCGAAGTCGACGTCGTCCTGCCATGCCGACCACACGTCGCGCGGCACGTCGGTGAGCGGGCGCTCGTCCCACTCGCCGTAGTCCATCTCGATGAACGCGTCGTCGAGCTCGACGGGCAGGTCGAACACCTCGGCGATGCAACCGGCGGTCTCCACCGCGCGGCGAAGCGGGCTGGAGACGATCGCGCTCGGAGGATCCCCTCGAAGGAGCTGCTCCGCCACGGCCGCCGCCTGCTCGCGCCCGGTGGGCGAGAGCGACGGGTCGGCGCGCCCGAGGAGGAGGCCGCGCGCGTTGGCGTCGGTCTCACCGTGGCGCACCAGGACGATCACGCCACGGTCCCCTCGCGCAGCCGACCGGTGCGGAAGAAGTCGCGGCGCGGCTCGGGGAGATAGAGGTCGAACTGGCCGACGACCCACCAGCACGCGACGAGCCCGGCGAGCTCCTCGAGCACCACCACCCACCACACGGGGAGCAGCGCCTCGGTGGGGAACGCGGCACCGCCGAGCGGCCACAAGAAGAGGTCGGAGCTCGCGAACGAGCCGGACAGGATCAGCCCGCAGAACACACCGATCGGGATGCAGATCAGGCGGCGCCGCAGCAGGCGCGGGCGACCGATCGTGGCGAGCATCACGAGCGCGAGCAACGCCACGGGGAACAGCAGCGTGTGGCCGAACGCCGTGTGACCGATCGGGAGATCGACCAGCAGCGCCAGCATCGATCCCACTGCGACCAGCCGGTAGTCGACTCCCGCGCTCTTGAACACGTTGGCGACGAAGAGCACCGACACCCCGACGTACCAGAGCAGCATCGGCGGACCTACCCCGCGTCGAGCGCGGCGTTCACGAGCAGGTCGGCATCGAGGTTCTGCTCGCGCCGGACGTGAGCCAGGTCGGTGTGCTCCCAGTGCGTGAGCAGCTCGCGCGCCCTGGCGTGCAGCGGCTTCAGATGCGCCTGCTTGACCTTCCACGCGCCTTCGAGCTGGCGGATGACGAGCATCGAGTCGGCCCGCAGGCGCAGCGTCGCGGCCGGGAATGCCTGCGCCGCCTCGAGGCCGGCGATCACGGCGCGGTACTCGGCGACGTTGTTGGTGGCGTGCCCGATGCACTCGCTGACGGTCGCGAGCCGGGTGGGCGGCGACGTGGTCGGGTCGGTGACCACCGCGCCGATCGCCGCGGGCCCCGGGTTCCCACGTGCGCCGCCGTCGGCGTGGACCTCGACGACCTCGCGTTGATCCATCAGGAGAGCTGCTCCGTCATGCGATCAGGATGCAGCCGCAGTTGTCGCAGTACTCGATGGAGTCGGGCGTCGCCTTGCGGATGCGGTCGACCTCGGTGGCCGGGATCGTGAGGTGACAGCCCGAGCACGTCATCCCGATGAGCTTGGCGGCCCCGACGCCCTTCGCCTTGACGCGGCGGTCCTCGTACGCCGCCAGCAGCGCCGCGTCGATGCCGCCCGCGACCTCGCCGCGCGCCGCCCCTTCGTCGGAGAGCTCGTGCGTCAGCGCGACTTCGGCGGCGGTCAGCGCGTCGCGTGAGGTGGCGAGCTCCGCGTCGATCGTGGCGAGCGTCGCGTCGAGGTCGACGAGCTGCGCGTCGAGCGGCTCCCGGATCTCCATCGCGCCGAGCTGACGGTCTTCGATCTGGCTCTGGTGGCGCTTCAGCTGGGTGACGTCGGCCTGGAGCGCCTGAAGCTCCTTCGGCGAGGTCACCTCGCCGCCGTAGAGCTTCGCTTCGGCGGCCATCGCCTGGTCACCGAGCAGACGCGCCTCGTCGTCGAAGCGCTTCTCCTCCGCCGCCGCCTCGTCGCGCCGTGCCCGCACCTGCGCGGCCTCGGCATCGAGCGACGCGCGTCGCGCTTCGCCCGCCGCGACCTCGTCGCGCTCGGGAAGCGTCTCGAGCCGGTGGCGCAGGCGGTCGAGCGCGAGGTCGCGCTCCTGGAGCGCGGCGAGCGACTCGAGCCCGGTCACCGTTCCCACTCTCGGCGCTTCACGCCCGGCCGCTCGCTCATGCTCCCGACGCTACGCGCTGGCCCGCCCGGGGCGCGCCGCGCGGGCGGTGATCAGGGAGCCGCCGCCGTCGTCGTCGTCGCCGCCGCCGTCGTCGTCGTCACCGGCGCCGGCTTGGTGGTCGGCGTCGTGCTCGGCGGGTTGACCACGACGGTCGGTGGCGCGACGGTCGGCACGGTGTCGCCGGGGATGATGCCCGGTGCGGTGCCCGCGCGGCCGTTCTCGGTGATGAACGCGCCCTTGCGCGCGCACACCGCGCCGCCGCCGGGCCAGTCCTCCGCGGGCTGGCCGGCCAGGGCCGCGTCGAGGAAGCGCTTGGAGATCCCGGCCGGGATCTCCCCACCGAAGCCGGCGCCGGGGACCCGCGCGTCGGCGTTGCCGTGCCAGGTGAACGCCACGAGCTGCGGCGTGATCTGGAGGAAGTTCGCGTCGGCCCGGTTGTCGGTGGTACCCGTCTTGCCGGCGGACACCCGACCGTTCAGGCGCCCGGACGTGCCCGTCCCTCCGGTGATGACGCCCTTCATCAGGTCGATCTGGCAGTAGGCGCTCTCCGCGGCCATCGCGCGCGTCGGCACGACGTCGCGCGTGGCGTCGAAGACCACCTCGCCGTCGGGGCCGAGGATCTTGCTGACGAACGTCGCCGGGTGCATCATCCCGCCGTTGGCGATGGTCGAGGCGACCGTGGCCATCTCGGTGGCCGTCGACTCGATGGTCCCGAGCGTCAGGGTGAGGACGGGCTTGAGCGTCGCCTGGGTGATGCCCATCTTGTAGGCCTGGTCGATCACCTTGTTGAAGCCGACCGCGAGCTCGATGCGCGCGAACGCGCAGTTGATCGACCCCGAGGTCGCGGTGCGGAGCGTCTTCATGCCACCGCTCCCCTCGGCGTTGGCCGTCTGGCCGTACTGGCCGAACTTGCACGGCGACGAGCCGTCGACCTGGTCGTTCGGCGAGAACCCGCTCTCGAGCGCGGCCGCGAGCGTGATGACCTTCCACGTCGACCCCGCCTGGCGACCGGGATAGCTCGTCGCGATGTTGTACTGGCTCGCCTCGAACCCGGGGCCGGCGACCATCGCCTTCACGAACCCGGTCTTCGGGTCCATCGACACCAACGAGCCGGTGAAGCCGGGCTTGTTCTTCGGCAGCCCCGCGTCCATGGCGTCCTGCGCCGCCGCCTGGATGTTGGGGTCGAGCGTCGCGTAGATCTTCAGGCCGCCGGTGAGGACCTTGTCCTTGCGCTCCTTCTCGGTCGCGCCGAGCACCTCGTAGAGCGGGTCGGTGAAGAGGCGGTCCTGCACCTCCTCGGCCCACGAGTTGCGCGGGCGGAGCTCGGCCTCGGGCTTGACCGTCGGCAGCGGCTCCTGCTGCGCCGCGGCGGCCTCCTCGGCCGTGATGTGGCCCTGCTCGACCATCCGCCGCAGCGCGGTGTCGCGGCGCACCCGCGCCCCGTCGGGGTTGATGAAGGGGTTGTTCCCCTCGGGGTTGGAGATGATCCCGGCGAGGAGCGCGGCTTCCCCGATCGTGACCTCGGCCATCGTCTTGGAGCGCGGCAGCACCGCACCGGGGTCGGCGGTGAGGAAGAAGCGCTCGACGGCCGTCTTCACGCCGTAGGAGCCCTGCCCGAAGTAGACGGTGTTGAGGTACTGCTCGAGGATCTCGCGCTTGGAGTACTTCTCGTTGAGGCGCAGCGCCAGGACGATCTCACGCACCTTGCGGTTGATGTCGCGCTTCTTGGTGAGGATCCGGTTCTTGACGAGCTGCTGGGTGATCGTCGAGCCGCCCTGCTCGATCTCACCCGACGTCAGGTTCTTGAGGAACGCTCGCATGGTGGCGTTCAGGTCGACTCCGTCGTTGCTCCAGAAGGTCTGGTCCTCGACGTCGATGACCGCGTCCTGGATCAGCTGGGGGATCTCGTCGAGCTTGGCGTCCTCACGGTTCTGCTCGCCGAGCACGGCGATGACGTTGTTCGCCGAGTCGAAGATCGTCGAGCGCTGCTTGAGGTCGCGCAGCGCTCCGATCTTGTCGCTGGTGTAGTGGTGCGCGGTCCCGACGGCGGCCATTCCCGGCAGGAGGGCAGCCAGGCACGCGCCGACCGCCACACCGCCGACCACGATGGTCAGCACGAAGTTGCGGAACGCGCCGGGGACCTTCTGCATACGGGGATCTCCAGGATGGCATACGAGGGGGCCGGATCGGCATGCAGGCCCGCCCTCCGAGCCCGTCGGAGGAGCCAACGCCGTGGCCGGGCAACGAGTTCCCGGCGTCGGGTGTCACACCCCGTCGGTACCCTCGGCGCGGTGATCGTCCTGGTCGACCACGGGGCCCCGGCCCGCGACGCGCTCCTCTCGGTGATCGAGCGCCTCCACGAGCCCGACCCGCTCGCGCCCGTCACCGTGGCCGTCCCCTCGCCCCTCGCCGGCCTCGCGCTGCGCCGGGCGGCCGGCGCCCGCGCCGGCTTCGCGAACGTCCGGTTCACCGCCCTCGCACGAGTCGCCGAGCTCGTCGGCGCTCCCGGGCTCGCGGCCGCGTCGCGCCGCCCGCTCACGCCGGCGATCCGCACGGAGGCCATCCACACCGTGCTCGCCGACGACGACGGCCCGTTCGCCGCGGTCGCGGGCCATCCCGCCACCGCCGAGGCGCTCGCCGCCACGTTCGACGAGCTGCGCCCGTTGTCGGAGGCCGACCGCGCGGCGCTCGCCGCGCGCGGCACCCGACCCGCAGCCGTCGTGCGGCTGTACGAGGCCGCGCGTGCCCTCACCGCCCACTGCTACGACGCCGACGACGTCGCGCGCGCCGCCGCCGACGCGGTCACGATGGGCACCGCCACCGCGGCCGAGGTCGGACACCTGGTGCTGTTCCTCCCGCAGGCGATCGAGCCCGGCGAGGAGGCGCTCCTCCGTGCGCTGGCCGCGCAGGATCGGCTGACGGTCGTGCTGGGCCGGTCGGGCGATGCGGCGGTCGACGCGGCGGTCGACGCGCTCGCGGTTCGGCTCACCGACGCGCTCGGTGCGCCGGTCGCCGCGCCCGACGCATCGCCGGCAGGACCCGCACCCGTCGCGCACCGCATCATCTCCGCGCCCGACCCCGAGGACGAGATCCGCGTGATCGCGCGCGAGCTCGACGAGCGGGCGCGCCGGGGTGAGCCGCTCGGCCGGGTCGCGCTGCTCTCTCGGATCCCCGAGCCGTACGCGCGCCTCGTGCCGGAGGTCCTGGATGCCGCCGGCATCGAGTGGACCGGCGCCGCGCCTCAGCGCATCGCCGACGCGGCCGCCGGCCGCGTGCTCCTCGGGCTGCTCGCGCTGCCCGACGCCGACCTCGCGCGCGACGAGGTCGCGGCGTGGCTCGCGTCGGGTCCGGTGATCGACCCCGCGACCCACCGTCGGGTGAATGCAGCGCGCTGGGACGAGCTCTCGCGCCGGGCCGGGGTCGTGCGGGGTTCAGGGCAGTGGGCCGATCGGCTCGCCCTTCAGTGCGCCGAGCTCGAGCAGGAGCTCGCGACGAAGCGCGCCGAGCTCGAAGCCCCCGAGTGGCTGCTCGAACGGCTGGCGCGCGATCGCGACGAGGTCGACGGGCTGGCCGCGTTCGTCGCCGATCTTGCGGTCGCGCTCGACGTGCCGACGGCGGGCACGTGGCACTCGTTCGCCACCTGGGCCCGCGCGCTGCTCGCGCGTTACGTGGGCACCGAACGTCACCATGCCGACTGGCCCGACGACGAGCTCGAGGCGGCGCAGCGGATCGACGG
>JBBDWT010000018.1:0-1338 GCA_040902705.1 Acidimicrobiia bacterium | reverse complement strand
CCTAGCGGTTTCGGAAGGTGATCCGGCCGCGGGTGAGGTCATAGGGAGAGAGCTCGACCTTGACGCGGTCGCCGGGAGCGATGCGGATGTAGTGCTTGCGCATCTTCCCTGAGATCGTGGCGAGAACGGCGTGTCCTTCATCGAGCTGCACCCGGAACATCGTGCTGGGGAGCGCCTCGATGACCTCGCCTTCAACCTCGATCTTCTCTTCCTTGACTGCCATAAACTCCTGATTTGAGCGGATGATGTATCTGCGCGCGACGAAACGCGGCCACGCCGCGCGAGCCGTTTACTGTAGCAAAGACGGTGCTCGATCGCCCGTCGCCGTGAGGATTCGGGGCCTGTCCGCGGTGACCGCGACCGTGTGCTCGAAATGGGCCGCGAGCGACCCGTCCTCAGTCGAGATCGACCACTCGTCGTCGTGGATGTAGACCTCGGGGCGGCCGGCGGTGATCATCGGCTCGATCGCGATCGTCATCCCCTCCGAGAGCAGCGGGCCGCGGCCCGGCCGGCCGAAGTTCGGAATGTGCGGATCCTCGTGGTAGGAGCGGCCGACCCCGTGCCCGACGAGGCTGCGCACGACCGAGAAGCCGGCGCCCTCGACGAGGTGCTGGACGGCCGCGGAGATGTCGCCGACGCGGTTTCCCGGCACGGCCTGCGCGATCCCGGCGGCGAGCGCCTCGCGGCCGGTGTCGAGGAGCTGCTGCGCCTCCTCGCTCACCTCGCCGACGCCGAACGTGTAGGCGCTGTCCGCGATGTAGCCGTCGAGCGTGACGCCGACGTCGATCGTGACCAGGTCGCCCTCGGCGACCCGGTAGGGGCCTGGGATCCCGTGCACGACCATCGCGTTCGGCGAAATGCAGATCGCCGCCGGATAGCCGCGGTAGCCCTTCGACGTGGGGACGCCTCCGTGCGAGCGGATCACCTCCTCGGCGATCGCGTCGAGCTCACCGGTCGTGATCCCCGGCTCGAGCTGCTCACCGACGTGCGCGATCGTCTCGGCGACGACGCGGCCGGCGGCGGCCATCTTTTCGATCTCCTGGGCCGACTTGCGAACGATCATGCCGCGTCTCCCACCAGCTCGAGGGCCTTCTGGATCTCGAGCTGCACGTCGTCGACGGGCCGCGCGGCGTGGAGCGGCACGAGCTTGCCCGTGGCGCGGTAGTACTCGACGACCGGCTCGGTCTGCGAGTGGTAGACCGAGAGGCGGCGCGCGATGCTCTCCGACGTGTCGTCGGTACGGCCCTCCTCGTGCGCCCGGCCCAGCGCGCGGGTCTTCGCCGTCTCGTCGTCGAGATCGAAGAAGAGGATCGCGTCGAGCGTGCGGCCGATGTCGTG
>JBBDWT010000017.1:0-8860 GCA_040902705.1 Acidimicrobiia bacterium | reverse complement strand
AAGAACGAGCCGGGGATCTT
Organism: Acidimicrobiia bacterium; assembly: GCA_040902705.1. Classification (GTDB taxonomy): domain Bacteria; phylum Actinomycetota; class Acidimicrobiia; order IMCC26256; family PALSA-555; genus DATBSK01. The sequence continues at coordinate 8,840 of JBBDWT010000017.1, read as the reverse complement.
CCCCGCCGCGTACATCCGCTCCTCGACGTCGACCGTCAGGGGGAAGAAGTCGATCCCCTCGCGGGGCTTGCTGGTCGCGACCGTCGACAACAGGGTGGTGTTGCCGACCTGCACGAACACTGCACCGTCGGCGAGCCGTGCGAGCTTTCCGGTCTCGAAGGACAGGGTGGTACCGGCCTCATTGATGGGGCCTTCGACGCGAATGGCGTCCGCCATGACGCGCTCCTCTCAGATCGGGGAAGCGTGCGTCGGCGGTTCCCAGTGGTGGGGGTCCGGCTCGCCAGGCCAGGCGCTCACCACTGACAACCGACGGCGCGCCTTCCCGTCGTTGTACGCGAAACGGGGAGCGGATCGTCCGCTCCCCGAAATGATCTTCCCTACCGACGCAGCCCGAGCTTGGCGATGAGCGCCCGGTACCGTTCGACGTTGTTGCGTCGGAGGTAGTCGAGCAACCGGCGCCGCTGGCCCACGAGCATCAGCAGACCGCGCCGAGAGTGATGGTCCTTCTTGTGGACCTTCAGGTGCTCGGTGAGATGGTTGATGCGCTCGGTGAGCAACGCGATCTGGACTTCCGACGAACCGGTGTCGGTCTCGTGACGGCGGTGCTCGGCGATCGTGGCAGTGGTGTCGGGCATGCGTTTGCTTCGGAATCCGAATCGGTAGGAAGGGTCCCGACGTAGGAGTCGGGAACCCACTCAGGGTAGCAAAGCCGTCGAACCACGGTCCCCTCGGCCCTCAGGCTCCTCGGCCGGTCCCGTGGATCGTCTCCGGCTCCGTCCAGTGGGTCGCCTACCCGAGGATCTGACGCACCGCGTCGACGTCGCGCTGCATCTGCGCGATCAGGTCGTCGACGGAGTCGAAGCGCTCCTGACCACGGACGAGGTCGACGAAGCGCACCTTGGCGGGCTGGCCGTAGAGGTCGCCGTCGAAGTCGAGGAGGTACGCCTCCAACAGGGACTTCTCGGCCGCCGCGTAGAACGTCGGTTGACGCCCGAGCGAGATCGCGCACGGGCGCTCCACGTCGGCGGCGTCGACGTAGGTGCCGGCGTACACGCCGTCGGCGGGGAGGCAAGCCCGGGCCGGGACCGAGACGTTCGCGGTCGGGAAGCCGAGGGTGCGGCCGCGCTGATCGCCCGGCTCGACGATGCCACGCACCTCGTGGGGTCGGGGTGGGCGGCCCAGCAGCTGCGCGGCACCGGCCACGTCGCCGGCGGCGAGGAGCTCGCGGATGCGGGTCGACGAGTACGGCATGCCGGTCGCGTCGCCCTCGACCGGGACGAGCCCGAGGCCGAGCACCTCGAAGCCGAGCTCCCCGCCCATCTGCTCGAGGAGCTTCACCGTGCCGTGGCGCCGGTACCCGAAGTGGAAGTCGACGCCCACGACCACGAGCCGCGCGCCGAGCCCGTCGACGAGCACGTCGCGTACGAACTCCTCCGCGGGCTCGTGACTGCGCTTCTCGTCGAACGTGAGCACGCAGGTGACGTCGACGAAGTCGGTCGCGTCGATGAGCTCGAGCTTCTGCTCGAGCGTCGTGAGCAGCTTCGGCGCGGTCTCCGGGCGCACGACCTCGGCGGGGTGGCGATCGAAGGTCAGGCAGGTCGCGACGAGCCCGCGCGACGCGGCGATGTCGCGGACGAGACGCAGCACGGCCTGGTGTCCCAAGTGCACGCCGTCGTAGGCGCCGATCGTCACGACCGACCCCTGGGGCGGTGGTGAGTACCCGACCAGGTCGGTGACGACCTGCATCAGGCCGCGACCGGGGTCGCCACGACGACGGCGGGCTTCAGCCCCGCCCCGCGCCGCTCGTAGACCGCGAGCAGCGAGCCGTCGCCGGCATCGACGACCGCGTACGGACCGTCCCCCGTCGTCGCGAGGCCGCCCGCGGTGAAGGTCGCGCCGTGCCGCACGGCTCGGGCCAGCTCCGCACCGACGTCGACGCGCTCGAGATCGCGCATCGCCACGACGGGTGCGACCAGCGACGCGGTCGGGTCGGCAGCGATCGCGTCCAGGTCGTGCGACTCATCGAGGGTGAACGAGCCCACGGACAGCCGTCGGAGCCGCGCGAGGTGGGCGCACCCTCCGAGCGCCGCTCCGAGGTCGGCAGCGAGCGTCCGCACGTACGTGCCCGACGAGCACTCGACGAGCACCTCCGCTTCGGGGTACGGACCCGGCTCGAAGGTCTCGACGACGAGGCGCTCGATGTGCACCGGCCGCGGCGCACGATCGACCTCTTCACCGGCGCGAGCGAGCTCGTGGAGGCGGCGCCCACCGACCTTGACGGCCGACACCATCGGCGGGATCTGCTCGATGTCGCCGACGAAGCGCGTCGCGGCCTCCTCGACCTGCTCGCGCGTCACCGCCATCGGCACGCGGTCGAGCACGTCGCCCGCCGCATCGAGGGTGCTCGTCGCGATGCCGAACTTCACCGTGCCGCGGTACTCCTTCGCCGCGATCTGGAGGAAGCGCAGCAGGCGCGTCACCCGCCCCAAGCCGACGAGCAGCACACCCGTGGCATCGGGATCGAGCGTGCCCGCGTGCCCGACGCGGCGCTGGCCGTAGACCTTGCGCATGCGGGCAACGATGTCGTGCGACGTCCACCCGGCGGGCTTGTCGACGACGACCAGGCCGTCGATCATCGGCACACCCTCTCAGAGCGCGGCGCGGATGCGGGCGACGATGGTGTCGAGGTCGAGCGCCGAGGTGAAGCCGGCCGCGAACCGGTGCCCTCCACCGCCGTGGGCCTCCGCGATGCGGCACACGTCGACGCCACCGAGTGAGCGGAGGCTGACGCGAACCGTCCCGTCGACCTCTTCCTTGAGCACGCTCGTGACCTCGGCCTCGGACGCGCGTCGCAGGATGTCGATCAGGCCCTCGACCTCGTCGAGCTGCACGCCGTGGCGCTGGAGCATCTCCTGCGTCACCGCCGTCCAGATGAACCGCTGCTCCCGTACGAGCTCGGCCCGGGCCAGCGCATCGCCGAGCAGCTGGAGATACGCGAAGCGGTGCTCCTCGAAGAGCGTGCGCGAGAGCCGCTCGATGGGCACGTCGTACTCGGCGAGGCGGCGCGCCATCTCGAAGACCTGGGGGGTCGTCGAGTCGTACTGGAAGCGCCCGGTGTCGCACACCAATGCCGCGTAGAGATTCACCGCGGCGTCGCGGTTGAGCGGAAGCTCGAGGGCGTCGATGAGGTCGAGCACGATCGACCCGCTCGCGGCGGCGTCCGGCCGGACGACGTTGACCGTGCCGTAGCGGTCGTTCGAGATGTGGTGGTCGATGACGACGAGCTCCCGCGCGGCCTTGGCCGCGGGCTCGAGATCGCCGAGGCGACCGAGGGACCCACAGTCGAACGTGATCATCACGTCGGGTTCCGACGGGAAGTCGCTCGGGTGCGTCAGGAGATCGAGACCGGGGAGCTCGCGGTAGTGGTGCGCGGTCACGAACGGCGTCGGGAACGAGCCGACGACGTCGCAGCCCGCGGCGCGGAGCACGTGGAAGAGCCCGAGCATCGACCCCAGTGCGTCACCGTCGGGGTTCACGTGGCACGCGAGCGCAACGCAGCCCGCGCCGCTGATCACGGTCGTCGCCCGTTCGAGCGCCTCGTCGATGCTCAGGTTCCGGTCGTCGGTCATCGGCGCTTCTTCTGTTCGTGCAGGCCGCGGAGGATCTCCTCGACGCGCTGACCCGCCTCGATCGCCGGGTCCTCGCGGAAGTGCAGCGCCGGAACGTACTTCAGGCGCACCTCGCGTCCCAATGCGGCGCGCAGCGGCTTCGACGCGGCCTCGAACGCCTCGGCGATCTCGGGGTCCTTGCGCCCGAGGGTGCCGTAGAACACATTGGCGTGCCGCAGGTCGGGGCTCACGTCGACGCCCGTGATCGTCACGAGCTCGAGGCGAGGATCCTCCATGCGCTCCAGGTGGTCGGCGATCGTCTCGCGGACCACCTCGTTGACGCGGAGCTTGCGCGGGTACTTGCGAGGACTGCGCTCCGCCATCGTCAGTCGCCACCCATCTCGCTCCCGAGGGGCGCCGACTCGACGTCGAGCCATGCGGTCTCCACGTCGAGCAGCTCGACTCCCGGCGCGTGCGCGACGTGCCGCTCGACGGTGGCGAGGACCTCCCGCAGCCGCCAGTCGGTCGGTGCGACGAGCGCGACCGCGATCGCGGCGCGCTGCCAGGTGTCCTGGTGGTCGACCTCGGCGACGGACACGTGCATCCGGTGCCGCAGGCCGTCGACGATCGGGCGCAGCACGGCGCGCTTCTGCTTCAACGAATGGCTCTCCGGGACGAAGAGCTCGAAGCGAACCGCGACCGCGTGCATCACCCCATTGTCGTCGCCCTGGCCCGGCCGGCACGACCGCACCGACGACGGTGAGCTCCGCAACCCCGAGAACACCGGCCTGCGTCTCTCGACCGTCCTGACGACGGTGAGAGACGCATCCAATCAGGCGTTCGTGCGGGCGATCTCCTTGAGCTCGTACGTCTCGATGACGTCGCCCGGCTTGAGGTCCTGGAAGTCGGTGAGGCCGATGCCGCACTCGAAGCCGGCCTGCACCTCACGGACGTCGTCCTTGAAGCGCTTGAGCGAGTTGATCGCGCCGTTCCAGATGACCGCGCCCTCGCGGAGGAACCGCACCTTGGAGCCGCGGGTGATCACGCCGTTGAGGACGTAGCACCCCGCGACCTTCCCGATCCGCGGCACGCCGAACACCTCGCGCACCTCGGCGTCGCCGGTGACGACCTCCTGGAACTCGGGCTCGAGCATGCCGATCAGCGCGTTGTTGACGTCTTCGAGGATCTGGTAGATGACCTCGTAGAGGCGCAGCTCCACCTGCTCGAGCTCCGCGCGCTCCCGGGCCTTGCGGTCGGGACGCACGTTGAAGCCGATCACCGTGGCGTTCGACACCGCGGCGAGGTCGACGTCGGACTCGTTGATGCCGCCGACCGCGCGGTGCACGAACGAGAGGCGGACCTCTTCGTGCTCCTGGTCGAGCTTGCGCAGCGCGTCGGTGAGCGCCTCGAGCGAGCCCTGCATGTCGGCCTTGAGGACGAGGTTGAGCGTGGCGGTCTCGCCGCGCTGCACCATCGCGAAGACGTCCTCGAGGCGGGCACCGCCCGCGAGCGTCATCGGGTGCGACAGGCTCGCGGCGCGGCGACGACGGGCGCGTGCCTCGGCAACCGTGCGGGCCGTCTTGTCGTCGGGTGCGACCCGCAGCTCGTCGCCCGCGAGCGGCACGTCGTCGAGACCGAGCACCTCGACGGGCATCGACGGGCCGGCCTCCTTGACCTGCTCGCCGCGGTCGTTGAACAGCGCGCGCACGCGGCCCCAGCCGCCGCCGGCGACGACGGACTCACCGACGCGCAGCGTGCCGTGCTCGACGATCACCGTCACGACCGGGCCGCGGCCCGAGTCGAGGTTCGACTCGAGCACGAAGGCACGCGCCGGCGCGTCGGGGTTGGCCTTGAGCTCTTCGACCTCGGCGACCAGCAGGATCGCCTCGAGCAGGTCCTCGACGCCGCGGCCCTCGGGCGCGGCGACCTCGACGAAGATCGTGTCGCCACCCAGCTCCTCGGGCACGAGCTCCTGCGCGACGAGCTGCTGGCGCACCCGGTCGGGGTTGGCGTCTTCGCGGTCGACCTTGGTGATCGCGACGATGATCGGCACGTCGGCCGCTCGCGCGTGGTTGAGCGCCTCGATCGTCTGGGGCATCACGCCGTCGTCGGCCGCGGCGACGAGCACGGCGATGTCGGTCGCCTGCGCCCCGCGGGCGCGCATCGCGGTGAACGCCTCGTGACCGGGAGTGTCGATGAAGGTGATGGGCTTGCCGTTGTGCTCGGCCTGGTACGCACCGATGTGCTGGGTGATGCCGCCCGCCTCGCCCGCGACGACGTTCGCCTCGCGGATCCGGTCGAGCAAGGTCGTCTTGCCGTGGTCGACGTGACCCATCACCGTGACGACCGGCGCGCGCGGCGAGAGGAGGCTCTCGTCCTCCTCCTCTTCCTCGTCGTCACCGAGCAGGGCCGCGAGCTCGAGCTCCTGCTCCTGGCCGGGCTCGACGAGCAGCACCTCACCACCGAGCGTCTCGGCGATCAGCTCGATCATCTCGTCGGCGAGCGACTGGGTGCCGGTGACCATCTCGCCCGCGTCGAACAGGATGCGGACGAGGTCGGCCGTGTTGCGGTTGAGCTTGGGCGCGAGCTCCTGGATCGTGATGCCGCGCGGCACCACGATCTCGCCTTCGGGTACCGGAGCGTCGAGCGGCGTGAGGATCGGTGCCGATGCCGGCCCGAGCTCCTCGAGGCTGCGACGACGACGCTTCTTGCGTCGGGGACGGGCACCGCCGGGACGACCGCGACCGCCCGGGCCTCCGCCCGGACCACCGCGATTGCCACCGGGTCCGCCACGACCACCACCGGGACCACCCGGACCGCCGCCCGGGCCTCCGCCCGGACGCTGCGCGTAGCCACCACCGGGACCACCGGGACCACCGGGCCGGGGGCGCTGAAAGCCACCGGTGCGCGGTCCATCGGGGCTGCCCGGACGGGGTCCACCGGACCCCGCACCGGCGCCACCGCCGGGCGCGAACGTGCGACCACCACCCGCGGGCGGCTCGGCGCGCCGCTGTCCGGGAGGCGGCGGGATCGGCTTGCCCGTCGGCGAGCGCAGCTGGGGTGACGACGGCGATCCGAGGTCGGGCGTCGATGGACCGGGTGCCGCGCCGATGTCGGGGGGTGCGGGCGCCGCCGCGGCTGCGGGGCGCGCCGGTTCCGCCGGGCGGGGCGGGGCTTCAGGGATGCCGCCCGTCGAGCGCACGACTCGCGAGGGCATCGGCGGCCGCTCCGGCTCGGCGGCGACGGGCTCGGGGATGCCCCCGGTCGAGCGCACGACGCGGTGGTGCGCGTCGCCGGGCGCGGCCGGCTCGGGCGCCGCGGACTCGTCCGCAGGCGATCCGGACGGGGGGGCGGCCTTCGCCGCCGGCGCCGGCGCGGGGGCTGCGACCTCGACCTTGACGGGCTCCGGCTCCGGCTCCGGCTCGGGCTCCGGCTCGCGCCGCATGCCCTTCGAGTCGGCCAGACGGCGCACGCGGTCGGCCATCGGGTCCTCGATGCTCGAGGAATGGCTCTTGACGCCGATCTTCAGCTCGTTCGCGAGATCGAGCACGTCCTCGTTGGAGACGCCCAGCTCTCGCGCCAGCTCGTAGATCCGGATCTTCTTCGTTGCCACGTGTTGCTCGTCCCGTCCTGGGTCGTCGTTCGGTTATCGGGCCGCGCGCCGTTCAGTCGTCGCGACGGCCTTCCAGTCTCGCGCGCAGGCGCGAGCGATCTGCGTCCGGTATCGGCGTGCGCAACGCCCGCCCGAGGGCGTCGCGACGCATCGCCTCGTCGAAGCACTCGAGCCCCTGCGCGGGCGCACACAACCATGCGCCCCGGCCCGGCCCGCTGCCGACGTCGACCGTGCCGTCGGCATTGCGGTGCACGCGGACGAGCTCGCCCGCGGGCGCTCGCCGCCGGCAGCCGACGCACGTGCGGATCGTGACTCGAGGGCGCTCACGCGTCGCTCGCCTCCTTGTCCGCCGACTCGCCGACCACCGCCGGTTCCGGCTCGGGCGCTGTCGCGTCCGGCGCTCCGGTCTCCGCGACCGCCTCGCCGTCGCCTGCCTCGGTCGCGTCCGCGGCCGCCGGGGTCTCGCCGTCGGCCGCAGCCTCCGCCACACCCTCTGGCGGTGCGTCTCCCTCGGGCGGCGTCTCGCTCTCCGACGTCGGCGAGTAGCCCGCGTCGGCCGCCGAGATCGTCTCGCCGCCACCCGCAGGCTGGAACACGAGCTGACCGGAGTCGTCCTTGACCCACTCGCCCTCGGCGTAGTCGACCTCGCCCGTCTCCTCTTCCTGGAGCTGGGTCTCGCTCTTGATGTCGACGCGCCATCCCGACAGCCGCGCCGCGAGCCGCGCGTTCTGACCTTCCTTGCCGATCGCGAGCGACAGCTGGAAGTCGGGGACGATGACCTCGGCGGTGCCGGTGTCCTCGTGGATCCGGACCTCGCGCACGCGCGCCGGCGCGAGCGCCTTCTGCACGAACTCGGCCGAGTCGGCGGTGTACGGCACAATGTCGACCTTCTCGCCCCGCAGCTCGTTGACCACCATCCGCACGCGCGAGCCGCGCGCGCCCACGCAGGCGCCGACCGGGTCGACGTTGTTGTCGTTGGACAAGACCGCGATCTTCGTGCGGTGCCCCGGCTCGCGTGCGATCGCCTTGATGTCGACGACGCCGTCGACGATCTCGGGGACCTCGAGCTCGAAGAGCCGCTTCACCAGCCCCGGGTGCGTGCGCGACACGACGATCTGCGGGCCCTTGGCGGTCTTGCGGACCTCCACGATGTAGGCCTTCAAGCGGCTGCCGTGCTCGTAGCGCTCGTTCTGGACCTGCTCCGCCTGCGGCAGCAACGCCTCGACCCGACCGAGGTCGAGCAGCGTGTAGCGCTGGTCGGTCTGCTGGATGATGCCGGTGACGATCTCGCCTTCCTTGCCGGCGTACTCCTCGTACTTGCTCTCGCGCTCGACGTCGCGGATGCGCTGCAGGATGACCTGCTTCGCCGTCTGCGCGGCGATGCGCCCAAAGTCGCTGGGCGTGTCGTCCCACTCGCGGACGACGTTGCCCTCCTCGTCGAGCTCCTGCGCGATGACGCTGATCGCGCCGGTCTCGATGTCGATCTCGACCAGCGCCTCTTCGGCCGAGTTCGGCATCCGCTTGTACGCGGTGACGAGGGCGTTGGCCAGTGCCTCGAGCATGATCTCGATGGAGATGCCCTTCTCGCGCTCGATGTTCTCGAGCGCCTCCATCATCTC
>JBBDWT010000016.1:0-8863 GCA_040902705.1 Acidimicrobiia bacterium | reverse complement strand
ACGTCCTGGGGACGTGTTTCTGACGCCAAAGCATCGAAGGGCGTGGGGTAGGTGGAGCTGCTCCGGTTCGCCACCGCGGGGTCGGTCGACGACGGGAAGTCGACGCTCATCGGGCGGCTGCTCGTCGAGACGAAGCAGATCTTCGAGGACCAGCTCGAGGCGGTCGAGCGCACGTCGCGCGACCGGGGCTTCGACTACACGAACCTCGCGTTGCTCACCGACGGGCTACGCGCCGAGCGCGAGCAGGGGATCACGATCGACGTCGCGTACCGCTACTTCGCGACGCCCCGACGCAAGTTCATCATCGCCGACACGCCCGGCCACATCCAGTACACGCGCAACATGGTGACGGGCGCGTCGACGGCCGATCTCGCGCTCGTGCTCATCGACGCGCGCAAGGGCGTGCTCGAGCAGTCACGCCGCCACGCCGTCATCGCGTCGATGCTCCAGGTGAAGCACCTGGTGCTCTGCGTCAACAAGATGGACCTCGTCGACTTCGACGAGGCCCGCTTCGACGAGATCTGCGAGGAGTTCACCGAGTTCGCGGCCAAGCTCGACATCGACGACCTCGCGTTCATCCCCGTCTCGGCGCTGCACGGCGACAACGTCGTCAGCCACTCGCCGCACACGCCGTGGTACGAGGGCCCGACGCTGCTGCACCACCTCGAGCACGTCTACATCGGCTCCGACCGCAACCTCATCGACGCCCGCTTCCCGGTGCAATACGTCATCCGCCCGATGAGCCACGACCACCACGACTACCGCGGCTACGCCGGCCAGGTCGCGAGCGGCATCTTCCGCCCCGGCGACGAGATCGTCGTCCTCCCGAGCGGCTTCACCACCACGATCGCGAGCATCGACCAGTACGGCGGCCCCATCCCCGAGGCCCGGCCCCCGTCGTCGGTGAGCATCCGCCTCGCCGACGACCTCGACATCAGCCGCGGCGACATGATCGCCCGCCCCAACAACGCGCCCGTCGTCACCCAGGACGTCGACGCCATGATCTGCTGGTTCAGCGAGCGCCCCCTCACCGAAGGCTCCGTCTACGCGATCAAGCACACGACACGCACCGCGCGCGCCAAGGTCTCGCACCTCCACTACCGGCTCGATGTCAACTCCCTGCACCGCGACGAAGCACACCAGGCCCTCGCGATGAACGACATGGGACGCGTCACGTTGCGCACCACGGTCCCGCTGTTCGTCGACGAGTACCGCCGCAACCGGATCACCGGAAGCTTCATCCTCATCGACGAAGGCACGTTCGAGACCGTCGGCGCCGGAATGATCCTCGCCGCGCAGTCGACCTGACCGCCGACGGATCGCGGAGCGGACCGAGATGCCCGACGCCGACCGCAGCCCGAACGTCGTCTGGCACCACGCCGGCGTCCCGCGGGACCAGCGGTGGTCGGTGCTCGGCGTGCACGGCGCGACCGTGTGGCTCACCGGGCTCTCCGGGTCGGGGAAGTCGACGGTCGCCGCCGCGCTGAGCGAGCGCCTCGCCGCAAGGGGGCTCCTCACCTACACGCTCGACGGCGACAACCTCCGCCACGGGCTCAACGGCGACCTGGGGTTCTCGGCCGAGGATCGTGCCGAGAACGTTCGACGGGTCGCCGAGGTCGCCCGCCTGTTCGCCGACGCGGGGGTCGTCGCGCTGGTGCCCGTCATCAGCCCCTACCGGGCCGGTCGTGAGCACGCCCGCCGGCTGCACGAGGCCGCCGAGCTCCCCTTCGTCGAGGTGTTCGTCGACGCGCCGCTCGAGGTGTGCGAGACCCGCGACCCCAAGGGCCTCTACGCCCAGGCGCGGGCGGGGGAGATCACGGGGTTCACGGGGATCGACGACCCGTACGAGCCGCCGCTGGCACCGGAGGTCGTGGTCGAGACGGCGACGACCTCGGCCGACGACGCGGCCGCGGCGATCGTGGCGCACCTGGTGCCGCTCGTCGGGGGAGGCTCGGTCTAGTGTCGTCGGACCACCGCGACGACCGCGACGACCGAGACGCACGAGGCGAAAGGTGCCCGCGATGACCGACATCGAGTTGCGACGCGAGGCCCACCTCGTCGAGATCAAGGCGGCCGAGAAGCAGATGATGAAGAGCGTTCTCGTCGGCGTCGGCGTCGCCGTCCCGGTCTGCGTCGCGATCTGGATCGGGATCATGGTCCTCGCGCTCTCGCTGTCGGACTGGACGTCCAACTGGGCCGCGGCGATCTGCATCGCCGTGGTCGTCGGGATCTTCGCCGGCGCGTTCTTCGGTGGATGGGCGGGCACGCTCAAGGCGTCGCACCAGCTCGACCGCGCCGACAGCCACCGCGACTGAATCCCCCTGCACGCGACAGACGGGCCGCCCGGAGGCGAACCGACTGCGTGTGCTGGGAGGTGGAACGGTGGAGAGGTCGGGGTGCGTCAGCCGCCGAAGTTCTCGGTGGCCGACACCTGGCCGTACGGACCCTGCGGGTACGCCGTCGCCACTGCGAACGAGGTGAAGGTGGGCGAGAGGATGTTCGCCCGATGGGTGGGTGAGTTCATCCACGCGTCGTGCATTTCCTCGCCGCTCATCGTCGCCGGTCCGTAGAGGACGTTCTCGCCGAGCGTGGTGTAGCCGGAGTAGTCCGGCCGGCGGATCGTGGCGTTGAGGTCACGGTGGTGCATGCCCGTGCGGCCCATCTCGGCGCTCCACTCGCTGGCGAGGCACCAGAGCTGCGGGTTCCACGAGAGCCCACCCACCCCGGCACCGGCGCGACTGGCGTTCGTGGCGTTGTAGACGGCGCTCGTGGTGGCGTCGGGAGGTCCGCCGGGGCCCGAGCACCCGGGGGCGGGGGCCGGAGCGGGAGCCGGGCCGGCGCATGCGGCAGCGAACCCGGCGACCGCGAGCGCGGTGATGGCGATGCCAAACCCCTTTGCCCGCCTTGTCGACGTCGTTGCCATGATCGGCCGCTTCCTGGTGGTCTCTCCCAGCCTGGTGATGGAGCTGGTGATGGAGAGATCGACCACTCAGGGCGCGACCTTGAGGAGGTATCCGTTACCCGGGGAGCATCGCCTGGAAGCGGTCGAGGAGCCCGTCGACGCCCGCGCCGTGGAGGGTCATGCCGCCGTCGACCACCAGGTTCTGGCCCGTCATGAAGCGCGCCATGTCGGAGCAGAGGAACACCACCACATCGGCGATGTCGCCGGGAGCCCCGATGCGCGCGGCCGGCGTCTTCTCCTCCATGTGGGGCACGGTCCAGTCGAAGCCGTCGAGCAGGATGTCGGTGAGCCCGGTGCGGATCATCCCGGGCGCGACCGCGTTGACGCGGATGTCGGGCCCGTACTCGAGCGCGGCCGTCGAGGTGAGCGCTGCGACGGCGGCCTTCGCCGCGGCGTACGGCGCCTCGCCCGCAGACGGGCGCGTCCCGCTGATCGACGACGTCGAGACGATGGCGCGCCCGGCCGGAGGTGCGTCGGTCTCGAGCATGAGCGGCACCGCGGCGCGGAACCCGTGGAAGACGCCGGTGAGGTTGAGCCGCACGATGCGCTCCCACTCGGCGAGGTCCCACGCGTGGACGCTCGCCATGTTCGAGCTGCCCGCGTTGTTGAACAGCGTCGTCAGCCCGCCGAGCTGCTCCGCGGCCTCACGGACCGCGGCGTCGAGTGCGTCGTAGTCGGTGACGTCGACGTCGTAGGCGACGCCGCCGATCTCGGCCGCCACCGCCGTGGCCGCATCGGCGTTGATGTCGACCACGGCGACGGTCGCGCCCTCCGCGCTCATCCGCCGGCAGGTCTCGGCGCCGATCCCGGAGCCACCGCCCGTGACGAACGCCCGGCATCCCTCGAGCAACCCCATGTCCACTCCCGTGTCCGGTCCCCGTGCCCCGCATCGGGCACTGCGACGGCAATGATGTCAGCGGCATGTGGAAGGCGACGATCCGCGGGCTCCTTGCTCGCAAGGTGCGGCTTGCGCTCACCGCCCTCTCGGTGCTCTTGGGCGTGAGCTTCGTCGCCGGCACCTACGTGCTCACCGACACGCTCGACCGCTCGTTCCAGACGTTCTTCCAGCAGACGGTCGAGGGGATCGACCTCGTCGTCCGACCGAAGGCGCCCTTCGGCGGCGACGGCGAGCGGGAGCGGGCCCCGGCCTCCATCGTCGGCCGGGTGCGCTCCGTCGACGGCGTCGCGTCGGCCCACGGGTTCCTCGAGGACTACGCCCAGTTCGTCGGAAAGGACGGCGAGTCGATCCAGAACGGCGGCGCGCCCACGATCGGCATCACGTGGTCGCAGAGCCCGAAGGCCGATCGCCCGCTGAAGCTCGTCGCGGGTCGCCGCCCGACGCGCGACGGCGAGGTCGCGATGGACGTCGGCACCGCTCGGGCCCACGGCTTCGAGGTGGGCGACACGGTCGACGTGCTCCTCAACGGCCCGAAGGAGGAGTTCGACATCGTCGGGCTGTTCCGGTTCGGCCGGAGCAACGATGCACTCGCGGTGACGTTTGCCGCATTCGACGTGAAGACCGCGCAACGCGTGTTCGACGCGCCCAACTCGGTGGACGCGGTGAACGTCGTGGCCGAGCCCGGCGCGAACGACCGCGCGCTCGCTGCGAGCATCCAGCAGGAGCTCGGCGCTGCGTACGAGGTGAAGCTCGCGGCACAGTTCGCCGCGGACCGGAGCAGCCAGTTCACCGAGTTCTTCTCGTTGCTCACCCAGCTCCTGCTCGGGTTCGCGGCGATCGGGCTCGTCGTCGGCGCGTTCATCATCTTCAACACGTTCGCGATCCTCGTCGCGCAACGCACCCGTGAGTTCGGGCTCTTGCGGGCGATGGGCGCGGGGGGCCGCCAGGTGGTCATCGCCGTGATCGTGGAGGCGGCGATCGTCGGGCTCATCGCCTCGATCGTCGGGCTCGTCGTCGGGGTCGGGCTCGCCGCGCTGCTCCTCGCGATCCTGAGCAGCGTCGGGTTCAGCGTGCCCGAGGGGTCGCTCGTCGTGGCCGAGCGCACGGTGATCGCGGCGGTCGGGGTCGGGGTGCTGGTGACCGTCGCGTCGTCGGTGATCCCGGCGTGGCGGGCCGCGCGGATCCCGCCGATGGCCGCGATCAACGACGTGCGTCAGGTGCGGGCGCGCCCGTTCCGGCGCCGACGCGTCATCGGCGGCGCCTTCCTGATCGCGAGCGTCCCGCTGCTGGTCATCGGCGTCGATCGGTCACGCCAGGCGCAGGACGTGACCAGCGAGATCTGGATCGTGGCGCTCGGCGCGCTGCTCCTCTTCTTCGGCGTGATCGTGCTGCTGGCCACCTTCGCCCGTCCGCTCGCGAGTGTCCTCGGGTGGCCGTTGCGCCTGATGGGGGTCACCGGCGTGCTCGCTCGTGGCAACGCGATGCGCAACCCGCGGCGCACGTCGGCAACGGCCTCCGCGCTCGTCGTCGGGCTCGCGCTCGTCGGGCTGGTCGCGATCTTCGGGGAGTCGGCGAAGGCGTCGGTCGAGCGGGCCGTGGACCGGGGGATCCGCGCCGACTACGTGCTCAAGGCGCAGCAGTTCGCGGGCTTCTCACCGCAGGTCGCCGACCGTCTGCGCGCGCTCCGTGCGCTCGACGCAGTCGCGTCGTTCCGGTTCGGGAACGTGCGGGTCGGCGCCGACGAGGAGACCGTCGCCGGTGTCGATCCCACACAGCTGGCACCGGTCGTCGACCTGCGGATCGACGACGGACGGATCGCCGACATGGGTGCCGACGGGGTGCTCGTCTTCCGTGGGGCGGCCGACCAGTACGACCTCGCGGTGGGCGACCAGGTGTCGATGCAGTTCCCGCGTGGGTTCGTGAACCTCCGGGTCGTCGGCACGTACGAGCAGGAGGACTTCACCGGCGGCTTCCCGGTGCCGTTCGTCGTCGCACAGGACGCGTACGAGCGAGGCTTCGGCGGCGACGATCAGGACTCGCTCGTGTACGTGTCGGCCCGCGACGGCAACACCGCCGCGGCGCGCCGGGCGATCACGGGTGCGCTCGGCGACGAGTTCCCGAACGTCGACGTGCTCACCCGCGAGCAGTACAAGGACGAGCAGGAACGTGCGATCGACCGCTTCCTCGCCGTCACCGTCGCCCTGTTGCTGCTCGCCGAGATCATCGCCGTGCTCGGCATCGTGAACACGCTCGCGCTGTCCGTCTACGAGCGCACCCGCGAGCTGGGGCTGCTGCGCTCGATCGGCACCAGCCGACGACAGATCCGGCGGATGGTGCGAGGGGAGTCGGTGATCGTCGCGTTGATCGGTGGCATCGTCGGCACGGTCATCGGCGTGGTGTGGGGCTGGGTGTTCACGTCTGCCCTGGAGTCGCAGGGAATCACAGAGGTCCGCATCCCCTACGAGCAGCTCGCGGTCTTCCTGGTGCTGTCGATGCTCGCGGGTGTCGTCGCCGCGCTGTACCCGGCATGGCGGGCCGGACGCCTCGACGTGCTGGAAGCCATCGCCACGGAGTGAGAGGCTGCCCCGGTGCATCTCGGGGGGCGGGTCGGGAGAGCGCTCGGAACGACGTTGCTCGCGGCGGTCTCGGTCGTCTCGGCTCCGGTCGCTGCGGTGGCCCAGGACGATCGGCCGTCCGACGAGCGCTCGACCGAGTCGAGCGCCCGGACGGTGTTGGTCGCCGCCAGGGGGATCGGTGGGGGCGCGCGGCAGCTGCAGCACCTCGGGACGCGGACGTCGGGCGACGGCGTCACACTCCGCACCTACCTCGGTGACGTCGACCAGGTGTTCGTCGGCCTGCAAGGCGCGCCGCTCCCCGCAGAGTGCTTCCCCGATCTCTCCATCGACATGCAGACGTCGACGAAGGCGATCGCGCAGTCGGTGACCTTCTCCGCTCGTACCGGCGAGGCCTTCCCCGCGCAAGGACAGGTGATCGGCCTGGTGGAGCGAGCACCAGTGGCGGTCGCCGTCGCGATGCTGCCGGAGGGGTCGACCTCTGCGCAGATGCGCTTCGCGGGCGGGCGCACCGACGCCGCACCGGGTCTGCCGGGCGGCTGGGTCGCGCTCGCGTCGCGCGTTCGGGCTGCCGACCCCACCGGACCCACCCGCACGATCGGCACCATCACGTACCGCGACGCGGCCGGCGTTCCCGTCGCGACGGAGACGGTGGCCTACGGCTTTGGAGCCACACCACGCGAGACGGTGGAGTGCGGCAACGCGCCGCGGCCACCACTGATCGAGCCGCTCCCGCCGGCAACCGGCCCGCCGCCGGCCGACCCGACCGCGGCCGAGGCAGAGGTGGTGACCGCGTACAGGACCGTGTTCGACGGCAACCCCGACGTGACCCCCGAGGAGCGCCTCGCGGCGATCGAGGGCGGAGAGACGCTGCGAGCGTCGGTCGAGCGAGCGGTCGAGCGAGCGGGCGAGCGATTCCCCGACGTCGGCGCGACGAAGGCGGTCGTCGGTGACGTGACGTTCCTGAACGACCACGAGGCTGCGCTGCGGTACAGCATCTCCAAGGAGAACGGCGACCCGCTGTCGAAGACGCTGATCGGCCGAGCGGTGCTCGTCGACGGGACGTGGCGGGTCACGACCTCGACGTGGTGCGAGATGCTGGTGTCCGGCGGAACGCAGTGTCCGTGACGCGCTTGCGGCTCGTCGCGCTGCTCGCCGCCGCGTGTGTCGTGCTGGCGCCCGTCGCAGTCTCGGCGAAGGGCGATCCGGCACTGGACGAGACGAAGCGGATCGGGTTCCGCGCGTCCGCCGACGGGGTCGAGCTCCGGGTGTACTCGCGGGACATCGACTTCGGGGTCCCGGCGGGGGTCCCGGCGTCGTGTATGCCCGACCAGCAGGTGAACGTGCAGCTGTCGACGCGCGAGCTCGCGCAGCAGCTGAGCTTCCCCGCGAAGGCAGAGAAGGGATTCACGCCGCAGGCGCAGACCACCGGCCAGCAGGTGGGCGCGCCGGTCAACGTCGCACTCGCGCGGCTCCCGCACGGCGCGGCGCGGGCGAGAATCGTGTTCGAGGACGGGGCGGCGGACGAGGCCGGTGCGATGCGCGACGGCTGGGTCGTCCTGGCGGCGAAGGTCCCGGCCGCCGAGCCCGAGGCCGACCCTCGTCGCGTTCCGCTGCTCAACCATCCCATCGGCACGATGCGCTTCCTCGACGATGACGGGAAGCGTGTCGGGAAGCCCGTCGACGTGCGGGCCTACGCGCCGTCGAGCCCCGAGTGCGATGGGGGAGAGCAGCAGCCCGTCCCGCTGCCTGAGCCCACGGGACCGCCGCCGGCGGATCGGCGCGCGGCGCGCGAGGCGGTCACCGCGGCGTACGAGCTCGTGTACACGGCCGACCAGGACATCGGCAGCGAGGAGCGGGTCGCGGCGATCGAGGACGGCGCGTCCGTGCTCGGCGTGCTGGAGGAGATCCGCGAGCTCTATCCCGACGTCGGACCCGTGAAGCTGGAGATCGACAAGATCATCTTCCTGAACGATCACGAAGCCGCGGTGCGGTTCGACCTGCTCCTCGACGGCCAACCGATCACCGCGCAGACCGCTGGTCGCGCGCTGCTGGTCGACGGTGAGTGGAAGATGGCGAAGTCGACCTACTGCGAGGTCGTCGGCCGCGGCGGGATCGTTTGCTGAGCGGCGTATCTCACCTCCAGACGCGGGTGAGCAACGCATCCTGGTGCGAAAAGGGGTGCTGATAGCCTCGTCCGTCCACACGGGCGGTTAGCTCAGGGGTAGAGCACTTCCTTGACGCGGAAGGGGTCAGAGGTTCAAATCCTCTACCGCCCACCAGGAAACCCCAGGTCAGCGGGGATGCGCGAGGTCGCGGTCACCCTGCCCTGAAGCCCGGGTCAAGAACCAGTCAAGAATCGACTGGGCGCGCGAGGTGTGCGGCTCCGGTTCATGCTTGACGCGGTGGCTCCGGTTGGTGCCTGACAGT
>JBBDWT010000015.1:0-51974 GCA_040902705.1 Acidimicrobiia bacterium | reverse complement strand
CCTGTGGCATCGACCTCGAGACCGAGCTCCAGCTCCACGAGGTCGACATCTGGACCGCCCATGAGGCGCTGCTGCTCGGGTACGAGGAGGCGCTCACCCGCCGAGACTCCATCACCGGCAACTGGTACGACTGCTCGGCGCACCTCCTGTGGATCGGTGAGCGCACCCGCAGGCTCGACAGCGCGCACGTCGAGTTCCTGGCGGGCGTCCACAACCCGATCGGAGTGAAGCTCGGCCCGTCCGCCACCGCGGAGGAGACCATCGCGCTGTGCGAGCGCCTCAACCCCCGGCGGGAGCCGGGTCGGCTCGTCCTGTTCTCCCGCATGGGCGCCGGTCACATCTCCGAGGCACTTCCTCCGCTCCTGCGTGCGGTGAAGCAGGGCGGTCACCCTGTCGTCTGGGCGTGCGATCCGATGCACGGCAACACGTTCCGGCACGAGAGCGGGTACAAGACGCGTCGCTTCGACGACATCATGCAGGAGCTCCGCGGCTTCTTCGACGCCTGCCACACGGCCGACGTCTGGCCCGGTGGCGTCCACGTCGAGCTCACCGGTGAGAACGTGACCGAGTGCCTCGGCGGCACCGACGCGGTGCTCGGCGACCAGCTCGACCGGCGGTACGAGACGATGTGTGACCCGCGGCTCAACGCCCGCCAGTCGCTCGACCTCGCATTCGAGACGGCAGCGCTGCTGCGCTCCTGAGCCAGTCCGTCGAACGATCCCGGGCTGGTCGCGCCGGTGCCCACCTGCGCGAGCATGGTGACATGACGTTCGACGAAGCCGGGCCCAACGAAGGCCTCGTCGAGGATCTCTACGAGCAGTACCGCGAGAACCCGTCGGCAGTCCCCGAACACTGGCGCGTCTACTTCGCGGCCCACGGCGACGGCACCGGGAACGGCCGACGAACGCCGGGTGGCGTCGCCGCTCCCGACACGCCCGCTGCCCCGGCTGCCTCGGCTGCACCCACCGCGCCGGCTGGCCCGGCGCCCGCCACGCCGGACGCTCCGGCCACCGATGCCGTCGGGGTCGCGGCGACTCCGGCGCCCGCGGTCGACACGACCGAGCCGCTCCGGGGCGTCCGGGCCCGGATCGTCGAGAACATGGAGGCGAGCCTCGGCGTCCCGACGGCCACCTCCGTGCGATCCATCCCGGCCAAGCTGCTCGAGGTCAACCGGGCCATCCTCAACAATCACCTGGGCCGCACCGGTCGCAACAAGGTCAGCTTCACCCACCTCATCGCGTTCGCCGTCACCCGGGCGCTGCGCGACTTCCCGAACCTCAGCTCGAGCTATGAGGAGGTCGACGGCACACCGACCATCGTGCGCCGTGCGCACGTCAACCTCGGGCTCGCGGTCGATGTCGAGCGGCCCGACGGATCGCGCACGCTGCTCGTCCCGAACATCAAGCAGGCCGACACGCTCGACTTCGCCGGCTTCTGGACGGCGTACGAGGCGCTCATCGCCAAGGTGCGCGCGCAGCAGATGTCCGTCGACGACTTCGCGGGCACCACCGGCTCGATCACGAACCCGGGCATGATCGGTACGGTCCACTCGGTCCCACGGCTGATGCCTTCGCAGGCGTTCATCCTGGGTGTCGGTGCGATCGGCTTCCCCACCGAGTACGAGGGCGCCGACCCGCAGACCGTCGCCCAGATGGGGATCAGCACGATCACCACGCTCACCAATACGTACGACCACCGCATCATCGGTGGCGCCGAGAGCGGCGAGTTCCTCCGCCGGATCCACGACCTGCTCCTCGGCGACGACGACTTCTACGACGAGGTCTTCCGCAGCCTCGCCGTCCCCTACGAGCCCGCGCGTTGGGTGCGCGACCACGCTGCACTCGACCCCGCGAGCGTTCACGACAAGGTCGTCAAGGTCCACACGCTGATCAACATGTACCGGGTGCGCGGCCACCTGCTCGCGAACCTCGACCCCCTCGGCCGCCGCGACCCGAGCACACATCCCGAGCTCGACATCACGCACTACGGGCTGTCGATCTGGGACCTCGACCGCGAGTTCCCGATCGGGAGCCTCGGCGCGGGCCAGCTCGGACGCACTCGCATGACCCTGCGCGACATCCTCGGCGTGCTGCGCGACGCGTACGCCCGCACGGTCGGCGTCGAGTACATGCACATCCAGGAGCCGGACCAGAAGGACTGGATCCAGGAACGCGTCGAGATCCCCGTCCCCGAGCCCGGCCCGGAGGAGAAGCGACAGATCCTCGACCGGCTGAACGCCGCCGAGGCCTTCGAGCGCTTCGTCCACACGAAGTACCTCGGGCAGAAGCGGTTCAGCCTCGAAGGCGCCGAGACGCTCATCCCGATGCTCGATGCGCTCGCATCCTCGGCCGCCGACGCCGGCATCGCCGAGCTCGTGATGGGGATGGCGCACCGGGGCCGCCTCAACGTGCTCGCGGGCGTCGTCGGCAAGTCGTACTCACAGATTTTCCGTGAGTTCGAGGGTGAGCTCGACCCGACGAGCACGCAGGGCTCGGGCGACGTCAAGTACCACCTCGGCGCGAGGGGCAAGCACCGCTCCCCGGCGGGCAACAAGGTGAAGCTCACGCTCGCGGCCAACCCGAGCCACCTCGAAGCCGTCGATCCGGTCGTCGAGGGCATGGCCCGCGCCAAGGGAGATCGCCTCGGCGATGCCACCGGCGCAGCGGTGCTGCCCGTACTCATCCACGGCGACGCTGCGTTCGCCGGCCAGGGCGTCGTCGCCGAGACCCTCAACCTCTCCGAGGTCGACGGCTACGACGTCGGCGGCACGGTGCACGTGGTCGTGAACAACCAGCTCGGCTTCACCACCTCACCGGAGTCCGGACGGTCGTCGGTGTACCCGACCGACGTCGCCAAGATGGTGCAGGCGCCGATCTTCCACGTGAACGGCGACGACCCCGAGGCAGCCGTCCGCGTGATGCGCCTCGCGTTCGACTTCCGGCAACGGTTCAACAAGGACGTCGTCGTCGACCTCTTCTGCTACCGCCGCTACGGCCACAACGAGGGCGACGAGCCCGCGTTCACCCAGCCGGGCATGTACGCGCTCATCGACGCGCTGCCTTCGGTGCGCGAGCTCTACACGCAGCAGCTCGTCGCGAAGGGCGATCTCACCGTCGAGGAGTGCGAAGCCGCGGCCGCCGACTTCCGCGCGCGCCTCGACCGGGCATTCGAGGAGACCCACACACCGCACGAGACCGGCCTCGACACGCGCGGACCGACCCTCGACGCGCTCAGCCCCGGCGAACCGGCTGAGCCCGCGGCGGTGCAGGACGCCGTGGCCACGGCAGTGACGCCTGCGGCACTCGAGCGAGTGGTCGCTGCGCTCGAGGCGCGGCCCGAGGGCTTCTCGGTGCACCCGAAGCTCGAGCGGGTGCTCCAGGCCAATCGGCTCGTGTTCCAGCAGGGCGAAGTCGACTGGGCCCTCGCCGAGGCGTGCGCGCTCGGGACCCTGCTCCTCGACGGCACGCCGGTGCGCCTGTCGGGCCAGGACACGCGCCGCGGCACGTTCAGCCAGCGCCACGGTGTGATCGTCGATCACGTCACAGAGTCCGAGTACGTGCCGCTCGCGCACATCGCCCCCGATCAGGCGCCGTTCCGTCTCTACGACTCGGTGCTCTCGGAGTACGCCGCGCTCGGATTCGACTACGGGTACTCGGTCGCGGACCCACGGTCCTTCGTGGCCTGGGAGGCGCAGTTCGGCGACTTCATGAACGGCGCGCAGGTCATCATCGATCAGTTCCTCGTCGCGGCGTCCGACAAGTGGGCCCAGGACTCGGCGCTCGCGTTGCTGTTGCCCCACGGCTTCGAGGGCCAGGGCCCCGAACACTCGAGTGCCCGCATCGAGCGATTCCTCGTGCTCTGCGCGGAGGACAACCTCCGCGTCGCGTACCCGTCCACGGCTGCCCAGTACTTCCACCTGCTCCGCCGCCAGTCCAAGTCGCCGCGTCGCGTGCCGCTGATCTGCTTCACGCCGAAGCGGTACCTCCGCATGGCGCAGTCGCGTTCGCCGGTGTCAGAGCTTACGAACGGTTGCTTCCGTCCGGTGCTCGACGATCGCTCCGCGCCGACGCTCGACGCCAACGCAGTGCAGCGGGTGCTCGTATGCACCGGCAAGGTCTCGCACGAGCTCATGGACGCGCGCGACGAACGCCGTGCCCCGATCGCCGTCGTGAGCGTCGAACAGCTCTACCCGTGGCCGGAACCGGAGCTGCTCGCGGTGCTCGAGCGCTACCCGCAGATGCAGCAGCTCTGGTGGGTACAGGAAGAGCCCGCCAACATGGGTGCCTGGACCTTCGCGCACACTGCACTGCTGCGCATCGCCGACCACCGGAGCGCAGACCTGCGTCACGTGGCGCGTCGGTCGAGCGCGAGCCCGGCGAGCGGCAGCATCAAGATCCACGAGCGCGAGCAGGCCGAGCTGCTCGCCGCCGCGCTCGGCTAGCTCGTCACCTCGGCGTGCAGCGCGCTCGCGCCCTCACGCGCGTCGTACTCAGCGTGCTGACGTTCGATGTCTTCGTCGCGTGCTCGGCCCGGCAACCACAACGCCACCGCGACTGCACCGACCGCTGCGACGACGCCACCGACGATCAAGCCCGCATGGAAGCCGTCGATGAACGCAGCCCGCGCGGCACTCGCGAGCTCCGCTCCGGCAGAGCCACCGATCTGGCTCGCGACGTTCAACGCGAAGCCGAGTGAGTCCTTGATCCCGTCGATGATGGCGGGCGGCACGGGCTGGCCCGCAGCCGCGTCGGCGATCTGTGATCCATAGATCGACGAGAAGACGCTGCCGACGACTGCGACACCGACGGCGCCGCCGATCTGGCGCGTGGTGTCGTTGACGGCAGACCCCACGCCGGCCTTTGCGAGCGGCAACGACCCCATGATCGCATCGGTCGCCGGGGCCATCGTGAGCGCCATGCCCGTCGCCATCACGGCCATGCGCCACGCGATCGCGCCATAGGACGAGCTCTGATCGAGGCCCGTCGACAGGAGCAGACCGGTCGCCATGAGCGCCAGGCCGGTCGTCACAACGACCTTCGCCCCCAGGCGTTCGACGAACCGCGGCGAGAGCGGGGCGAAGATCATCATCGGGACCGCGAACGCGAGCAGACGGACGCCGGTCTCGAGCGGCGAGTAGCCCAGGACGAACTGGAGGTACTGGGTCAGCACGAAGATCGACCCGAACATCGCGAAGAACGTCACCGCGATCGCCCCGCTCGCTGCGGAGAAGCGCGGGTTCTTGAAGAACGAGAGATCGAGCATCGGGTGGTCGCTGCGCAGCTCCCAGACGAAGAAGGCCGCGAGCACGATGCCACCGAACGCGAAGGACATGAGCGTCGTCGGGTCGGTCCAGCCTTGATCGGGACCCTCGATCACCGCGTAGAGCAACGCCGAGAGGCCGACGATCGAGAGCACCGCGCCCACAGGATCGAGGCGCAGCGGGTTCGGGTCCTTGGAGTCGGGGATGAGGAAGACGCCCGCGACGAGACCGACCGCGACGATGGGCAGGTTCACCAGGAAGACCGAGCCCCAGTAGAAGTGCTCGAGGAGGAAGCCGCCCGTCAGCGGCCCGAGTGCGACCGCGACACCGGCGGTTGCGGCCCAGATCCCGATCGCCTTCCCACGCTCGCGCGCGGGGAAGACGTTCGTGATGATCGACAGAGTCGCCGGCATGATGAACGCGCCGCCGATGCCCATGAACGCGCGGGTCGCGATCAGCTCGTCGGCGCTCCCGGAGAGGGCGGCGAGCAGCGAGCCCAGACCGAAGATCGCGAGACCGAACTGGAGCGCCGGCCGGCGTCCGTAGCGGTCGCCCAGGCTGCCGGCGGTCAGCAGCAGCCCGGCGAACACGATGGTGTACGAGTCGACGATCCATTGGAGGTCGCTGTTCGTCGCGTCGAGCTCGCGCACGATCGTCGGGATCGCGACGTTGAGGATCGAGTTGTCGAGCACGATGACGAGCAAGCTGAAGCAGAGGACCAGGAGGATCCACCAGCGGCGTTCCTCGGCCTTCTCGATCACCGACGCTCGAGTCACGAGCGGAGACCCTACGCGGCGCGCGAGGGGGAGCCGAACGAGGTCGTGCAGGGTGGGGTCAGGACCCGATCAGGTGGACGCGGCGGCGATCGCGGACTGCATCCGCTCGATCGCCGCGCCTGACGCAGGCGTCATGGGGAGCCGCAGGTCGGGCGTCGGGATGCGCCCCTCGGCATGCAGCACGCCCTTGAAGATCGCCGGGTTCGGTTCGACGAATGCCGCAGCGACGACGGGGCCCAGGGCCTCGTGGTGCACCCGCCCCTCGTCCACCTTCCCTGCGAGTCCGCACTCGATCATCGCCACGAAGCGCTCGGTGCACACGTGGGCCGATGCGCAGATCGCCCCCGACCCTCCGAGCAGCACCAGAGGGAAGAGGTACGGATCTTCGCCTCCGAGGACGGAGAAGTCGTCGGGCGCGCCCGCGAGCAACGCCATCGCGTCGGGGTCGAGCGCCGTCGCCTGCTTGACGCCCGCGATGTTCGGCGTGCGCGCGAGCTCGAGGAGGTGCGGCGCTTCGAGCAGCCTCCCCGTCCGGGAGGGGATGTTGTAGACGACGATCGGCGTCGGCGAGTGCTGCGCGATCTCCGTGAAGTGGGCGACGATCCCTTCCTGGCTCGGACGCACGTAGTACGGCACCACGCACATCGCGGCGGTGACGCCCGGGATGTCGCGCAATGCCTGCACCGCGGCAACCGTCACGGGAGTGTTGTTCGTGCCCCCGCCGATGATCAGCTGCGCGTCGCGCTCGACGCAGATGCGCGAGCAGAGATCGACGATGGCGCGCTTCTCGTCGGCATCGAGGCTCGTCGACTCACCCGTGGTGCCGAGCGGGACGAGCCCGGCGCATCCGGCGTCGAGGTATTCGTTCGCGAGACGCTCGACGGCGTCGAGCGCGACCGCGCCATCGGACGCGAACGGTGTGATCAGCGGGATGTAGACACCACGCAACGAGATCGGGCTTCCCACAGGACGAAGGGTAGCGTGCGAGGCAGATGTCCGACCTCGCAATCATCCTCCTCACGATGCTCGTCGGTCTCGGAACCGGTGTGCTCTCGGGGATGTTCGGCGTCGGTGGCGCGGTCTTGTCGACGCCCGCGATCCGGGCGCTCGGCGCGACGCCGGTCGGCGCGATTGCGTCCACCCTGCCGTCGATCATCCCCGGCGCGATCAGCGGCGCCCTGCGCTATCGCCGCGAAGAGCTCGTCAACGTGCGCGTCGCCTCGTGGTCCGCCGGGACGGGGGCGATCGCCGCCATCTGCGGTGCGCTGTTGGTCGATGTCGTCCCGGGTGACGGCCACCCGCTCATGATCCTCACCGCCGCCCTCGTCGGGTTCAGCGCGTACCGGCTCGCCCGGGCACCGGCTCACCCAGAGCGCCCGGTCGATCTGACGCTCGAAGGTGCGACCGACGCCGGCCCCGGCACCGAGCTCCAACCGCAGGGCCCGACGCGGACCGGCTGGTGGCGCCCGGCAGTCATCGGCATCGGCGCGGGCGGCTTGTCCGGCCTGCTCGGGATCGGTGGCGGGCTGGTGCTGGTCCCCGGGTTCACCGGTTGGCTCCGGCTGCCCATCAAGGAGGCGATCGGGACGTCGCTCGCGTGCGTCGCGGTGCTGGCCGTTCCGGGCACGATCACGCACGCGTTGCTCGGCAACATCGACTGGCTCTACGCGCTGCCGCTGTGCGTCGGGATCGTCCCCGGCGCGCGGCTCGGCTCGCACCTCGCCATCCGCTCGTCGGACCGGACGCTTCGACTCATCGTCGGGATCGTCCTCGGCACGCTCGCACTCGTCTACGCGGCCGGCGAGATCATCGCCTTCCTCTGACTCGACAGATCAGGTCGCGGCGAGCTCCTTCGCCCGTTCCATAACCGAGTCGAGCATCGGCTCGGTCAGCCGACCGGTGAACGTGTTCTGCTGGCTCGGGTGGTAGCACCCCACGATCGTGACGGTCGGTGTCGCGACCTCGAGTCCGTGCGCAAAGCGCGGGCGGGGCGACGGGAGCGCCACGCCGGCGTCACCGAGCACGCGCCAGGCCGCCTGGTAGGCGAAGCCCCCGAGCGCCACGACGACGCGCAGGCGCGGGAGGAGCACGAGCTCGCGCTCGAGGAACGGCTGGCACTCGTCGCGCTCCGCCGGCGTCGGCTTGTTCTGGGGTGGCGCGCATCGTACGGCGGCGGCGATGTACGCACCCTCGAGTCTCAGCCCGTCGTCGGCCCACACGGACTCCGCGCGGTTGGCGAGCCCGGCGCGATGCATCGCGCCGAACAGCCAGTCGCCCGAGCGGTCACCCGTGAAGACCCGGCCCGTGCGGTTCCCGCCGTGCGCGGCAGGGGCGAGCCCGAGGAAGAGGATCCGCGCTCGCGGATCGCCGAAGCCCGGGATCGGCTTCCCCCAGTACTCGTCGTCGCGATACGACGCGCGCTTCTCGCTCGCCACGCGCTCACGCCACGCGACGAGTCGTGGGCACCGGTGACACGCAACGATCTCCGCCGTCAGATCCGTGAGCCCGGACGCCGCTACCACGGGCGCATCGTACGGGCGCAGGACGGCCGCTCCGGCGTCACCGCTCGGCTGCTCGTACTCTCTTCACCTCGTGCGCCTTCTCCTGATCGTGAACCCGACCGCGTCGTCGATGACGCCTCGGCGGCGGCTCCGCGTCCAGCACCTGCTCGGACAGCACCATCGCCTCGAGGTCGCCGAGACGTACCGCCGCGGCCACGCGACCCGCCTCGCGCGCAACGCCGCGCGCGAGGGCATCGACGTCGTCGTGGTCGCGGCCGGCGACGGCACGCTGAACGAGGCCGCAGACGGGCTCGTCGGCACCGAGACCGCCCTCGCTCCGCTCCCCGGTGGCTCGACGAACGTGTTCGCCCGCACGATCGGCATCCCCAACTCGATCATGCCGGCGACCGAACAACTGGTGACCTCCCTCGAGGTGGGGTCGATCCGGCGGGTCGGTGTCGGCGAAGCCAACGGCCGGCACTTCCTCTTCCACTGCGGCTGTGGCTTCGACGCCGAGGTCATCGAGCAGGTCGAGCGTCGCCCGTGGGTGAAGCGCGTCTTCGCGCATCCGGTCTTCGCCGTGGCGGCGGTGACGACGTTCTTTCGCGGCTTCGACCGCGAACGGCCCGCGTTCACGGTGCTCGACGCCGACGGGAAGCCGGTCGACGACGGCTTCTTCGCCATCATCTCGAACACGAAGCCGTACGCGTTCTTCGGACCGCGGCCGCTCTTGGTCACGACCGAAGCCGGCCTCGATCGCAAGCTGGCACTGACGATGCTCACGCGCCTCGAGGTCGGTTCGACACTCGCTGTCGCCGGCTCGGCGTTGGTCACCGGGAAGCGGCTCGCCAAGAGCGACGCCGTGGTCCAGCTCGCGGACGTCGAGGCACTGACCTTCGTCGCGCATCACGGGCCGTTCCCCTGGCAGGTCGATGGCGACTACCTCGGAGAGGTCGAGCGTCTCGAGGTCCGCTACGTCCCCGACGCGCTCAAGCTGGTGACGCCCCCGCAGAAGCGATGACACGTCGCCCCGCCTCGGGGAAGTCGGTGATGATGGCGTTCACCCCGGCAGCCGCGAGGCGTCCCATCTCCACCTCGTCGTTGACGGTCCACACGTTGATCGCCACGTCGAGCTCACCCGCACGACCGACGACCGCGGGGAGCTCGTCGCCGGCGAGCATCCCGACGAACGGGTGCAACGCACCGTGACCTCGGTCGACGCACAGCGCGAGTGCGTCGACGGGATCGAGCCCCGGCATCACGAGGAACCCCGTCGGCACGGCGGGATCGAGCTCCACCACGCGGTCGACGGTCAGCAGGTTGAACGACGAGACGATCACGTCATCGCGGTGGTCCCGGCGCGCGAGCAACTCGACGACGAGCGCCGCGACCCGGTGGGTCTCGTCGTAGTCAGCGTCGCCGGGGAGGTTCTTCATCTCGATGTTCACGAGGCTGCCCGAGCACGCGTCGAGCACCTCGTCGAGGCTGGGGACGTCGGGCCGGGCGCGGCGGATCCGCTCGAACCGCAGGTCCGCGAGGACCCCCAGATCGGGTGCATCGGCGTCGTGGTGCACGACCAGGGCATCGTCGACCGTGCGATGGACGTCGAGCTCGACGCCGTCCGCGCCCTGCTCCAGGGCGAGACGGAAGGCCTCCAGCGTGTTCTCGGGGGCGACCGTCCGAGCCCCCCGATGGGCGAGGACGAGCGGGAACCGGGGCACGGCGCGACCCTAGGGAATTCGGCCAAGACGACGCGTCACCGCAGGTCAGAGGCCTTGTGCCCGCAGTCACATGGGCCGTAATGTCGTTTCCGCCTCGAGGGGGCTTCCCCGGGGACACCAGCGCGCCGGTCCGGGTCGGCGCACCGCCGACCTTCGGGCGGCGGCCACCAACCCGGAACCGGCCCGAGAGGTGCGACGGCCGGGGAGAACGAGCATGAGGGGGACATGAGCCGTGGCGCTCACCTGGATCCGGACACACGACTGGGACGTCGACGACTGGCGTGGCCGCTCGGCCTGCCTCGACTCCGACCCGGACGTCTTCTTCCCGATCGGCACGACGGGCAACGCCCTCGAGCAGATCGAGACGGCGCAGCGCATCTGCACCGCCTGCCTCGTGAACGAAGAGTGCCTCGAGTTCGCCCTTGCCACCAACCAGGAGGCGGGCATCTGGGGTGGCACCACCGAGGAAGACCGCCGCAAGATCCGCAAGTCGTGGCTCGCGCAGCAGCGCGCCACCGCCTGACGAGCTCTCCCGCGGCCTTCGGCGTCACCCTTCCGCGCTGAGCGCGGGTGTTGACGCCAACACCCTCAGAGCTCGACCGGGACGTCCGGTGCGAGCGGCACGCGCAGCGTCACCTCGGTGCCGCCCGAGTCGTCGTTCATCTCGATCGAACCGCTGAGCTCGCTCGTCACGAGCGCGTGCACGATCGACAGGCCGAGCCCACGCGACGCGTCCAGTGAGAATCCCTCCGGCAGACCGACACCGTCGTCGACGACCTGGATCACGAGATCACCACCGTCACGACGAAGCCTCACCGAGACGTGGCCCTCGACCGTGTCGACCTCTTCGTGCGGGAACGCGTGATCGACGGCGTTCTGCATGAGCTCGTTGAGGACGACGGCGAGCGGGGTCGCGACGACCCCCGGGAGCTCCCCCGCGTCGCCCTCGACGTCGAAGTGAAGTCGCTGCTCGTCGGTCGACACCGTCTCCTCGACGGCCCGGACGAGCGGCCGGACCACCTCGCCGAACGGCACGACGTCGCCGGCGTCACGCGACAGCGTCTCGTGCACGATCGCGATCGACCGGATGCGCTGCTCCGATGCCTCGATCGCGTCTTGGGCCTCGGGTGATTCCAGCCGCCGTCCCTGGAGTCGCAACAAGGCGGCGATCGTCTGCAGATTGTTCTTCACGCGGTGATGGATCTCGCGGATCGTCGCATCCTTCGAGATCAGGATCCGATCGCGCGTCCGGAGGTCCGTGACGTCGCGCACGAGGACGAGTGCCCCCGTGATCCGGCCGGCTTCGATGATCGGGATCGCCTGCACGAGCACCGACGTGTCACCGCGCTCGAGCTCTTCGGTGACGGGCAGCCGCAGCGTGCAGGCGGCCTCGGCGGCGTCCTGATCGAAGCCGATCTCACTGGGGTGGAGGCCCTGCGTGAACGAGTGGATCCCCATGCGGTGCAGCACGCTGATCGCGTTCGGGCTCGCGTATCGCATCCGCAGCTCGTCGTCGAGGACGATCACGCCGTCGGCGACGCGCGGCGCCTCCTCCATCTCGACCTCGTCGCGGCCGAACGGATAGGTGCCTTCCGAGATCATCCGGGCGAGCCGCTCGAACACGTCCATGTAATGGCGTTCGAGCTCACCGGACCTCCGGCCGGAGGTCATCGCACTCTCACGCGTCATGACGGCGATGATGCGGTCCCGGTACTTGACGGGGATGCACTGGACGCGCGCGCGGTCGCGTCCTCCGAGCACGGTCGTGTCACCACCGACGATCTCGCCCTTGCGCCAGGCCCGCGCGACGACCGGACGCTCGATCTCCTGCACGACGGTGCCGACGAGGTCAGCCGGGTACAGGGTCTGGCCCGTCGTCGGGCGCACGTGTGCGAGGACGACGAACCGGTGACCCTCCTCTCCTTGCACCGGCGCCAGCATCAGCAGGTCGGAGAAGCAGAGGTCGGCGAGGGACTGCCAGGTCGCGACCAGTCGCTGGGCGTGGCGCAGGGACTCACCCGAGAGCCCGGTGTTCGCGCGCGCGAGCTCGTACAGCGGTATCGCCACACCGCAAGGTTACGACTGGGATCATCCCGCGAAGAGGTACTCGCCGATCATCGCGAGTCCTGCGACGTCGTGCACGTCCTCCTCGAGCGCAGGGACGACGGCAACGGCGTCGGGGAGGCGGCCCAGCTCGTCTCGGAGCTCACGCTCGCGGGTCGCGACGATCGCATAGTCGCGGAACGTCGAAGCGCAGGTTCGCAGCACCCGTGCGACGGCTTCGGGGTCGTCGATCCCGTCGATCCCCTGCTCCACCAGCTTCGCGGCGAAGCCCGGCGCATCCGCCAGCAGGGCCTCGGCCGCTTGCCAGCCCGCAGGGCTGCGCAGCGAGTCGGGCAGCGTCTTGTTCAGCACGAGGGCCCCGAGGTGGAAGTTGCGCTCCGCCAGCGCTTCGCAGAAGAACTCGGCTTCCCGGAGCGGAGCGCCTTCGAGGGTGGTGACCACCGCGAACGATGTCCGACGATCGTGCAGCAGCCGCTCGACTGATCGCGCCCGCTCCGCGAAACCGTCGTACATCGTCTGGAAGTTCAGGAAGAACTCACCGATGTCCTGGAGGAACTCACTCCCGAGGATGCGATCGGCCATCTGGTAGAAAGGCTTGCTCGCGAAGCTCACGAAGCGCGCGCCGCGCTTGCCTCCAACGCGGTACGGCATGGTGAGCCAGCGCAGCAGCCGCCCGCCGAAGAAGTCGGCCATGCGCGCCGGCGCTTCGAGGAAGTCGATCGCGTTCCTGGTCGGCGGCGTGTCGATGATGATCAGGTCGTAGGTGCCGCTCGCGTGCAGGTCGTAGAGACGCTCCATCGCGATGTAGTCGTGGCTCTGGATGAAGCGCCCGGTGAGGTTGTGGTACAGGCGGTTCTCCAGAATGCGGTACGCCGTCTCCTCGTCGGGCGCGTGGCGCAGCACGAGGTCGTCCCACCCGGCCTTGGTATCGAGCATCGCCGCGTAGAGCTCGCCACGCGGTGTGACGCCAGCCGCACGCAGCACCTCGTCGGGGACACGCCGTTCGAGGTTGCCGAGACCCTCGAGCCCGAGCGCGCTCGCGAGGCGACGGGCAGGATCGATCGTGAGCACGAGCACCTTGCCCCCGAGGCGCACGGTGGCGATGAGCGCGGCTGCGGCGGCCGTCGTCGTCTTGCCGACACCGCCCGAGCCGCAGAACACGACGATCTCGCGCGTGGCGAGGAGCGACTCGAGGCTCGACGCGCGCGCGCCCTCGGTCGTCGTCGTCGCCATGTTCATGCATCCAGCTCGGCCGCGAGTGCATCTGCGACCATCCGCGTCACGCGCAGGCCGTGGTCGCGGACGAACAGGAACGGGAGGTAGACGAGCGGGAGCTCCACCGACTCGCGCAGCCGAGCGAGGTGGACCGCCGAGGAACGCCGCACCGCTGACGCGAGCCCCGCCGCATCGAGCACCGCCTCGGCCCCGGGCCCGGCGTCGTCGGCCAGCGCCGCGGTCGCGGCCGGAGCCCGGAGCGCGGCGAAGACTGGCTCGTCGGCCCGGGTGAACGGCTCGGGCAGCACGCGGTTGACGACGACGGCGCCCAGCGGGACGTTCAGGCGCTCACGCGCCGTGGCGACGAGGTCGATCGTCTCGCTGACGGGCATCTCCTCCGGCGACGTCACCAAGTTGAGCGCAGTGATCTCCGGATCGGCGAGCAGCTCGGCCATCCAGTCGGTCTGGGTCCGCACGGGTCCGACCTGGACGAGCTCACGGATCGCGCGCGGCGAGTCGAGCTGCGCCACGACGTGCCCGGTCGCGGCGGCGTCGACGATCACGACGTCCCAGTCGGCTCGACCCTCGATCGATTCGCGGACATCCCAGCAGATCTTGCCGACGGTCAGGATCTCCTTGACCCCGGGCGCCGCGGTCGCCACGAAGTCGAGCATGGAGGCGAGCGGCCCGAGTCGGCCGATCACCGGGACGCGGACGTTCAGCTTGAGGTATTCGCGCAGCGACGCCTCGGTGCTCATCTGCATCGCGTGCACGCCCGGCGAGACCTCGACGGGCTCGAAGCCCACCGGTGGCCGCTCGAAGAGCGCGGTCAGGTTGCCCTTGGAGTCGACTTCGACGAGGAGGACACGTTTGCCGCGGTCCGCGGCGAGCAGCGCGATGGCCGCGGTGACCGTGCTCTTCCCGACACCGCCCTTGCCGGTGAAGAAGAGGAGCCGGCGGTCGAGCAGGTCGGCCGAGCGGGCAGGCCTCGTGCCCGCCGCAGAGGCCACGCCGTCAGGCCGGCCCGAAACCGACCCGTTGCGCGTCGGCGTCCGTCTGGATCTCCACGTACGCGAGTCGCTCTGACGGCACGCCGAGGCGCCGGCCCTTCGAGTCGGTCAGCCAGAGCACCGCGCCGTCCTTCTCGAGTGCCCTGTCGACGGCGTTCGCGATGTCGTCGACCGAACCGTCGACCTCGACCTTGAGCTCTTTGGGTGTGTGGACGACCCCGATGCGCACTTCCATGGGAGCGACACTATCGGGCCATCGACCCGCGGCCGGAACGTCGGACCGGCGCTCGGCGCTCCTACATTGAGGACCGTGCTGGCGGCGAGCGCACCCGAGGAGTTCTCCGTCCCCGTCCTCGTGGCCGCCGCCGGTGTCGCCATCGTCTGGTGGCTCGTGCTGGGCGCTGTCATCGTCGCCCGCCGGCCCCCACGGATCGCGGCCGTGGGCGCAGGAGGTCTCGCGCTGCCGCCCGAACCTCCGGCAGTTGCCGGGATCCTCGCCGGCGACTTCGATGTCGCCGGGGAGACCGCGCCGGCGGTGCTGCTCGACCTCACCGCGCGTGGCTTCGTGAGCCTCGACGAGGTGCAGCCAGGGCGCACCGTGTGCCGGCTCCGCGCCACTCGCGCCAGCGGTGCGGACGAACCGCTCACCGACTACGAGCACCGCGTGCTCGCGGAGCTGCAGACCAAGGCCGTCGACGGCATCGTCCCCGCCGACGCGCTGACGACCGGGCCCGAGGTGCAGTCGAAACGGTGGCACCGGGAGCTCGCTCGCGAGGTCGTGGCCGACGCGCAGCAGCGCGGGCTGACGCGCGAGCGGTGGTCGCGCCCGATCGTCAGCGCCTTCGGTGTCGGGCTCGTCGCCATCATCGTGATCCTGTTCCTCTCGGCGCAGACGGGTGGCGACGCAGCCGATGACGACACGGCCATCGTCGGCGCGATCGCGGCTGCGATCGCGATCGGCACCCTGCTCGGCGGCCTCTGGGCGCTCGCCCGGCTCGGGAGCTCGATCGCGCAGCTCCCCACCGCTGAGGGGCGAGAGGCCGCGGCGCGCGTCGTCGGCCTCGCGACGAGCCTGCGCGACAACGATGCGCTCGGCGATCTCCCACCGGCGGGCGTGAAGCTCTGGGACCGGCTCTTCGCGTACGCGGCGGTGTTCGGAGCGGCACCGCTCGCCGTCGCACTGCTGCCGATGGGAGCGGAGGACGACCACCGCGCCTGGAGCCACGTCGGTGGGCGGTGGCGCACGGTGAAGGTCCGCTACCCGCGCGCGTGGCCGCCCGCGTGGGGCAGGCACCCGGTGCTCGCGATCGCGCTCGCGTTGCTGTGGGGCGCAGTGGCCGGCGTCGTCGGGTACGGCCTGTTGCAGGTGACGAGCACCGACCGTCCGCTCGAGATCGCCAGGCAGACCTGGGACTGGGTGGAGCTGGCGGCGGCACTCGCGCTCGTCCCCGTCGTCGCAGTCCTGGCTTGGGCCGCCTGGGTGCTCGTCCGGTCGCTGCCGGACCTCTGGCAGACCCGGACCGTGGTCGGCGACATCGTGCGGGACCGCAAGTTCCGGCAGGTCTTCTCGAGCGGAGCCAATCCGGACTACTGGAACTACCTGGCGGTCGACGACGGGACGAGCGATGCCATCGCGGCATACCGGGTCAGCGACGCGTTGTCGGACGGTCGGTCACAGGGCGAGTCGGTGACCGCGGAGATCACCCCCCGGCTCGGCTACGTCCGCTCCATGACCGTCAGGGGCTGATGCGGAGCTCGGGATGCGAACGACGTGACGGGACGAGCTCGGTGTCGAGGCGCTCGGCCATCGTGCGGAACACGACGCTGGCCTCGTCGTCGGGCGCGGCGAGGATGATCGGCACACCCGCGTCGCCGCCCTCCCGCAGCGCGGGCACGAGCGGGACCTGGCCGAGCAGCGGCACGTCGAGCTTCGCGGCGAGCTCCGCGCCCCCGCCCTCACCGAACAGCTCGTAGCGCGTGCCGTCGTCAGCCGTGAACCACGACATGTTCTCGATGATCCCCACGACGTCGAGGTTGACCTTCGCCGCCATCGCTCCGGCACGTGACGCGACCTTCTGCGCGGCCGGTTGGGGGGTCGTCACGATCACGACTTCGGCGCGCGGCAGGAACTGCGCGATCGACAGTGACACGTCACCGGTCCCCGGCGGCAGATCGATGACGAGATAGTCGGGCTCGGCCCAGTGCACGTCGGTCAGGAACTGCTCGAGCGCCTTGTGGAGCATCGGCCCGCGCCACACGACCGCTTCGTCCTCACGGGTGAAGAACCCCATGGAGATGACGCGTACACCATGGGCATCCGGCGGGACGATGACGTCGTCGATCAGATCGGGGGGCCGCGCGACACCCATCATGCGCGGGAGCGAGAACCCCCACACGTCGGCGTCGACGACGGCAACGCGCTTGCCGCGCTGAGCGAGCGCGATCGACAGGTTGGTCGTCACCGACGACTTCCCGACACCGCCCTTGCCCGAGGCGATCGCGAGCACCCGCGTGCGGGAGTCGGTGAACGGGTTCACCCGGGCACGGGGCGGCTGCTGCGCCGCTGCCTGCGCGTCGACCACCGCGAGCGGGTTCGGCGGCGGCTCACCCTTCAGCACGCGAGCGACAGCGGGGAGCTCGTCCTCGTCCATCTCGCGCACGTCGACATCGACGCGCTCGACGCCGTCGACGGCGAGCACCGCCTCACGCACACTCGCCTCGAGCGCGCCCCAGGTACCGCGGTCGGGAAGCGGCTCCGCGATCGCCACGACCACGGTCGATCCGTCCACCGCGATGCCCTGCACCAGGCCGAGCGCGGTGACGGGCATCCGCAGCTCCGGCTCGTCGACCGTCTCGAGTGCGCTGCGCACGGCGGCCTCGGTCACGGACATCGCTCCTCCACCGGGCTGCTCGACGCCCGACTCGACGGGAAGATTTCCACTACGGCGATAGGTAGAATACCGAGGTGGCGTCAGTCGACTCTCCTCCGGATCGGCCGCTCTCCGCCGACGAGTTCAACGCCGCCGTCTCCGCGGTCACCAACGCGTTCGGCGACCCGACTCGGCGCGAGATCTACCTGTTCGTGCGGGACGCACCCGAGGACGTCACGGCATCCGCGGTGGCCGCGAAGTTCGACCTCCACCCGAACGTCGCCCGCCACCACCTCGAGAAGCTCACCAGCGGTGGGTACCTCACGGTCGCGATCTCCCGGCCCGACGACGACACCAGCGCCCGCCCTGCGGGGCGACCGTCGAAGCGGTACCGCGCGAGCGAGCTCGATCACGCGCTCGCGCTGCCGATGCGCCACGACGATGTGCTGGCCCGATTGCTCGCCCGCGCGCTCGACGCGCTCGGACCGGAGCAAGCGGAGGTGATCGCCGACGACGTCGGCTACGAGTACGGGCGCGATCTTGCGGAGAAGATGGACCCCGGCACCGGTCACCGCTCCGTGCGGACGGCGCTCGCCGCCGTCGCCGATGCCCTCACCGCGCACGGGTTCGCGGCGCACGCCGAGTCCGACGGCGCGGAGCTCACCATCGTCTCGGAGTGCTGCCCGTTCGGTGACACTGCGCAGGCGTACCCCCATGTCGTCTGCGCCCTCGACCGCGGCATGATCCGCGGGATGCTCTCCGGCCTCTACGGCGAGACCACACCGCGCTTCGACGTCAGTCGACCCGACGGCGCGGACCACTGCGTCGCCCGCGTCTGACGCAGCATCGGGGCTTCCGTGCCGCGGACCTATCTCGACCATGCATCGTCGACGCCCCTG
The DNA here is from genome assembly GCA_040902705.1 of Acidimicrobiia bacterium. Lineage (GTDB taxonomy): Bacteria > Actinomycetota > Acidimicrobiia > IMCC26256 > PALSA-555 > DATBSK01. The sequence continues at coordinate 33,658 of JBBDWT010000015.1, read as the reverse complement.
CGCGACGCGTCGCTCGATGCGATGTTGCCGTTCCTGCGCGATCACCCCGGTGATCCCGGGCGTGTCCACAGCGAAGGGCGCACCACGCGGGTTGCGATCGAGCACGCGCGCGAGCAGGTCGCAAGGCTCTTCGGTGCGCGGCCGCGCGAGATCGTCTTCACGGCGACCGGCACCGAGAGCGTCAACGCTGCCGTGTGGGGCGCGGTCGGTCGCGGCGTCGAGAAGCTCGACCGGGAGCGCGTCCACGTCGTCACGAGCGCGATCGAGCACTCGGCCGTGCTCGACGCCTGCCGTCGCGCACCGGCCGACATCACGACCGTCGGCGTCGACCGCGCCGGCCACATCGCCACTGACGACGTTCTCGCCGCCATCAGGCCCGAGACGGCCCTCGTCAGCATCCAGCTCGCGAACCACGAGATCGGCACCCTCCAGACGGAGCTCCCCGAGCTCGCGGCGGCGGCGCGCGAGCGGGGCGCGCTCGTGCACGTGGACGCATGCGCGGCCGCCGGGCACGTCCCCATCGACTTTCCGGCACTCGCCGCCGATCTCTGCTCGGTGACGGCCCACAAGCTGGGGGGACCCAAGGGAGCTGCCGCGCTGCTCGTCCGGCGGGGCCTGCGGATCCCTCCCTTCATCGTCGGTGGGATGCAGGAACGAGCCCGACGGGGGGGAATCGAGGACGTCGCCGCCATCGTCGGCTTCGGGGCTGCCGCCGCCGAGCTCACCGACGACGACCGGCTCGCACGCGAGGCAGCAGCGGCCGGCGCGCAGACCGCGAGCCTCGCCGAGGCGGCACTCGCCGTCGACGGCGTGGAGCGGTACGGCGACCCGGACGCCTGCGTCCCCCATCTCGTCTGTGTCGGCATCGAAGGGGTCGAGGCCGAGCCGATCCTCCTCGGGCTCGACCAGCGGGGCATCGCGGCGCACTCGGGCTCGTCGTGCTCGAGCGAGGCCCTCGAGCCTTCGCCGGTGCTCGCCGCCATGGGTGTCGATGCCGACAGGTCACTGCGAGTCAGCGTCGGATGGAACACCACCGACGACGACGTCGCCGCGTTCAGCGCAGCGTTCGGCGAGGTCCTGACCAAGCTCCGCGCGCTGCGATGAACGGCGAGGAGTAGGTTCGTCGCATGACGACAACTGCAGACTGGTCGAACCTCGCGGGACGCCTCACGAACGCGCTCGAGCTCGCGGTCCCCCCCATCGCGATCACGTTTGCCGACGCGGCTCCGGACGGCGTCGCCCCGTTCGACGCGCCGATGCCCGACGCCATGCCCGACGGTCGGACCGGACGCGTCCCCGCAGGCTGCGTGTTCTGGATCAAGGCCGTCGACGGCACGTTCTCGACCGTCGCCGCCGACCACGGCAACTGCTCGGTCGGCAGCCTCACGCACGGTTTCAAGACGCTCGACGAGGTCGCGGGCAACTCCGACGTCGCCGCGCTCCTCGAGACGGGCTGGGTCACGATGGACGTCGTTCCGCAGATCCCGGTGGTGACCGAGAAGCCCGACACGATCGTCTACGGACCTCTCGCCGCGTCGCCCGTCGACCCCGATGTCGTGCTGATCCGCGTCACCGGCAAGCAGATGATGGTGCTGCACGACGCGGTGCCCGACATGCGGATCGAAGGCAAGCCTCAGTGCCACATCGTGGCGATCGCCAAGGAGCGCGGTGAGGTCGCGGCGAGCGTCGGCTGCGCGCTCAGCCGGGTGCGCACCGGGATGCCCGCGCGCGAGATGACCTGCGCGATCCCGGGGTCACGCCTCGGCGAGGTGCTCGACGCGCTCGCGACCACGACGGTCGCCGACGATGCAGTTGCGAGCTACGCGCTCGAGGACGCTCGGCGCTTCGGGTAGCCCTTCGGAGAGGGATCGCTCGGACCACCGGCCCCGCGGCTACTTCTTCGCGGCCTCGAAGTACGGGTTCACGCCGGAGGCGTGGTCGGTGACGTCGACGACCTTCTCGATCTCGGGGATCGCGTCGAGGATCGCGACCTCGATCCCCTGCGACAGCGTGACCGCCGCCATGCCACATCCCTGGCACCCTCCGGACAGGACCAGATAGGCGACGGTCTCCTCGACGGCGATGAGATCGGCGCGCCCGCCGTGAGCTGCGATCTGCGGGTTGATCTGCTCCTCGAGGACGGCGATCACCGTGCGCGCCACATCGCTGCTGAGCTCCGTGTCGGCGTCGACCGTCCAAGGCGGCTCCACCGACGGTGCCGGCGGAAGGTTCGGGTTCTGCATGACCATGCCCGCGGCGGCGAAGTCGAGCGTCGCCCCCCGCAGGGCATCCGCGCTCTCGGCCTCGACGACGACGGGCAGGTCGTCGTGGTTCTGGACCACGTCGGAATCACCAGCCTCGGCGAGAGGCCGGAGCTCCATCGTGTACGTATAGGCACCGTCTTGCTGCCCCGAGACCTCGACGAAGAGCGCGAGGGAGTCGGGCTGGGCTTCGCTGGCTCGGACCTCGACGATCTTGGTCCGAGCGGCGTCGGTGACGGTGAGGACCGGGTCGCTCATCACTGGTCATGATAGGCCCGTGCCAACGGTCGTCCTGCTCGTGCCCACCTCCACGTACCGAGCCCCCGACTTCGTCGCGGCGGCGCGGGCGTTGGGCATCGACCTGGTCGTCGCCTCGGAGCAGGCGCCCGCCGTCACCGATCCGACGGCCACGCGGGCGATCGCCATCCCCCTCGACGATGCCGACGCGGCCGCGGCCGCGATCGTCGCGCTCGACGACCGCCGCGGCGTCGATGCGATCGTCGCGCTCGACGACCGGGGCGTCGTGGCCGCGGCACGGGCAGCCGAGCGGCTCGGGCTGGCCCACAACCCGCCAGAAGCCGTCGCCCGCACCCGCGACAAGGAGGCGATGCGTCGTGCCCTGGCCGAGGCCGAGATCCCGCAGCCGAGCTTCGCCGCGATCGACATCCCGGAGGAGGCGGGACGCGCGGCGGAGCGGCTCGGGTTCCCGGTCGTGGTGAAGCCGGTCGGTCTCTCGGGGAGCCAGGGCGTGATCCGGGCCGACGACGCGGCCGGCGCCACCGCGGCGGCGCACCGGGCTTCGGCGATCGCCGGCGGAGGCCGGATCCTGGTGGAAGCGCTCGTGCGCGGGCGCGAGGTCGCCGTCGAGGGTCTCCTCCGCGGCAGTGACCTCGAGGTGCTCGCGGTGTTCGACAAGCCCGACGCGGGCGACGGGCCCTTCTTCGAGGAGACCATCTACGTCACGCCGAGCTCTCTGGCACCCGACACGCTCGCGTCCGTCACGAAGGTCACGAGCGACGCAGCCGCGGCGCTCGGGCTCACCGAGGGACCGATCCACGCGGAGTTGCGGGTCGACGGCGAGCGCGTGCACGTCCTCGAGATCGCCGCGCGCTCGATCGGCGGTCTGTGCGCGCGCGCCCTGCGGTTCGGCGCGGGCATCAGCCTCGAGGCGGTGATCCTTCGCCACGCGTTGGGGATGTCGCTGGTCGGCATGGTGCGCGAGGAGGCCGCGTCGGGCGTGATGATGCTCCCGATCGTGCAGGGAGGGACGCTGGCGGAGGTGCGCGGCCAGGACCGGGCGCGGGCCTGCGCTGGGATCGTCGGGCTCGAGATCACGATCCCCCCGGGCCGCGCCGTGGTGCCCCTCCCCGAAGGCGACCGCTACCTCGGCTTCCTCTTCGCGCGCGCCGACACGCCTGCAGCGGTCGAGCACGCCCTGCGCACCGCACACGAGCACCTCGAGGTCGTGCTGGACCCCGCGACGGAACCGTCGCCGGCGGGGGTGACGACGGAACGCCCCTAGCCTGGGTCCCGTGAAGGTTGCGCTGGTCGCGTGCTACGAGCTCGGCTACCAACCGCTGCACGTCGCCGCGGTGGCTGGTCGACTTCGCGAGCGCGGTCACGACGTGCGCTGCCTCGACCTCTCGCTCGACCCGTGGGATCGCGAGCTCGCCCGCTGGGCCGAGCGCATGGCGATCTCGGTGCCCATGCACACCGCGGGGCGAATCGCGCGCCAGACCATCGACGTGGCACACGCCGAGCGACCCGACCTGCCGATCGCGGCCTTTGGCCTCTATGCACCCGTGCTGTCGGACGTGGCGAACCGGGTGCTCGCCGGTGAGACCGACGAGGCGGTCGTCGACTGGGTGGAAGGGCGCGTGGACGACGGCATCGTCATCCACCTGGGCCACGGCGACGCGGGGACCGGCGCGGCCGTGCCCGCCCGCGACCTCCTCCCCCCGCTCGACCGATACGTCCGGCTGGCGGTCGGCGGGGAGCGGCGCGTGGTCGCCCACACCGAGGCGAGCCACGGCTGCGCCCACCGATGCCGGCACTGCCCGGTCCCCGTCGTCTACGACGGCCGGACCCGGATCGTCGACGCCGAGAGCGTGCTCGCGGACGTCACCCAGCAGGTCGCCGCCGGCGCTCAGCACGTCAGCTTCGGCGACCCCGATTTCTTCAACGGCGTCCACCATGCGCTTCGCATCGTGCGTGCAGTCCACGAGCGCTTCCCCGACCTGACGTTCGACTGCACGGTCAAGGTGGAGCACATCCTTCGCCACGCCGAGGTGTGGTCCGAGCTCGCCGATGCCGGCTGCCTGTTCGTCGTCTCCGCGTTCGAGACCGTGGACGAAGCAACGCTGACGCGCCTGGCGAAGGATCACACTGCGGCCGACATGGGTCGCGCCGTCGAGCTGCTGCGCAGCCTCGGCATCGAGATCCGTCCGTCGTGGATGCCGTTCACACCGTGGACGACGCTCGACGAGATCCAGGGGATCCTCGACTTCGTCGCGGTGCACGATCTCGTCCCCAACGTCGATCCGGTGCAGTACACGATCCGGCTGCTGGTGCCTCCGGGTTCACTCCTGCTCGACACCCCCGACCTCGCGCCGCACCTCGGCGAGTACGACGCGGATCGCGGCTGCTACGAGTGGCGGAGTGCCGAGCCGACGATGGACGAGCTCCAACTCGAGCTCGCGGCGCTCGTCGAGTCGCACGTCGCCGACGGGATTCCCGCGGCGCGCACCTACGAGGCGGTTCGGGCGACCTGTGGCCTGGCCCCGTCCGGCCGGTCGGCCCACGGGGGCGACGCGCGACCGCACCTCACGGAGACCTGGTTCTGCTGCGCCGAGCCCACCGAGGCGCAGCTCGAGCCGGTGAGCCTCAGTCCGCCAGGTACTCGAGGCGCGTGACCTTCCAGCCCGAAGCCTCCGAGCCTTCCACCGTCAAGAGCGCGGCGCCGCCTTCGTAGCGGTACGCGCACACGGGCACGCCGGGATCGGTCCGGTCACAGCCCTCGTCCGTCCACGTGTTGCCGGCACCGCTGACCTCGAACATCTGGTCGACGACCGCTTCGCTCGCGCATCGGCGGCCGGCGGCGCGATCGTCGGCGCCCCACGCGTCGACGAGCGTCATCGCGGCGTCCTCGGCAGTCGTGCAGATGATGCCGACGGTGACCGACGTGGTGTCCTCGGTCGTGGACGTCGACGCGTCGGTCCCCCTGGTCGTGGTCGTGTCGTCGGCCGAGTCGGAGTCACCGCCGCCGCACGCGGCGACCCCGACGGCGAGCACGAGCATCGCTCCGACCAGCCGTGGGGCGCGGCGCCTCATGACTGTGCGCGCAGCACGTTGAGTGCGGATCCTGCTCGGAACCATCCGATGTGCTCCTCCGACATGGTGTGGGTCGTCTCGATCTCGTCCATCTTGCCGTTCGCGTGCTGGAGCAGCACCCGCACCGGCTTCCCGGGCGCGAGCCCATCGAGCCCGACGATGTCGATGGTGTCGTCGACGAGGATGCGCTCGTAGTCGAGGGGGTTCTTGAACGTGAGCGCGAGGACTCCCTGCTTCTTGAGGTTCGCCTCGTGGATGCGCGCGAACGACCGCACGAGCACGGCGCGCCCGGCCATGTACCGGGGCTCCATCGCGGCGTGCTCGCGCGACGAGCCTTCGCCGTAGTTCTCGTCTCCGACCGCGATCCACGAGATGCCGGCGTCCTTGTACGCCTTCGCCAGATCCGGGAGCGGGACGACGCTGCCGTCCCGGGTGTCGACGCCGAGGCCGGGCTCGTCGAGGGCGAACGCGTTGTTCGCGCCGGTGAACAGGTTCTTGGAGATGTTGGTGAGGTGCCCGCGGTACTTGAGCCACTTGCCGGCGGGCGAGATGTGGTCGGTCGTGCACTTGCCGGCCGCCTTGAGCAGGACACGCAGGCCCACCACGTCCTGGCCGTCCCACGCCGGGAACGGGTCGAGCAGCTCGAGCCGGTCGGAGTCGGGCTTCACGACGACCTCGACGCTGGTGCCGTCCTCGGCCGGGGGCACGAAGCCCGACTCACCCGGATCGAAGCCGTGGTCGGGGAGCTCATCGGCGACGGGCGGCTCCAGCCGGACCTCGGTGCCGTCGTTGCTGCGCAGCGGTTCGTGCACGAAGTCGTGGTCGAGGCGACCGCTCAACGCCATCGCGATGACCGTCTCCGGCGACACGATGAACGAGAGCGTGGCGGTGTTGCCGTCGTTGCGGGCGGGGAAGTTGCGGTTGAACGACGAGACGATCGTGTTCTTCTCACCGGTCTCGATGTCGTCGCGCTTCCACTGGCCGATGCAGGGACCGCACGCGTTGGCGAGCACCTTCGCGCCGATCGCCTCGAGGTCCTCGAGGAGGCCATCACGTTCGATCGTCGCTCGCACCTGCTCCGAGCCGGGGGTGATGAGCAGCGGTGTGCGCACCCTGAGCCCCGCGGTCTTCGCCTGGCGGGCCACGTGGGCCGCGCGACCGATGTCCTCGTACGACGAGTTCGTGCACGAACCGACGAGTGCGTAGGAGATGTCGAGCGGGTAGTTCTCTGAGGCCGCGACCCGGGCCAGCTCGCTGATCGGACGATCGAGGTCGGGAGTGTGCGGGCCCACGACGTGGGGCTCGAGGTCGTCGAGATCGATCTCGATGACCCGGTCGTAGTACCGCTCGGGATCGTTGTCGATCTCCGGGTCGGCGCGCAGGTGCTCGGCGTACTCGTCGGCGAGCCCGGCGAGCTCGGAGCGCTCGGTCGCCTTGAGGTAGAGGGCAGAGCGCACGTCGTAGGGGAACAGCGAGCACGTGGCCCCGATCTCCGCACCCATGTTGCAGATCGTGGCCTTGCCTGTTGCCGAGATCGACTCCGCGCCGGGACCGAAGTACTCGACGATCGCTCCCGTCCCACCCTTCACGGTGAGGATGCCGGCGACCTGGAGGATCACGTCCTTGGGCGACGCCCATCCCGAGAGGCGTCCGGTGAGGCGCACACCGATGAGCCGGGGGACGCGCGTGTTGAACGGCCACCCGGCGAGCACGTCGACGGCGTCGGCACCCCCGACACCGATCGCGATCATCCCGAGGCCACCGGCGTTCGGCGTGTGGCTGTCGGTGCCGATCATCATCCCGCCGGGGAAGGCGTACTGCTCGAGCACGACCTGGTGGATGATGCCTGACCCCGGCTTCCAGAATCCGACGCCGTACTTCGCCGAGACCGTCCGGAGGAACTCGTACACCTCCGAGTTCACGTCGAGGGCCGTCGCCATGTCGGCGTCAGCGCCCACATGGGCCTGGATCAGGTGGTCGCAGTGCACGGTCGCCGGGACGGCGACGGTCGGGAGATCGGCCGTCATGAACTGCAGCAGCGCCATCTGCGCGGTGGCGTCCTGCATCGCGACGCGATCTGGGCGGTAGTCGGAGTAGTCGACGGCGCGTTCGAGCCCGACCGTCTCCGGGTCGTCGGCGTGCGCGATCAGCACCTTCTCCGCGAACGTCATCGGACGACCGAGCCGGCGTCGACCGATGTCCACCCGCTCGGGGTATCGGGAGTAGACGGATTCGACGAGCTCGACTGGAGTCGTCGGTCCGATCTTCGACTCGGCCATCGTCGTGCGCTCCGCGTTCTGAAGACTGCGTGTTCCGGTCGCCGCACCTCGACGGCTCCCGTCCCCGAGGTTACGCCGCGCGCGACGACCGACGATCAGCCGGGCGACCGAGCCTCGGTCGGCGCAGCCGAGCGAGCCTGCCTCCACCGGTCACCCGGTGGGATCAGCGGTCCCGCTCGTCGACCGTCACCGACTGCATGACGTCGCCGACCTGGGTCGCCTGAGCGACGTCGACACCTTCGACCACGTGCCCGAAGAGGTTGTAGTCCTTGCTCAGCTTGCGCGTGCAGTCGTCGATGCAGACGAAGAACTGCGACCCGTTGGTGTTCGGTCCGGCGTTCGCCATCGCGAGCGCGCCGAGCGTGTACTCGCCCTTCACGGGCTCGTCGTCCCATTTGTAGCCCGGTCCACCCGTGCCCGTGCCCTCCGGGCAGCCGCCCTGGATCACGAACTGCGGAACCACCCGGTGGAACGTGAGCCCGTCGTAGAACCCCCGGCGGGCAAGCGCGACGAAGTGGTTGACGGTGTTCGGCGCCAGCTGCGGGTCGAGGTCCGCCACGATCTGCCCGCGGTCGGTCGTGATGGTGACGCGGTACGTCTTCGACGGGTCGATCTGCAGTTCGGGGGGTGCCGCCATGAGGGGAAGCTCCTTCTCGGGGTCGCTCAGGGTTGGGTGGACGGTGGTGACTCGAGCGCGTTGGTGACGTCGGCGAGCAGCTGTCGAGCCTGGTCCGCGAACGTACCGCCGGGAGCAGCGAGGAGATACCGCTGGAGATCGGCCTGCGCGGCCGCGAAGTCGCCGAACTCGTTCGCGAGCACGATCGCGCGGAAGAAGCGGGGATCGGGGAGCTCGGGGTCGAGGCGGATCGCCTCGTCGAGCTGCGCTCGCGCCGAGTCCACGAGCTCTGCCGCCTCCGCCGGCGGACCTTGCGTCGCCGTGAGGTAGAGGATGCGTCCCGCTTGGGCGTGGGAGTCGGCGTTCGTGGGATCGAGATCGATGACCGCGTCGTACTGCGCGAGCGCGCCGGGGAGGTCGTCGTCCGATTCGAGGTAGCGCGCGAGGAGCAGACGACTACCGATGTCATCGGGGCTCTCCGCGACCGCCGCCTCGAGTCGTGCGCGCTGCCCGCCCGGCGCGACCCTCTCCGAGGATCCGCTGTTCCCACTCGTGGTCTGGCCGGGCAGCCGGGCACCCAGGGCGAGTGCGAGCGCAACACCGGCCGCGACTGCGAAGACGACGAGGCCTCCGATGACCAGCCCTCGGCGCTTCCACGATGACGTCGGCTCGGTCGGGCGCGTGTCGATGCCGTCGCGCAAGGCACGGATGACGGCCGCTGCTCGGGCCGTGTAGTCGTCGTGCAGCGCCCGGTACGACTCCTCGTCGATCGAGCCCGCGGCCCGCTCCTGCTCGAGATCGTCGAGCGATCGCAGGAGGAAGTCGCGTTCCTCCTCGAGCGTCGTCTCCGAGGTCATGGCACGTCCGTCGACTCGACTCGCGCGCGACCCACGAGCTCCTCGTCCGCGGCCGTCGCACGCATCGGCGTCTGGCGCCGCCATCGCCGGAGCGCCAGCGCGAGGCCGCCGGCGCCGACGACCAGGACGACCACGGGAAGGCCCCACACGAGCACGCCGAGCCCGTCTCCCTCGGGCTTCAGGAGGATCGACTCACCGAATCGGTCCACGTACGCCTGCCGGATCTCCTCGTCGCCCTGCCCGTCGAGGATGCGCCTGCGGATGTCGGCACGAATCGCTTCCGCGCTCGACGTCGCGGAGTTGGCGACCGACTGACTCTCGCAGTCGGGGCATCGGAGCTCCGACGCCAGATCTCGAGTGCGCTCGCGCACCGACGGGTCACCACCGTCGGGCCACGCGGCCCACCCGAGCGCAACGGCCACGACGATCCCGAGCAGTACCCACGACGCGTACTTCACCGCCGCCGCCCCTGGGCTGCCGCGAGCATCGTCTCGAGGTCCTCGACCGTCGACGGTCCGATCTGCGCCGCCGCGATCAGCCCGTCGGGCGTGATCGCGAACGTCTCGGGCTGGCCGCGTGTCCCGAAGTCGAGCGCGGCGCGTGCCCCGGGGTCCATCGCCACGGTCCAGTCGATGCCCTCGTCCTTGACGTACTCGCGGATCGCTCGCTTGGGATCGTCGCGAGCGATCCCGACGAACGCGACGGTCGGATCGTCGCGGTAGCGCGCTGCGAAGCGCTTGAGCGCCGGCAGCTCCGCGCGGCACGGCGCACACCAGCTGTTCCAGAAGTTCACGATGACCGCGCGCCCGGCGAGATCGGAGAGCGCCAGCGGCGTCCCGTCGAGCGTGCGGACGCTGAACGCGGGTGCCGGGTCACCCACGAGCTGGCTCCGCGTGCTGTCGGCGCGCGGGTCGCCACCGACTTGCGTGGCCAGCACGACGCCGACCGCGATGACAACCATCGCGACACCGAGCGCGATCCAGCGAGTCGTGTGCTTCATGCGAGCGCCGGTTCCGGATCGCGTGATTCGACAGCCGGCTCCTCGACCGGACTCTTGCGACGCCGCGGTCCCGGCATCAGCGCGAGCGCGGTGCCGAGCACGATCACTCCCCCACCGATCCACAGCCAGACGACCATCGGGTTCACCGCGACCCCGATCGTCACTCGACCGTTGGCATCACCACTCGGCGCCGACACGAGGGTGAGGTACACGTCGCGCAGCAACCCGGTCTTCACCGACGGCGTACCGATGGCGCTGGTCGATCCCGGGAAGATGTTGACCGACGGCGTGTACACACCGAGGTCGTCGTCACCGTGCTCGATGCGAACGCGGGCCTGCACGACGCGCTTCTGGTCGCTCACCTCCACCCTTCGACCCAGATAGGTCACCGTGTAGCCCGCGACCGTCGCTGAGTCACCGCGCGCGAGCCGGACCTCACGCTTCGTCGAGTAGGTGCTCGACGCAGTGAGCGCGATGGCGATCAGGACGATGCCCGCGTGCACGACGAGCCCGCCGTACAGGCGCGGGTTGGCACGGATCATCCGGCTCGTCGCCCTGACCCAGCCCTCCACATGGGCGCCACGCCGCGTGCGCGCACCCACGAAGAACTGCCGAACGATGCCGGCGAGCGCGAACGCGGCGAGTCCGAACGCGACGACATCGGTGATGCCGTGCGCTCCGATCGCCACGGCGACGATCATGGTGAGACCGCCGATCCAGGCGGGCACGATCAACCGCTTGCGGAGCACCTCACCGGACGTGGTGCGCCACGGCAACGCCGGCGCGACCGCCATGATGAAGAGCAGCGCGAGTCCGATCGGTGTGGTCATCCGGTCGAAGTACGGCTCCCCCACGCTGAGCCGTCGACTCTGCAATGCCTCGGCGAGGAGCGGATAGACCGTGCCGAGGAGCACCACGAACGCCAAGCCCGCGAAGAGCAGGTTGTTCGCGAGGAACGCCGCTTCCCGCGAGACCGGCGAGTCGATCTTGCCGGCTGAGCGCATCGAGTCGCCCCGCCACGCGATCAGGCCGATGCCTGCTGCCGCCACGACGCCGAGGAACGCGAGCAGCCACGGACCGATGTCGGACTCCGTGAAGGCGTGCACCGAGTTGATGACACCCGACCGCGTGAGGAACGTGCCCAGGATCGTGAGGCAGAAGGTTGCGATGATCAGCGAGAGGTTCCAGACGCGCAGCATCCCGCGACGCTCCTGCACGATCACCGAGTGGATGAACGCGGTCGCAGTCAGCCACGGCAGGAGCGACGCGTTCTCGACGGGGTCCCACGCCCAGTACCCACCCCAGCCGAGGACCTCGTAGCTCCACCACGCGCCGAGCAGGATGCCGACCGAGAGGAACACCCACGCGACGAGCGTCGCCCGGCGCGTGTCGGCGAGCCACCCCTCACCGAACCGTCCGGTGATGAGCGCGGCCATCCCGAACATGAAGGGCACGGTGAACCCGACGTAGCCGAGGTAGAGCATCGGCGGGTGGAACGCCATCAGTGGGTGGTTCTGCAGCAACGGGTTCGGCCCACGCCCGTCGAGTGGGGTCACGGGCATCGACGTGAACGGGTTCGCCGGTCCCAGGACGAGCGCAAAGAAGAAGAGCGCGACAACGAGGCCGACCAGCGTCGCCCACGCGACCAACGGGTCCGATGCACGAGCGCGGAACTTGTGGGCGACGAACGCGAGGTAGCCGCCCAGCACGAGGAGCCACAGCAGGATCGACCCCTCGAGCGCGGCCCAGAGGCCGGTGATCGTGAACAGCACCGGAGTTCCGAGCGCATTGTTCTCAGCGACGTACTTGATCGAGAAGTCGTGCGAGAGGAGCGCCCACTCCATGACTCCGACGGCGAGCACCGCTGCGATGAGCACTCCGAAGACGAACCGCCGACCGAGCGCCATGAGCTGCTCGTCGCGACGGGAGAGACCTCTCGCCAGGACGACGATGCCCAGCGCGGCGGAGCTCGCGCCGAGCGCGAGCGCGAGGACGCCGAGAGACGCCTTCACCCGTCGTCGACCGCGGGCTGAGAGTCGACCTTCGGCGGTTCGTACTCGTTGCCGTGCCGGATCATGATCCGATCCGAGTCGAACGCCTTCCCGGCCCCCCACTTCCCCTCGCACACGACGGGCGCGCCGGGCTTGAAGAGCTCGGGGGGATCGCCGACGTGGACGACGGTCGCAGTGGCCTTGCCGTCGGTGACGCGGAACCGTACGCCCCGCTTCGTCTCCTCGACCGAGCCGGGCACGACCTCGCCCGCGATCCGGAACCGGTCGCCACCCTGCTGCTGGCGCTGCGCCACGGCCTCGGACACCGTGCGGAAGTAGACGACGTTCTCGGAGAGGACGACCGTGAGCACGACGATCGCGACGATCGCGACGGCACACAGGGCCACCGCGAACAGCGCCCGTCGACGCCGACGATCGTTCACCGCGGTGCCCGTCATCGGTCGCGGTCGAGGCGCTCCGCGCGCCGGGTCCGGCGGACGAGCCAGAGCCAGTATCCGAGCAGGACCGCGCCCGTGATCGACCAACCAGCAGCGACGTAGCCGACGTCGGTCATGGCACCTTCACTTCCTCGCGCGGAGCCGGCGTCCCCGCACCGGCGACGCGCTCGGCGATCGCCTGCTCGAGCTCGCGCTCGTCGAGGTCTTCTTCGAGTGATGCGAGCTTGTAGCGGCGATCGAGCAACGCGACGTAGACCAGGGTGAACGCGAGGACGCCGAACCAGAGCGTGAACGCCATGACTCCGTGGATGTTCGCCTTCAGCTCGGGATCGAAGACCGTCGCCTCCTGGTGCAACGTCCGCCACCAGGTGACCGAGAAGTGGACGATCGGGACGTCGACGAAGGCGATGAGCGCTGCGATCGCGCACCGCTTCGCCCGTGCGTCGGCAGCAGCGGGAACCCTCCGCAGCGCCAGGTACCCGAGGTAGAGGAAGAGCAGCACCGCGGTCGTGACCAGCCGCGCGTCCCACGCCCACCACACGCCCCAGACCGGACGGCCCCAGAGCGACCCGAGAACGAGGGTCAACGCGGTGAAGACGACCCCGAGCTCGGCCGACGCGCCGGCGATGCGGTCCCAGACCGGAGAGCGCGTCCGACGCCACAGCCAGAGCGCGGAGCAGATCGCCGTCACCGCGAACGCGAGGTACGCGATCCAGGCGGCCGGGACATGCAGGTACATGAGGCGCTGCGCGTCTCCTTGCACCTTGTCGGGCGGCGCGCCCCAGAGACCGAACAGCGCGAGCACGACGAGCGCAGCGACCGCGCTCCAACCGACAGCGCGGCTGACCGCCGGCTTGAGCAGGGTCATCCTTCCTCCAGGAGAGGGCCGAACGCGAGCATTCCGGACCCCACCGTCAGCACTGCGAAGACGGCGAGGACGCCGACCCAGGGCCACGCGTCGCCGGGGACACCGTCGATCGCGGCCTCCCACGCTCGCGTCGCTCCGAGCAAGACCGGAGAGACGACGGGAAGGAGCAGCACCGGAACCAGCGTCTCGCGCACCCGGAGTCCGGCGGCGAGAACGCCGTAGAGAGTACCGGCGGCCGCCAGGCCCACGGTCGCGGCGACCGTGGCGAGGATCAGCGGGGCCACGGAGTCGAGGGTGACGTTGAAGAGCACGACGACGCCGACGGCGAGGAGCGCCTCGAGGATCGCGAGCTGCACGGCGATGGCCGCGGCCTTGCCGAGGAAGATGGCCGCGGGATCGAGGCCCGAGAGCCGGAGGCTGTCACTCGCGCCGTTGTCGGCCTCGATCGCGAACGCGCGTGACACCGCGAGCAGCACGGCGAGGAGCACCGCGACCCAGAACAGGCCGGGCGCGACACGCTCGAGCACACCGCGATCGGGGTCGAGCGCAAACGCGAAGAGGAGGAGCACGATGCCACCGAAGGGGACGATCTGCTGAAGCGTGACGCGCGAGCGTCGCTCGATGCGCAGATCCTTCCCGGCGACGAGGCCGACCTCGTGCACGATGCTCATGCGTTCGCCGCCTCCCGCGGCCGGCCGGCCGGGACGGATCCGTGCGCCTGGCCGGCGGTGAGCACGACCTCCCGGCTGGCGAGCGGGCGCGTGCGATCGAGCTCGTGCGACGACAGCACGACAGTGCGCCCGGCGTCGCGAGAGCCCGCGACGACTTCGTCGAGCACGGCGCGGCCTTCGGCGTCGAGCCCGGCGTGGGGCTCGTCGAGGAGCAGCAATCGCGGCCCACGGGCAACGGCGATGGCGACCGCGAGGCGCCGCCGTTGCCCTGCCGACAGCCGTCGGTGGACGATGTCGGCAAGCGGCTCGAGCCCGAGCTGCTCCAGCGCCGCATCGGCGTCCGCGACCGGCGCGTCGGCGGCGCGGATCGCGAACCGCAGGTTCTCCCGCACGGTGAGGTCGTCGTAGCAGCCCGACTCGTGGCCGACGAGCGCCAGGGACCGACGATGGGACCGCCGGTCGTGGATCAGATCGCACCCGAGGACCTCGGCTTCACCCGAGTGGACGGGGACGAGGCCGGCCAGCAATCGAAGGAGCGTGCTCTTGCCTGCCCCGTTGCCGCCGGAGATGAGGACGACTTCGCCGGCGTCGACATCGAGGTCGACGCCCGCGAGCGCCGGAAACCGGTCGAGGAGGCACACAGCGGAACGAAGGCGGACGACGGGCTGCACAGGGCCTCCCCAGGAGTCTCCGAAGTGTACGGAGCGGGTCGCGTGGGGGGCGAACCGCTGCGCAAGCGCCGCGGTGCGCGGCACGAGCGCCCGTAGGATCGGGGGGTGCGCCGAGTCGTCGGCGCCATCGGGCGAACGTTCATCACCGTTGGCGTCCTCATCCTCTTGTTCGTGGCCTACCAGCTGTGGGGCACCGGGCTCTACACCGCCCGCGAACAGGACGCGCTCGAGCAGCAGTTCCAGTCGGCGCTGGCCCGCGAGGGCCAGGACGCACCGACGACGAGCTCGTCGACGACCACCACGACCATCCCGGGCTCGCCGCCGAGCTCGACCACGACCTCCACGACGGAGCCGCCCCCACCGCTGCCGCCCGAGGGTGAAGCCGTCGCCCGGATCCAGATCCCGAAGATCGGCGTCGACTCGATCATCGTGAACGGCGTCACCCGGGACGACCTGCGCAAGGGCCCGGGCCACTATCCGGACACGCCGCTGCCGGGCCAGAAGGGCAACTCGGCGATCGCCGGGCACCGCACGACCTACGCCGCGCCGTTCGCCGATCTGGATCAGCTCGCGGAAGGCGACCTCATCCAGATCCGCACGCTCCAGGGCAACTTCAAGTACCGCGTGCGCGACCAGCTCATCGTGAATCCGACCGATGTCGGCGTGATCGATCCGACCCCCGTCGACCCGAACGATCCGAGGGAGGGCTTCCTCGCGACGCTGACGCTGACCACGTGCAACCCGAAGTACTCCGCCGCGCAACGGCTCGTGATCCAAGCCGATCTCGACCCGTCGGAGACCGCGCTGGCCGCGCCGAAGCTCGTGCAGAACGCGCAGCTCACCGAAGAGGGACTCTCCGGCGAGGAAGGATCCAAGCTGCCCACGATCATCGCCAGCCTCATCGCTGCTCTGATCGGCGCACTCTGGTGGTTGGCCTTCCACCGTCATCCGCGATGGACGACCTGGATCATCGGCGCGATCCCGTTCGCGGTCGCGCTCTTCTTCTTCTACTCGTACCTCGAGCGCGTCCTGCCGGCGAACTACTGACGCCGGACGAGGGACGGGGTCAGCGGCCCTCGAACCGAGGCGGCCGCTTCTCGCTGAAGGCCGCCAGGCCCTCCTGGAGATCGTCGCTGGCGAACGCCTGCGCTTCGAGCGAAGCGAGCATCGCTCGGCGGGGTTCGTCGAGGTCCGCGGCCGCGGCCACCGCGTTGAGCGCCTGCTTGTGGCTCCGCACGCTCAGGGGTGCCAGCGCAGCGATCTCCTCGGCCAGGGCGCGCGCCGAGACCACTGCGTCCGGCCCGCGCCGCTGGACGAGTCCCACGCGTTCCGCTGCGTCGACATCGAGCACCCGCGCAGTGAGCAGCACATCGCGGGCCGTCGCCTGACCGACGACGAGAGCGAGTCGGTGGATGTTGGGCGCGCTCAGCACCACGCCGAGCTTCCCTGCCGGGATGCCGAACTTCGCGTGCGGTGCGACCACGCGAAGGTCGCACGCGATCGCGAGCTGCATCCCCGCGCCCAGCGCCGCGCCGTTGACGGCGGCGATGACCGGCGCGGGATACGCGACGATCGCGTCGAGCAACGCGTCGAACGCGGGGCGGAACCGATCCCCACCACCGTGCTCGAGGCCACCACCGGCGAGGTCGTCGGCACGACGTCCGAGGTCGGCACCGGCGCAGAACGCCTTCGAGCCGGTGCCGCCGATGACGACGGCACCGAGATCGCGGTTCTCGACGAGCGTCGTCAGCAGCTCGTCGCAGAGCTCGGCGCTGAGCGCGTTGCGGCGCTCGGGCCGATCGATCAGCGCGACGCCGACCGGACCGGAGCGATCCCAGATGACCGGCACGTCACGACTCGTCGATGAGCGCGATCAGGTCGCCTTCCTGGACGACGTCCTCCGGCGCGACATGGAGCTCGCGGACGACGCCCGGGGTCTCGGTCACCACCGGGATCTCCATCTTCATCGACTCGAGGATGACGATCTCGTCGCCCTCCGCGACCATCTGCCCCTCGTCGACACGGACCTGCCAGACGTTCGCAGTGATCTCGGCGCGGATCTCATGCATGGCGCGGCAGCGTAGTGCCACGCGCCCAGCATCAGACGGGAAGGACACCGTGCTTGCGCCAGGGGCGTGTCACCCGCTTGCCGCGTGCCGCCTGCAGGCCACGCCAGATCGCGATGCGGGTGTCGGCAGGATCGATGACGTCGTCGACGAGCGCGTGCCCCGCCGCGAGATACGGGTCGATGTTCTTGCGGATCTCCTCGGCCAGCTCGAGGCGCTTGCCTGCGCGCTCGTCCTCCGGCACCTCCTCGAGCGTCCGGCGATGGATGATGTTCACCGCGCCATCGGGACCCATCACCGCGATCTCGGCGGTCGGCCACGCGACCAGGTAGTCGGGTTCGTACGCGTAGCCGTTCATCACGAAGTAGCCGGCGCCGTAGCTCTTCCGCATGACGACGCTGATCTTGGGAACCGTCGCCTCGGAGACGGCGAAGAGCATCTTCGCTCCGTGCCGGATGATCCCTTGCTTCTCGACGGCGGACCCGACGATGAAGCCCGGGACGTCATGGAGGAACACGAGCGGGATGTTGAACGCGTCGCACAGCCAGACGAAGCGCGCGGCCTTGTCGGCTGCGTTCACGTCGAGCGCGCCACCGAGCACCAGGGGCTGGTTGGCAACGATGCCGACCGAATCACCCCCGATGCGCGCCAGACCGGTGACGAGGTTCTTCGCCCAGTCGGGCTTCATCCAGAGCACCTCGCCGTCGTCGACGACGGCCTCGATGACCTTCCGGACGTCGTACGCGCGACGCGGTGCCGTCGGGACGATCTCGTAGAGCTCTTCGACCCGGCGGTCAACGGGGTCGTTCGTCACGCGAGTCGGTGGCGATTCCTGGTTGTGCGAGGGAAAGAACGAGAGGTAGCGACGCACGACATCGAGACACTCACGGTCGTCGGCGACCTCGAGGTCGGCGCAACCGGAGATCTTCGTGTGGACGGCAGACCCGCCCATCTCCTCCTCGGTCACGTCCTCGCCGACCGCCGCTTTCACGAGGTGGCGTCCGCCCAGCGCCATGGACGACGTCCCCTTGACCATCGGGACGAAGTCGGCCAGCCCGGGGATGTACGCGGTTCCGGCTGCGCAGTGGCCGAGCATCGCCGCCACCATCGGCACGACACCGCTCATCGCGACCTGCTCGCGGAAGAGGTCGCCTGCGCCGGCGAACTGGGACCCCGACTCCGACTGGATGCGCGCGCCGGCGGAGTCGAGGAGCCAGACCATCGGGATGCGCTGGCGGATCGCCGCCTCGCGCATGCGCTTGATCTTGACCTCCCCGACACGCCCCATGGAGCCCGCGAGGACGGTGAAGTCGTAGGCCGCGATCGCAACTCGCCGGCCATCGATCGCGCCGATCCCCGTGACCGCACCGTCGGCGGCGAGGAAGCGACCCTCGTACGTCGCGTCCATGCTGTCGGCGAGCATCCCGTACTCGACCCACGAACCAGGATCGAGCAGCAGCTCGAGCCGCTCCCTGACGGTGAGCTTGCCGAGCGTGTGCTGACGCTCGATGCGGTCGCCGCCACCCATCTTGAGTGTCTGCTCGCGCCGCCGATCGAGCTCGTCGACGAGCGGGCCCCAATCGTGCACTTCTCCGCCGCCGGTCGCGCTCGGGCCGGCCGGAGCATCCGGTTCGGAACTCATGTCGGCAATCCTCGCACGCGCCACGACGAGGCGCGTTCGAGTGCCTGGAGTGTCAGCGATCGCGGCTGGGGCTGGGCAAGCCGTCGAGCATTGCCTCGACCACCGCCGCCATCAGCGTGTCGTCTTCGATGGCGGGCCGCTCGGCCTTCGAACGCCGACGGCGGACCGCGACTGCGACCGAGCCAGCGACCACGAGCGCCGATGCGACGACGAGCCCCGCGCGCAATCCGGCGAGCGACGTCACCACTCCCGCCGTTGCTGCGATCGCGGGAAATGCGACCTCGATCACGACGAGTCCGCCCACGAGTGCGGGATCGACTCGCCGCTGGCTCACGATCAACCTCGCCCCGAGGATCAACACGACGATGACGACGCCGGCGGCCATGCCGGCAGCGAAGCCGGTGATCGCGCCGAGCACCGAGATCGAGACCACCCGCGTGACACACGCACCGACAGTCCCGGCGACGCCCCCTGACACGCCACGCGCAAGCATGACGGCCCACGCCGATCGGAGGACGGTCAAGCCCGCAGGAACCGAGATGACGAACACGTCGAGCGCGACCAGCAGCGCGACCAGCGTGGCGATCCCGGTCCACGTCCCCACCTCGGTCATCACGACACCGCAGATGGCCCCACCGAGGCCGAACACGAGCATCACCGTGTCGGACCGAACGAGTTGCGCGACGTCCCCGAGCACAGGCTCGCGGCTCAGCGCCGATGTCGCGACGGCGAGCAACAGACTATTGATCAACCAGTAGACCGCGGTCGCGAGTACCACAGACATCGCGATGGCTAACGCTGAACTACTCCGCTCCGTCATAACGAAGACCGAGGCAGCTGCCGCTAGAGAAGACAGGCCGAACGAAGCGGAGTTCACGATGATCTTCGAGAATGCCCTGTGATGCAGGTGGGGCACGTACAAACCGCCAGCAGCACCAACGAAGAAGGCCCCACCAACCCAACCGTCGCTTGCGACGAAGTACGCGGCCGACAGTGCGACAGCGATGCTTCCGCTCAGTCCGGTTTCATCGGTGAATACGCGGTCGCGATGCTCAGCCAACACAAAGAGCGCGGCGAGCAACAAGACCGGAACCCAATCAGCGTCGCTACCCGTGACAGCCGCGAACACCGCTGCGGCGGCAATTGCTGCGGAGTAGACCGCGACCACGACGCGGAAGCGAAGCGAGTCGCCGTAACCCGCAGCAACGACGCGAACGTCTCGATCAAGCGTCGCGTCACTCACGCATCGCTCCGTGGATCAATGCGCGACCCGTAGAGATCGACGATCTGCTCGTAGCAATTGACACAACGCGCGCACGCTTCAAGGTGACCCGCCAGTTCGGCGCGAGCCTTCCTCGTGAGCAGTCCGCGGTGATACCGACCGAGACGCGCGCGGGTCTGTCGGCAGGCCCCCTCTCCGCTCTCCGCCACAAGCTCCATGCAGGCGCTGACCAGCTCCTCGCGAGCTCGGTGAGCACGTTGTCGCGCTGCGACTGGAGTGATCTCGAGCTGAGCCGCGAGGTCGTGGTAGTCGAGCGCCTCGACATAGCGCAGGCGAATGATTTCGCGGCTCGTGTGCGAGAGCGACGCATATGCCCGGGAAGCAAGCGCGGCGTCCAAGACCGTGAGCACCTGCTCTTCCGGGAGCAGGTCGTCCGACGGGATCATCTCGGCGACGTCGGAACCGACGATGTGTCGATTCGAGCGTGCACGGAGCTGGTTCCGCCATACGTTCCGGACTGCAGTGAGCAGGTACGACCGGATCTTCGTCTCGTCGACGATGAACTCCGCCCGCCGGAGCACGTTCAGCAGCGCGGTCTGGGCGAGATCCTCCGCCTCGTACTGACTTCGCGAGAGGCGACGCGCCAATCGGTAGGCATCGTCGCGGTACTGCGCGATGAGGAGGTGGAGTTCCTCCGGAGCTGCATCGCCGAATGAATCCATCAGAGTTCCCAGCTTCCCCCGCTGCCCCTGAAGCACCGTCGAACCTACCGACGCGCCTTCGTAATGTCTACGGGGGAAACTCAGAAAAGGCGTGTCACACGCGCAGCGCGCGTGAGTCTGCAGACACGCGAGTCATCGGCCTCGCCATTCGGGGGCACGCTTCTCCACGAATGCACGTACACCTTCTTCCGTGTCTTCCGAGAGCGACGTCACCGTGAGCATCGATTGCAGGTAGTCGAGCGCATCATCGGATCGCATCTCCAGCGCTCGGTAGAACGAATCTCGTCCGAGTCGCATCACCAGTGGCGACTTCGCGGCGAGATCCGCGGCGAAGCCGTCGACGACCTGGTCGAGCTCGACGACCGGAACGACGCGATTCACGAAGCCGATCTGTGCGGCTTCGCGTGCGTCGACTCGTCGTCCGGTCGTCATGAGCTCCAAAGCGATCCGGGGTGGCATCGAGCGGAGCAACGGAACGGTGATCATGAACGGCCACAGTCCGACGTTGATCTCAGGAGCCCCGAACTGAGCATCATCGGATGCGATCACGAGATCGCACGACATCGCGAGCCCGAACCCACCCGCGAGAGCGAACCCCCGAACCCGGGCGATGGTCGGCTTGCCCAAGCCCCACAGCGCGTGGAACACGTCCGCGAGCAG
This sequence comes from Acidimicrobiia bacterium, assembly GCA_040902705.1. Taxonomy (GTDB): domain Bacteria; phylum Actinomycetota; class Acidimicrobiia; order IMCC26256; family PALSA-555; genus DATBSK01. The sequence goes on along the minus strand of JBBDWT010000015.1, from coordinate 12,344 downwards.
GCCCCGCCCATCGTGCGAAGCGATCGGGCCGGCGTCGGCAGCCATCGCGCCGAGATCGGCACCGGCGCAGAACGCGGCATCGCCGGCGCCCGTGAGCACGACGACTCGCACCCGATCGTCGTCTCGTGCTTGCGTCAGCGCTTCGAGCAATCCTTCGAGCACGCCCTGCGACATAGCGTTGCGCCGTTCGGGACGATTGATCGTCAGACGTCCGATACCGTCAGCGACGTGGTACTCGAGCTCGGCCACCGCGGGCATCGTAGGCATCGTAGGCATCGCAACGCGGGCGTGCCCCGCTAGGTTGACCCCGTGTGGCTCCTGGTCCTGACGATCGGTGCTGCAGTCCTCATCGTCATCGTGACATGGGGCGACTTTCGGGAGCTCACGGCGCTCCGCTTCGCCGGCATCTGGCTCCTGTTCGCGGGACTCGCGATTCAGATCGCGCTCGAGTTCGTCGAGTTCGACGCGGACCAGATCGAGACCGTCGGCTACGGCCTGCTGATGGTCTCGTATGCGTTCATCCTCTCCTTCTGCTTCGTGAACCTCCAGACGCGCGGGTTCGGTGTGATTGCCGTGGGGATCGGCCTGAACGCGCTCGTCATCGGGCTCAACCAAGGCATGCCCACGGTGAACATCGAGAACAACGCACAGGGAAACCGGATCGAGAAGACGATCGAGCAGACGGTGAAGCACCGACCGGAGACCGACGACGATCTGCTCGGCGTTCTCGGGGACACCATCGTGCTGCCCGAGCCGCTCGACAGCGTCGTGTCGTTCGGCGATCTGATCATGGCCGTCGGGATCTGCGAGCTCGTGTACTACGGCACTCGACATCGGCGGCGCGGAGCGAACCGCACCCAGGGTTCGCGACGCACCAATCAGACGCGGGCGACGAGCACGCCCCGGCGGTCGAGCACGCGCTCCAGGGCTCCGACAACCCGACCGTCGTAGACGTACAGCGGGCCGGTGTAGAGCGCTTCCAACGCCCACGACGCGTGCTCGTCCCGACCGTCGGTGAGCTCGTCGAACGCACTTGCCACCTTGAGCACCTGTCCGGACAGCGCAGACTCGGGCTGCGGGTGTGCCGTCGGCGGGCGATGCAACGAGGGTTCTGCTGCGACTATGTCTCCCGCAGGTGCAAGCACCTCGCTCGCGCGGAGCATTGTTGCTCCCGCCTCGGCGACGGCACCCGGATCGAGTTGCGCTCCCGCACCAGGCGCGTCGAGGCACACCGCGCCGAGGTGGTGCAGCAACGCAGCAGTCGACAGCTGCTCGATCTCGGTCTCGGACATGCCCAACTGGTCGCCCATCGCCACCGTGAGCTCGGCTACCCGTTCGACATGCCCAGGCCGTACAAGCCCGGCGAGCTCGGCGGCGCTCCCAAGGGCTTCGATGGTCTGTTGGAAGTTGCGGCGAGTCGACGCCAGGAGCTCGAACGAGTACCAAGCCGCCAGCAGGGGGATCGAGAAGAGAAGCGGGCCCCACAGACCGATCCCACCGACGCCGCCGATCCCGTCATATCCGACAGCCATCAGCATCCCCGAGGTCACGAGCGCGACGTCTGCGCCACGCGCCCGTACCGGAGCGATCCTGTGATCGCGAATGAGCACGACGAGATCGGCGATGAGGATCTCGAAGGCAGCGGCGACAGCAAGGCCGCCGAGGACGATCGCCTTTGCATCCTCACTCTCGGCGAACTCGAGAACGAAATGGAACAAGATGCCGGCACCAACGGCTTCGACGATCCGCTCCGCGTAGAGGGCGCATCGCTGCGAGAGACCGCTAGGTTCGGGCCGAAGCGCTACCGCCACGATGTATGCCACCGCAACGATGGCCACGAACTCGGCGGGATCCGCGGCGCGAACCAGAACGATGACGCCGGCGAAGGAAAGCGGAATCGCCGCGCGGTTGTACGGCCGCAGTTCGAACTGCTCTGCGACGACGAGCGCAGTCGCGAGAATGATGAGGTCAGGAAGCGCCTCTTTGGCTCCAGCTACCGAGGCAGCACCGGCCAGGAGACAGCCGACGAGCGCGATCGCAACGAGCAGAACTCTCCGGCTCACTGCTTCACTCCCTGCTCTCGCTCGAGGTCACCGAGGCCAGCCGAACCGAGCCCCGCTACCGGCGGCGGCACTGCGTAGTCGGCCACTTCGACCTCGTGCCCGGCGCCGTAGCGATCGCCACTTCGTTCGATGACCGTGATCAAGGCCTCGACGCACGCGCTGTCGAACTGCGTGCCTGCCTTCCCTCGGAGTTCGGAGAACGCGACCTCTTGACTGAGCGCGCGTCGATAGGCCCGCGTGGATGTCATGGCGTCGAATGCATCGGCGACACCGATGATTCGTGCCTCCACGGGCCCGGAGCGGTCGCCTGCGGCCCCGGCCTCGAGACTCGGCGCCACCGGCGCCAGGAAGTCGATGCGCCGAAGCATGTCGAGGGATGCAGATTCGTGCCGCCGCATCTGAGCGAACTCCGCCTCCGTCAGGCGACCCGGCTTGTTGAGGATCTGGTTCGGCACGACGAGCTTGCCGATGTCGTGGAGGAGTGCTGCGTAGCGGAGCCGCACGAGTTGGCTGTGTCGGAACCCGAGCTCGACGGCGATCAACTCGGCATACGTCGCCACGCGTTCGACATGACCCGCCGTGTAACGGTCCTTTGCTTCGAGCGTACGGATCAGGGTTGAAAGCGTCGCTTCTTGTGCCTCGCGCAGCGCGAGATACGAAGCGAATGCCGCTCGCGCGATGAGGATTGGCGCCACGAACAACGGCACCAGCCATGCTCCGAGATCCAGGTACAACTCACCAAGCAGCACACCCATGATCGCGAACGGATAGATCTGGAGGTCGCCGAGCCAGAGTTCGTCGGCCACCTTCGTGAGTGGACGGTTCTCGTGGAGAGCGAGTACGACGGTCAGCAACAAGTAGTTCACGAGCGAGTACGTGAGAGCCGTCGGAATCGCCGCGGCAAGCTCGCCCGGGACCGACTCAAGAACAGCACTCGGAACAACGCCGTAGATCGCTGCTGCGGCAAGGGCCGATAGACCGAGGCTGCCCGAGTTGAACAGCACCTTTCGCCACTCGTGTTCGCGCAAGTGCGGCAGGTAGACGCCGGCCCCGGCGCCAACAATGAGTGGTCCGAGATACTGCGCATCGCCATGGAAGACGACGACCGACGCGACGCACAGCATGAAGCTCGCGCTAAGCGCCGAATCGTTGGGCAACACAACGCTCGTGTCGGCGGCGAAGACTGAGAGCGCGACGAAGATGGCGAGCGCTACGAAATCGGGACTGGGCCCAAGAATCGCCAGAACAACAGCGGACGCGACCGCGACCGTGAACACGCCAATACAAAGAACCGTCAGTAGGCGATCTCGGGTCGCTGTCATTGGCTTCGGGATCGGACGAACTGGGCAGGATCTCGGCTATCGCCTTTGCACGGTTTACCGCCAGATGCGGCTAGCGCCACCTGCAAGCAGCAGCGCAGCAATGCTCGAACCGATAATGGCAAGACGTGCGAACACCCTCTTCACAGCGAATCCCCCCCAATCATTGGGGAACTCCCGCCGGCGCAACTAGTTACCGATGAGGTGACGCTCCGCTTCGAGGCTCTTCAGCCCCTGGTTATGCCGAGATCCTGCCCGCTTCGTCCAGTCCCCTCTCCACCTCCCCGCCTAGGGAAGACCAGTCATCCTGCTTCACAGGAGCCTCACAAGTGTCACCGCGCCCCAGCCGGATCGCAAGACCCAAGGCATCACTATGACCACTCTCCGCGCGAACTCGGGAGTCCCTGTCACGTTCGACCGCCCTCCGTATCCTCTTGCGTGGGCGTAGACGCTCAATCGGCATAAGAGTGACGGGGAGCGGGGAATGTCCGACGAACAGCAGACGGCCGAGCTCGACGTGGACGCGGTCGAAGCGGAACTGCACCGCCTTCCTGATGTCGCTGCGGTCCGGATCGTGGCGGACGACATCGGCCGCCCACTCGAGATCCACGTCCTCGCCCACACCGGCAAGCACGCGAAGCAAGTCGTGCGAGATGTCCAGTCCGTCGCCCTTGCGTCGTTCGGTCTCGAGATCGATCGCCGGATCGTCTCCGTCGTCCAGCTGACCCCGAACGGTGACTCGTCGACGAGCGCGCCGGCAGCCCTTCCGGCGGTTCGGGTGCGCGTCCTGGGCATCCAAGCGAGCACGGTCGAGCTCCGCACGTCGATCAGGGTCACGCTCGAGGGCGCTTCGCAAGCGACCGGGTACGCGGAGGGAACCGCGGCGACCATGGTCCGGCCGCGCCTGGTCGCCACCGCGACGCTTGACGCGCTGCGGCAGCTCCACGACGCCGCGAGGTCCCTGGACGTCGTCGGAGCGGAGATCGCACACGTCGGTCCACAAGACGTCGCGATCGTGACGCTCGTCTCCGTGGAGATGCCGCTCGAGCGCCACCTCGCCGGCTCGGCCATCGTGCACCACAGTCCGGACGACGCGATCGTCCGCGCCGTGCTCGACGCGGCGAACCGGCGGTTGTCACTCGCGCGCACTGATCCCACGCACGACTGACGACGCGCGGTCGTGGCTGCGTGAGTGCCCCGGTCGCTGTCGTCTGCTCGTTCCGACTCGGTGGTACCGACGGGGTCTCTGTCGAGGCTGCCAAGTGGGAATGGGCGCTGCACGAGCTCGGGTTGAGCACCCGACGTGTTGCCGGGGAGCTCACGGACGGCATCGGACCCGACGACGCGTGGGTGCCGTTCCTCGCGATCGATCCCGCTCCCGGGGCGAGGGCCGAGCCGGATGTCCTCGCCGCCGCGCTCGCCGGAGCCGACCTCGTGGTCGTCGAGAACCTCTGCTCGCTCCCCCTGAACGAAGCCGCGTCACGGATGACCGCGGACGTTCTCGAACGCCATCGCGGTCGCGTGCTCTTCCACCACCACGACCTGCCGTGGGAGCGACCCCGGCTCGCACACCTCCACGAGTTCCCTCCGAGGCGGCCAGACTCGCTGCACATCACGATCAACGATCACGCGCGAGTCGGTCTGCTCGAACGCGGGATCGACGCCGTCACGATCCGGAATGCGTTCGACCTCCATCCCCCGCCCGGCGATCGGGCCGGTACCCGCGCGTCGTTCGGGTTCTCGGATGCCGAGACGGTGGTGCTGCAACCGACCCGGGCGATCCCGCGAAAGGACGTCGGCCGCGCCATCGAGTTCGCCGAACAGCTGCAGGAGCGTCTGCCCTCACGCGTCCGGTACTGGATCACGGGTCCAGCCGAGGACGGCTACGGACCCGAGCTCGATCGCCTCCTCGCGACAGCCTCCATCCCCGTCACGGTTGGTCGGGCGCCACGTGCCGCCGACGCGTACGCGGCCGCCGACGTTCTCGTCTTTCCGTCGAACTGGGAAGGTTTCGGCAATCCCGTGATCGAATCGGTCGTCGCTCGTCGTCCGCTCGCGGTCGCCCACTACCCCGCACTCGACGAGCTCGTCGGCCTCGGCCTACAGCTCTTCTCGGTCGACGACCCGTCGGCACTGGTCGCCTGGCTCGAGCACCCGGATGACGAGCGGTTCGACGCCAACCTCACGGTGGCGCGCGAGCACTTCGATCTCAGCGATCTTCCGCGCCGGATCGCAGCCGCCTTCGCGACGGTAGGTTGGGACCAATGGTGAGTGACGCAACCGATCCGGTTCTCGAGCGCCGGGCCCGCATCGCCCGAGCCGTCAACGCCGCGCAGCGGATCGGATACCTCGCGCTCGGCATCGCGATCGGCGCCTTCATCGCCGCGTTCGCGACGGGGTTTCCGAGCTGGTTGGTGACGCTGACGATCGGCGCGCTCGCCGCCGCCATCCTGATCCTCCCGGTACCGATCGTGTTCGGGTACGGCATCAAGGCGGCCGAGCGGGAGGAACGCGGCGGGGGCTCCTTCCACTAACGGCCCGAGACGAGGTTCGATCATCCCGCCTGGCAGGATCTAGGTTCTTCGCGACCTCCGCGACGGAGGCTTCCGCTCGGCCTGCGCGGCAGGAGAGGAGACGTCCCATGCGATACCGACGTTTCGGCACTTCGTCGATCGAAGTCTCTGAGATCGGCTTCGGCACGTGGACCCTTGCCAGCGACTGGTGGGGCGAGGTCGAGGACAAGCAGGGACTCCTGCGAACCGCGATCGACGCCGGCGTCAACTTCATCGACACCGCGCCGGTGTACGGCGCGGACGCCGTGGGCGAGACGATGCTGGCGGATCTGCTGCAGACGAGCCGCGACGACTTCGTGCTCACGACGAAGTGCGGGTACGACATCGACGCCGAACGTCGCGCGGGCCAGTCGGAGCGACCCCACGACTGGCGCCCCGAGTCGGTCCGCAAGCAGCTCGATGACTCGCTTCGTCGACTCGGCACCGACCGCATCGAGCTGTACCAGCTCCACAACACGCACATCGAACCGATCCTCGCCGACGACCTCTGGGCGGAGCTCGAGAGCCTGCGCGCGCAGGGCAAGATCCTCGAGCTCGGTGTGGCCCTCGGACCGGCGATCGGGTGGGTCGAAGAGGGCCTTGCGGCCATCCGGCAACGCCCCATCGCCTCGCTCCAGACCGTGTTCAACATCCTCGAGCAGGAGCCGGGACTCACGTTCGCCGCCGAGGAGAACGTGCGCGACGGCCGGATCAGCTTGATCTCCCGCGTGCCGCACGCCTCCGACGCGCTCTCGGGGCGAGTGACACCGGACACGATCTTCCCGAAGGGCGACCACCGCGCCCATCGCAACCGCGACAACATGCTCGACAACTTCGAGAAGGCCGAGACGCTCAGCTTCCTCTGGGACGGTACCGGGCGCACGATCGGTCAGGCCGCGATCGCCGGCATCCTGGCGAACCCCGCGTTCGCCACTGTGCTCCCGACCACCACCACTCCCGAGGAAGTGCGCGAGTACGCCGCGGCATCCGAGCTGCCGCTCAGCCCGGACGAACACGCCCGACTCAAAGAGCTGTGGTCGCGCAACTTCGATCACGAGGACCGCTTCGTCATGCCGCTGAAGTCGAGCGTATGAGGCAGCCCGCCGCGTGACCGTCCGACTTCCTGCTGAGCAACGGCGTCGACAGCTGCTCGATGTCGCATGCACCGTGTTCGCGACCAACGGCTTCCACGCGACGTCGATGGACGACGTCGCCACCGCCGCTGGCGTCACCAAGCCGGTGCTCTACCAGCACTTCCCGTCGAAGCGCGCACTGTTCGTCGAGCTGCTCGATGACCTCGGTCACCAGCTCCTCGCACGACTGGCTGAGGCGACGCGCGGTGCCACGACCGGTCGCGAGCGAGTCGAAGCCGGTTTCGACGCATACTTCCGCTTCGTGACGAGCAACGAGGCCGCATTTCGCGTGCTGTTCGGTGCAGCCGCTCGCAACGACGCCGAATTCGCCGAGGTGGTCGAAGGGGTCCTCGACGATACGGCTGACGCGATCTCTCAGCTCATCGACATCCAGGGCACCGCTGAGCACCGCCGGGTCCTCGCGCACGCGCTCATCGGCATCGCGGAGGCAACGAGCCGTGACGCGCTCACGGAGAGTGGCGCGCCACTCGAGCCCGCGCTCCTCGCGCGTTGGGTCTCGGAGCTCGCGTGGTTCGGCCTCCGGGGAGTGCGCGCCGAGGAGCCGGCCCCGAGCCGCTGACCGACAATCGCTCGAGGGGGTCCGGCACGTGGACGAGGTCGATCCCGGGAACGAGCTCCCCGACATCGCCTGCGCGTGGGCGGCCAAGGTCGTCGGTGCCGGCGCTCGTGTCGTGCGCACACGGCGTCTCCCGGGCGCGACGAGCTCATGTGTCGACGCGCTCGACGTGGCGTCGCCGCGCGGACAGGTCGCTCGGCTCGTGCTGCGCCGCTACCTCGACCCCACGGTGCTCGCGTCGGAGCCACGCGCCGTCGAGCGCGAGGCGGCGGTGCTGCAGGCGATCGAGCGACTCGAGATCGCGGTCCCGCGCCTGACGGCGATCGACCCCGACGGCACGGCGTGTGGGGCGCCGGCGCTCCTCATGACCCGGGTTCCCGGGCGACCCCGGGTACGGCCGCAATCGAGCATCGACGAGTTCGTCGATCAGCTCGCTGCACCCTTGCCGGCCATCCATGCGACACCGGTTCCTCCGGACCCGAGCTTCCCGATGCACCTGCCCTATTCCGCGGCACACGACGCTCGCCCGCCGGACTGGGCCCGACACCGCGACGCCTGGGAGCTGGCGATCAGGGTCCACGGCCAGGCGACCCCGCACGGTCCCCGCTCGCTGATCCACCGCGACTACCACCCGGGCAACGTGCTGTGGCGGGGCAGCACGCTCTCGGGGATCGTCGACTGGGTGTGGGCATGCCGAGGGCCTGCAGAGGTCGATGTGGCGCACTGTCGCCTCAACCTCGCGTTGCAGGTCGGTGCCCGCGCGGCAGACGACTTCCTCGCGTCGTGGCAGCTCCGCGCGGGCACCAACGACTACGACCCGTCGTGGGATCTGCGCGACGCCGTCGACTTCCTGCCCGCCAGCCGTGTCGGCCCCACCTCGCTGGCTCGTCTCGACGACTTCGTCGCCCGCGGCGCTGCTGCTCTCGCCTAGACGCTCACGCTGGCACCTTCGTCGATGCCTCCATAGACTTCCCGCCCACCGTTGGGCTGGGGTGGGGAAGAGGCAAATGGCTTCACCCGAGTTGGGAACGAAACGGCATTGGCTCGTCGTGCTGCCTGCTTCGGCGCGTCTCACGTACCGCGGCGGCGAGAGGGTGACCGACAGCTACGAAGCTTGCCTCGACACCATCATCCGGTACCAGCACCTGAGTGGAACGACTCCGCTGAAGGCACGCTTCCTCTCGGTCCAGCCGGGCGACACGCTCTGGCTGGCGATCCGCAACGTCGGAGTGATCGGGCGGGGTGTCGTCGACGCGGTGCACGGTCGCCCCGAGGCCGAGGTGCTCTTCACCGTCGACTCCGACTCCAGCCGGATCCTTGCGACCGACCCGCTCCCGACCCGCCACATGGGCAAGGTCGCCGTCGGCCTCCGTGAGGCTGCTCCGACCTCGTTGCACGACCAGCCGGGAGCCGTCGAAGCGTTCGAGTGGTGGTGGCGCGAGCTCGGTGCGTACGACGCCCGACGCCTCAAGCTGGTCGACGAGGTCACCTCGACGCGCGATGCCAAGAACTGGGGACGGCACATCGCCGACGACCCGGTGCTCGCCGCGTCGAGCCGGACGCTCCGGGGCGGTGGTCTCTCGCTCGGGCTCCCCGCCAAGACCTCGCCACTCGACCTCGTCGGGTTCGACAAGTCGCGACTCATCGGCATCACGACGATCTCGGGCACCCCGAAGCAGTCCGTCGAACAGGCGCTGGCTGCCCTCGGCCCCGGCATGTACCGCCTGCGGGAGCTCCAGCAGTCGATCGACGATCCGGCCGTCGGCCGCAGCTTCTGGCTCGCGTTCCCGTCGATGCCCGACCTCGATCTGCTGGAGTTCATCGAGGAGACCGGGTCCGGAGTCGTGTGGCTCGACGGCAGGACCATGCGCCCGGGACCGGAGACCGCGACCCTGCTCGCCGAGCTCTCCAGGTCACCAGTGCGATCCGCCGAGTAGTCACGTTCACGCCTCGGGTGGTGATCGCACTCGAAGCTCGGTCTCAGGCGGTCGTGAGCAGCGGGGCGAGGCGCGTGCAGATCGTCTCCACGTGCGCCACGACGAGCGGTTCGGGCATCCCGGCGATCGACGCCCACAGGAACACCGTCTCGACGGGCGCACCCGCGGTGTGCGCTCGGATCTGCTCCGCCGCGTCCTCGGGGGTCGCGCAGAGGAACGATTGGAGGGCGCCACCGACCGTGTCGCTGCGGAGCCTCTCGGGATCGACGGGCTTCGGTGGCGGGCGTCCCGTGCCCTCGACCATGTACCGACGGTACGAGTCCGCCTGATAGGCGACGTGCGGCGCGATCCGCGGCCAGTCCCGCTCGGGGTCGTCGGTGACGAAGCCCTGGATCACACCGGCCATGCGCGCCGTGGTCGCGGGGTCATGACCGGCGTCCACGAGTCCGTCGCGATACGGCTCGTAGAGCGCGGCCGACGACGACAGGAGGCCCTCGCCCAGCACCCCGGCGCGGCGCGCCCCTTGCGGTCCCTGGTACCCCATCCAGATGGGGACGCGCGACTGCACCGGCCGGGGGGTGACGCGCTCGTCACGCCAGAGCGCGCGGACCTCCCGTGCGCGCGCATCGGTCGTGCCGTAGCGATGCGCGATGTCGGCCTCGAACAGGTCGAACTCGGCGCTGCGGTAGCCGGCGCCGAGGCCGAGCTCGAGCCGACCGGCGCTGACGAGATCGACGATCGCAGCTTCCTCGGCAATCGCGATCGCCGGCCGCAGCGGGGCGATCACCACCGACGTCCCGATCCGCATCCGCGTCGTGCGAGCCGCGATGGCCGCGGCGAACGTCAGCGGTTGCGGGAGGTATCCGTCCTCGAAGAGATGGTGCTCGGACAGCCACACCGAGTGTGCTCCGAGCCGATCGGCCTCCTCGCACACCTCGAGGGCGAACGCGTACGTGCGCGCGGGATCCTGCCGCCACGGGGGCGGGTTGCGAAGGTCGAGGTAGAGCCCGACGTTCACGACCTCCAGCCCTCCGTCGCGCCGCGCACCATCGTGTACGGGCCCGTCGGCCAGCCGAAGCAGTCCATCATCAGCTGGTCGACACCCTCGCGGTCGGTGATGGCTTCCGCGACGACGCGCTGCGACTCCGCAAGCACCGCCGCATAGATCCGGTTGGCGACGAAGCCCCACGCGGTCGCGGCATCGTTGACGACGATCGGGTTCTTGCCGCACGCGCGCGCGACGTCGCACACCGCGTCGACGGCATCGCTCGAGGTCGCTTCGGCACGCACGATCTCGGCGAACCGCATGACCGGCGCGGGTGAGGCCCAGTGCCATCCGATCACACGCTCGGGCCGTTCGGTCGCGGCACCGAGAGCCGCGATCGAGAACCCCGATGTGTTCGACGCGAGGATGCCGTCGTCGGACATGCGGGCGTCGAGATCGCGCAGCACGCGGATCTTCAGGTCGAACCGCTCGGGGACCGCCTCGATGACGAGGTCGGCGGTCGCGACATCGTCGAGCGCGTCGGAGAACTCCAGGCGCTCGAGCGCGGCCTTCGCCTGCTCGGCCGTGATCTTGCCGCGCTCGACGCCGCGCTCGACGCCGTAACGACCGCTGCGGACGGAGTCGCGGGCACGGTCGAGCGCACCAGAGTCGATGTCGACGCACCGGGTCGGGAACCCCGCGGTAGCGGTGACCTGCGCGATCCCGCTTCCCATGACACCGGCGCCGACGACGACGATCTGCTGGACAGGTGGCATGACCGGCTTCCCCCTCGGCTGCGGATGTGCAGCATGATGGCAGTTGATGGGCCAACTCGACGGACGAGTCGCCGTGGTGACTGGGGGCAACGGGGGGATCGGGCTCGGTCTCGCCGAGGCACTGCTCGATGCCGGCGCGACGGTCGACGTCTGGGCGCGCAACGAGGCCAAGAGCGCCGCCGCGCTCGAGCTCCTCGCAAGGCCGGACCGACCGCGTGCGACCGCGCGCCGGTGCGACGTCGCCGACGAGGCTGACGTCGAGTGCGCGCTCGCGGGTGCGGTCGAGGAGCACGGGCGCGTCGACGTGATGGTCGCCAACGCCGGGCTCGCCCACTTCGTGCCGTTCCTCGACACGAGCCTCGACGACTGGCACCGAGTCACGGCGACCGACCTCGACGGCGTGTTCTTGTGCTTCCGAGAAGCAGGGCGGCACATGAAGGCACGCCACGCCAACGACGAGGAGGGCGGCGCGCTCGTCGCCGTCTCGTCGATCTCGGCAATGCACGGCACGCCGCGCCACGCGGCGTACGCCGCGAGCAAGGCCGGGATCCTCGGGCTCGTCCGAAGCGCGGCAGTCGAGCTCGCGCGCTACGGAATCCGCGCCAACGCGCTCCTTCCCGGCTGGACCGAGATCGACACGCACCCGGAGACGCGCGACGACGAGCGCCTGGTCGAGATGACCACGAAGCGGACACCGGTGCGCCGATGGGGCACACCCGCAGACCTCCGCGAAGCGATCGTCTTCCTGGCCGATCCCGCGACCACGTTCCACACCGGCGACACGATCGTCGTCGACGGCGGCTACACCGTCCAATGATCGACGAGCGCGTCAGTCAGAAGCACGACCACGATGGGTGAGGCACTGATCATCGACGGGGTACGGACCCCGCGTGGCAAGGGGAAGCCCAACGGCTCCCTGCACGAGATCCACCCGCAAGAGCTGCTGGCGCAGGTGCTCAACGCGCTCGTCGAGCGCAACGGGTTCGATCCCGAGCACGTCGA
>JBBDWT010000014.1:5570-9198 GCA_040902705.1 Acidimicrobiia bacterium | reverse complement strand
TGCAGCGCGCTCGGAGGGATTCGAACCCCCAACCTTCTGATCCGTAGTCAGATGCTCTATCCATTGAGCTACGAGCGCTGGGACGATCAAGTGTAGGCGGCCGGTGCCGCGCGCCCTCAGGTCACGCGGTCTCGGTCGGTGGCACCCGCGCGAGCGCGACGAGCGTCGCGAGCTCGTCCGCGAACGCCTCGGCGAGGTCGCCGACGAGGCCGGGCGCCACGTCGGGACACGTGACGATGCCGATGTCGACGTCGTCGTCGCAGCTCGCGACCGTGACGTTGAGCGCCGCCCCGTCGAGGATCGGTCCGAGCGGGTACAGGCCGACGAGCCGGGCGCCGCCGCAGAACACGGGGATGTCGGGACCGGGCACGTTCGAGACCACAAGGTTGACGGCCGTCGGGAGTCGACTCGCGAGGCCGAGGTCGGAGTACGCGCGGAAGAGCAGACCGATGACGTTCCACGGTGCGGCTTCCGCCAGCGCGCCGAGCGTGTTCGCGCCGACGTCGCGGTGCGTCGCCTTCGCGTCGCGCATCTGGTCGCGCATCGCGTCGAGGCGCTCGGCCGGATCGGCGAGATGCGTCGGGAGCGCGACGAACAGCACCGAGACGTGGTTGCCCGTCATGTGGCCACCCTTGCCACCGACCGCGACGGGGACCGCGGCGACCAGCGGCTTGTCGGGGAGCTCGCCGGCATGTGCGAGCCACGACCGGAGCGCGCCGGCGCACATCGCCATGGCCACGTCGTTCACCGTGAGACCGAACGCCTCGGTCACCTCGCGCACGTCGGCGAGCGGCACAGTCGTGAGCGCGACGCTGCGGGCGGGCGTGATCGAGCGGTTCAACGATGTCCGCGGCGCGGCCATCGGCAGCGTCACGGTCCGGCCGGTGGCGCGCAGCGCGTGCAAGAACCCCGCGGCCGCACTCGGGACCGAGGCCGCACTGCGCGCGACGGCAACCGGGAACCGGGCGACGGTCCGGACCGCCGCCCCGATGCTCAGTCCTTGCGACCGACTCTCGGGATCCTGCTTGACACGGTCGTCGGTGGGCGCCGTCGGCGCGAGGTCCAAGAGGGCGCCGAGCACGCCGACCGCAGCGGCGCCGTCCATCATGCTGTGATGCACTTTGGCGACCAGGCCGACCCGTCCGTCACCGATGTCTTCGAGCACCTGAATCTGCCAGAGTGGCCGATCGCGAGGCAGCGCGACCTGCGCGGTCTGTGCCGCGAGCTCCGCGAGCGCGGCGAGCCCGGTGACGCCGGGGACCGCAGCACGCTGCACGTGACGCGTCACGTCGACCGTCCGGTCGAGCACCCAGTGCGGTACGGAGAGCGCGCCGCGCACGTCAACGACGCGACGGCGGAACGCCTCCACCTGGTCGAGGCGATCGCTGACCACCCTGCGCATCACCGCGGTGTCGAAGCCGGCGGGCGCGGTCGACGGATCGAGCACGAGCACGCCGACGATGTGCCACGGAGTGCTGCGGGTCTCGTTGTGCAGGAAGGCGGCATCCATGCCGCCGACCGGCGTCGGCTTGGGCTCCACCTCGGCCGTCATCTGCGCCGATCGTACGGTCACGAGGAGCGCAACGCACCGGGATGACTCCCGTTGCGCCGCAGGCCTCGGATCGCGCCCCGCTCAGTCCGCCGCGGAGATGTCGATCGCGTAGGCGTCGTAGACGAGCTCGGCCCCGCGGTGACGGTGACGCAACAGCCGCTGGATGAGGTCGAGTGCGGCCTCGCGCACCTCGTCGACATCGGCATCGTTCGTCACCGCGGTGAGCCGCGTCGCCAATGAAGCGGTCGACTGGACGAGGAGGCCGTGCTCCGCCTCGAGTCGTTCTACCTTCGAGAGCAGCTGGGGTGCCTGATCGCGCACCTCTTCGAAGAAACCGCCATCGCCCTCGGTCTCGGCAACATGGCGGGCGAGCACCGCCTGGAGCCCGACGACCGCGCGGGTCACCGCCGCGGCCCACGCGCCGGGGTCGTCGCCGGCCGGCGTCGCCAACACGCCCTCGAGCTCGAGCACCGCGTCGTAGAGGCTGTCGCGGCGCACGCGCACGGCGTCGAGCACCTCGCGGTTGCGTCGCTGCACGTCGGTCATAGGCAGGAGTCCACCAGGTTGCAGCGTCCGAGGAAAGGCCTACCCCGCCGGCCGAGCCGCCGGACTGGAGCCGCGCGTGGCGCGGCGCCGTCAGGCGGGGCGCACGACCTCGATCACGGCGCCGGTGAGCGCGGCGAAGTCCGCGTACTCGTTGTCCTCGGCGTAGCGGCGGCCCTGCACGTTCAGCAGCTCCACGGGCTGGGTCCCCAGCGGGAAGGGGCCCCAGTGCCAGGTCCCCTGCCCGAGCACGAAGACCTGCTGCGGCACCACGTGGAAGGCGCGCACCGCCGCGACGCCCCTCCCGTCGCTGAAGTCGTGGCCCGCCGGGGCGACGACGAGCACGGCATCACAGTTCATCGCCATCAGCGCCTGCGTGTGCGTGACGTGCCGGTAGACGCCGGCGCACACGAGTCCCTCAGCGGTGTGTTCCACCTCGCCGGGCAGGTGCGCGATCACGTTCAGGTGGGCGTCGCCCCACTCGTAGTGCAGGGTGTCGCGCCCGTCGTCGGGATCGGTGTCGGCGCGCGGGAGCCACCCGAACGGCGCCCAGGCATCGCGCGCGATCGGTTGCGCCTCCAGACTCACCATTCGGAGCTCGGCCATGGCGCCAGGATGCCAGATCGCTGCAGCACACGACGTCGCACGCACCCGACGCGTACATTGGCATCATGGACGTGCGATCCATCGAAGACGTCGAGCCGGTCATCGAGCACAACGGCACTGTCCCCGTGTGGTGGCTCGTGTCACCGCGTGAGATGCACGGCATCACCGCCGGCGGCCACCTCGAGCTCGTGAGCGAGTTCGAGGTCGCGGGCGGCGGGCTCGTCGATCCCCATTCGCACCCGACCCACGAGTTCTATTACGTCACGTCCGGTCGCGGCCTCATGACGATCGACGGCGAAGAGCGGGAGATCGCCCAGGGCGACCTCGTGCACATCCCTCCGAACCTGGTGCACAGCCTGCGACCAGTGAGCGACCATGCGCCGATCCACTGCTTCTGCTTCGCGGTCGGCGTGAAGGACGCAGACGAGATCGACTACACGAAGCACTGACGGGCACATGGCCCGCGTGCTCGTCACTCGCCGTCTCCCCGACGGCGGCACGGATCCGCTCGTCGCTGCTGGTCACGAGATCGTCGCGCGCGACGACGACGCTCCGTTGACTCACGACGAGCTGCGCGCGGCGATGCGCGGCGTCGACGCGCTGGTGTGCCTGCTGACCGACCGGATCGATGCCGACGTGATCGCTGCGGGGGCTCCGAGCCTTCGGGTCGTCGCCAACGTCGCAGTGGGGTACGACAACATCGACGTCGGCGCGGCTCGCGCCGCGGGCGTCGCGGTCTGCAACACACCGGGAGTGCTCGACGAGACGACGGCCGACCTCGCGTTCCTGCTCGTCCTCGCGGCGTCGCGCCTCGCGTCCGACGCCGAGGCCGATCTCCGGGCGGGGCGCTGGCCCGGCTGGGGGATCAACCAGTACCTCGGACGCGACGTCCACGGCGCCACGCTCGGGATCGTCGGCCCCCGCCCC
>JBBDWT010000014.1:0-5560 GCA_040902705.1 Acidimicrobiia bacterium | reverse complement strand
CGGCGACCCGTCGGGCCGCCGGGTTCGGCATGCAGGTGCTGCACCACACCCGCAACGACACCGGGGTCCCCGAGTGGCGCGGCGACCTCGACGAGCTTCTCGGCGAGAGCGACGTCGTCTCGCTGCACGTGCCGTTCTCCGAAGCGACGCGCCATCTCATCGACGTGCGCCGCCTCGCGCTGATGGGCCCGGACACCGTGCTCGTGAACACGGCGCGGGGACCGATCGTCGACGAAGAGGCGCTCGCCATCGCGCTCGAGCAGGGCGCGATCTTCGCTGCCGGCCTCGACGTGTACGAGCGGGAGCCCGAGGTGCACCCGAGGCTCCTCGCCGCGCCGCGCACGGTGCTGTTGCCCCACATCGGATCGGCGTCGCGCGCGACTCGGACGCGCATGGCGCAGCTGGCGTGCGAAGGCGCTATCGCTGTGCTCGCGGGCGAACGGCCCCTGAACCTCGTCGTCGGCGAGTCAGGCGGCTGAGTCAGGCGTCGAGCGACTGGGACGCGACGTCGGCGACCTCGACGAGCTGATCGACGTCGACCTCACCGTCACCCGGCGGGCAGTACGCGACCACGACGGTTCGGCTGTTCACCCGCGTGTAGAGCGTCTTGCCGCACGTCTTGAAGCCGAAGCTCGCCGGCGTGACGAACGGCTCGGCTGTGTACGCGTCCGCGGAGATCTTCTCCGGATCCTCGAGATCCTTGACCAGGCGGTCGAACGCGCGCTCGTTCGGGTACAGCTCGACCGCGAGCTCGGGCGTGTCCACGCTGTCGTCGGTGGTCGCCGTGTAGTCGCACGTGCCGTTGTCGTTCTCGGTGGTCGCCGGACCGCCGAGCAGCTCTTCCACGCGCTCGTTGCTCACGAGGACGTCGCAGTCGGTCTCGTCGATCGGGAACACCCCGCACTGCGACCCCAGGTTCACGTACACCTTCTCTTGCGCCGCCGTCGCCTCCTCGCCGGGGTCGAGGTCCTTCATGCGGCTCTCGAACTTCTTCGCCGCCGCCGCGAACTCCTGCTTCGAGATCGAGGTGTCGTCCACGAGCTCCTCGGCGTCGATGCTCGCGGTGATGTCGAGCTCGGCCAACGCCTTCAGCTGCTTCTTCGTCACCCCGGCATCCTCGAGGAGCTGGATGCCATCCGCATAGACCGCCTGCTGCTTCGCGAACAGCTTGCGGATCGACTTCGGCGCGCTCTGTGCGAGCGTGCCCGTCACCCGCTCCAGCTTGGGCGAGAACGCGAGGCGGATCGAGCTCTCCAGCTCGTCTGCCGTCGGGCTCGACGTCGCCGTCGTGGTATCGGTCGCGCCGGCGTCGGTCGTGTCGGTCGCGTCGAGGCCCTCGAACGCCTGGGCGAAGCCCGTCAGGAAGGCGAGCACGAGCTCGATCGAGTACGACTCGGAGACGGCCTCGCACACGTCGTCCGATGGCTGTGCGCGCAGCGCCGTCGTGGCAGTGCTCGCACCCGCCCCGACGGGCATCATGAGTCCGAGTGCGGCGACGACCGACGTCACGACGAGGGTGACGCGGGACGCGGAGTGGGCATGGTTGCGCATGCCCTCACCTTACGCCTCGTCTATCGGCCCGTCATCCAGGTCGAGCAGCTCGATCGTCGTCGCACCGTCGCGCAACGCGGTGAAGAATCCATCCTCGTGCCCGGCGCGAGCGCGTCCCGCGGCGAGAACGGCGTCGAGCGCGGCGCCCGGCACGATCGTGACGCCGTCGACGTCTCCGACGACCCAGTCCCCGGCGACGACCTCGACCTCACCCACGACGGTCGGGGCGCCGACCGCTCCGGGGAGCTCCTTGGTGGCGCCCGGGAGCGCGAGACCCGTGGAGAAGACGGGGAAGCCGTGCGCCTCGAGCGCGGCCGCGTCCCGCACGCAGCCGTCGATGACGAGCCCCGCCAGCGCGCGCGACTCGGCCGCGGTGGTGAGCACCTCGCCCCAGTACCCGAGCTCGCGGAGCTCTCCGACCGACGCGACGAGAGCACAGCCGGCCGGGGCGCGAGCGACCGCGACATGGATCGCGAGATTGTCGCCCGGGGTGCAGCGCACCGGGTACGCGGGCGCAGCCAGGGTGGCACCGGTCCATGCGGGCCCGATCCGGTTGCGCATCGGGCGTCCGCCCGTCTCGCCGAGCGTCGCCGCGCCGAGCTCGGTCAGCTGCTGGGCGGTGGTGCTCGCGTCGTCGGTCACGTCAGCCCTGACGTTGGCGGAGGGAGAGGGATTTGAACCCTCGAGGAGGCTTGCACCCCCTACTCGCTTAGCAGGCGAGCACCTTCGGCCACTCGGTCATCCCTCCCGGATGAGGTGGAGCAACGAGTGTACCGGCGCGCCCTCGCGGACGATCCGTGCACATCCGGGCGGTACCGTGGCGCGGTGGATCCGGTCGAGGCACTCGAGCGCATCTCCGAGCTGTTGCATCGAGTGCGCAATGCGCGTCCGAAGGTGCAGGCATTCCGTCGCGCCGCCGACGCGATCCGCGACATCCCGGTCGACGAGCTGCGCGAGCTCTCCGACGCGGGGAAGCTCACCGATCTGCCCGGGATCGGCGCGAGCACCGCCGCGGTGATCACGCAGGCGCTCGCGGGCGAGACGCCGGAGTACCTCACCAAGCTCGCGGGTGACACCGAGCCCCCGACCGAGCTCGCGGCGCCCGTGCGCGCGCGCCTGCGCGGCGACCTGCACCTCCACTCCGACTGGTCCGACGGAGGACACACGATGGACGCGATGGCGCACGCCGCACGCGACCTCGGGCACGAGTACCTCGCGATCACCGACCACTCGCCGCTCGTACGCGTCGCGCACGGCCTCGACGAAGACCGCCTCGCCGAGCAGCTCGACGTCGTGGTGACGATGAACGAGGAGCTCGCGCCGTTCCGCGTGCTGTCGGGCATGGAGGTCGACATCCGGGGTGACGGCACGCTCGACATGAGCGACGAGCTCCTCGGTCGTCTCGACGTGGTCGTGGCCAGCGTTCACAGCCATCTCGACATGGAGCCCGAGCCGATGACCCGGCGGATGATCACCGCGCTCGCGAGCCCGCACACCGACATCCTCGGCCATTGCACCGGCCGCCTCGTCGTCGGGCGGGGCCGCGCGGAGTCGCGCTTCGATGCCGAGCTCGTCTTCGCGGCAGCAGCGCATCTCGACAAGGCCGTCGAGGTGAACTCGCGTCCCGAGCGCCTCGACCCACCCCGGCGGCTGCTCCCGCTGCTCGCCGAGTCGGGCGCCAAGATGTCGATCGACTCCGACGCGCACGCCACGTGGCAGCTCGACTGGCAGCCCTACGGCTGCCACCGGGTCGCGGAGGCCGGGCTCGACATCGACCGCGTCGTCAACACCTGGCCCGTCGACGACCTGCTCGCCTGGACCGCGTCGCACGCCGCCGCCTGACCCGCCCGCTCCTCAGGTGGTCGTGACGACCACGCCTTCCCACGCGCCGAGCACGAGCGAGCCGCCGACCGGCTCGTCGTCGCGGGCACGGTCGGTCGCGAGGCGCACGCTGCCCGTGATCCCGTCAAGTGACCTGACCGCATCATCGAAGTTCACCGCCACGACCGTGTGCTCGCCGCGTCGCCACGCCCAGAGATCGCCGTCGGTGGTGATCGTCTCGTAACCGCCGGTGCGCAGGTCGGGGAGCTCCCGCCGCAGTGCGACGAGATCACGCACCAGATGCAGCGTCGAGCTCGGATCGGCGCGCTGGTCGGCGACGTTGCGCGCGGCGGTGTCGCCGAACGGCAGCCACGGCTCGACGCCCGGAGCGGTGAACCCCGCGCCGGCGTCACCCGTCCACGGCATCGGCGTGCGCGCCGCGTCGCGGTTGTGCATCGGTGCGAAGGCGATGCTCACCGGGTCGACGAGGCGCTCCGTCGGCACGTCGGTGTCGGGCAGCCCGAGCTCGTCGCCGTAGTAGAGGAAGGCCGCGCCCCGGAGCGTGAGCAGCATCAGGAGCGCGCACCGGGTCGCCGCCTCGCTGCCCCGGGCCCATCTCGTCGCGAGGCGCGACACGTCGTGGCTGCTGCCCGCCCACACCGGCACGCACCCGTTCGGGAGCAGTCGCTCTGTCGCCTCGACGAGGTCGCGCAGCGTCGACGCGTCGAACGGCGCCTGCACGAAGGGGATGTTGAACGCGAGGCCGAGCTCGTCTCCCACGCCGTAGTACGGCACGACCTCCTCGACGTGCTCGACGAACGTCTCGCCGACGAGCAGACGTGGCGGGTCGTACTCGTCGGCGACACGACGCCACCGGCGGTGGACGTCATGGACCTCGGGCCGGTTCGAGTTGTACTTCGAGACCTGGCCGCGCAGCTGGGCGAGGATCGGGTCGTCGGCACCAGCCGGCGGGTTGTCGCGCAGCTCGCGGTCCTTCACGATCATGTGCGCGACGTCGATGCGGAACCCACTGACGCCGCGGTCGAACCAGTAGCGGAGGATCGCGTCGAACTCGTCGCGAACCTCGTCGCTCCACCAGTTGAGGTCGGCCTGCTCCGGCAGGAAGTTCGTGAGGTACGACTGGCCGCTCGCCTCGTCGTAGGTCCATGCCGGGCCGAGGAACGCGCTCACCCAGTTGTTCGGCGGGGAGCCATCCGCCTTCGGATCGGCCCACACGTACCAGTCGCGGTGGCGCGCCGCGCGCGACGAGCGCGCGTCGACGAACCACGGGTGCTCGATGCTGGTGTGGTTGGGCACGAGGTCGAGCAGGACCCGGATGCCGCGTCGACCGGCTTCGGCGATCAGCGCCTCGAGGTCGGCGGGCGTCCCGAGATCGGGGTGCACGCCGAGGTAGTCGGAGACGTCGTAGCCCCAGTCGGCGTTCGGCGACGGGAACGTCGGCGAGAGCCACAGCACCTCGATGCCGAGCCACTCGAGGTGGGCGAGGTGCGCGGTGATTCCCGGCAGGTCACCGATGCCGTCGTCGTTCGAATCCGCGAACGACCGCGGATAGATCTGGTAGCAGACCGCGCCGTTCCACCAATCGCTCACGAGGCCGGAGCGTATGCGGAGGGAGCGGGATTCGAACCCGCGGAGGCTTGCGCCTCAACCGCTTTCAAGGCGGTCCCGTTCGGCCGCTCCGGCACCCCTCCGAGTACGAGGCTAGGTGCGTTCGACGCGGTCGAACCCGGTGATCGGGCGGAGCACGTCGGGCACGACGAACGTGCCGTCCCGCTGAGAGTGCTCCCAGAGGAAGATCAGCGTTCGGCCGACTGCGCAGGCCGTGCCGTTGAGCGTGTGCACGAACGGGTTGCCATGAGCCGTCTTGACGCGCGTGCCGAGTCGCCGAGCCGAGTACTCCCGGTAGTTCGAGCACGACGTGAGCTCGCGGTAGCGGCCTTCGGACGGGAGCCACCCCTCGAGGTCGTACTTCTTCGTCGCGGCCGGCCCGAGGTCGCCCGCCGCACAGTTCACGACGCGGTACGGGATCCCCAGCTCGGTGAGGATGCCCTCCTCGACCGCGAGCAGCCGCTCGTGCTCGTCGGACGAGTCGGACGGGTCGCACCACGAGAACATCTCGACCTTGTCGAACTGGTGTACCCGGAAGATGCCGCGCGTGTCCTTGCCG
>JBBDWT010000013.1:0-1401 GCA_040902705.1 Acidimicrobiia bacterium | reverse complement strand
CGGCGAAGCCGAACGCGACCTGGGCCCCCGAGTCGAACGCGTCGTCGGCCGCGGTGGTCAGTGCACGGGCCTCGGCCTGCGGGAGGGTGGCCGCGACGTCGGCGGCTCCCTCGATCGACTGCTCGACGGTCGTCGCCTGCGTTGACGAGAGGTGGGTCGTCGCCGTCTCGACATCGCCCGAGTACACCGACGCGAAGACGCTGCCGAGGAGCGCGACGCCGGCCGCGGCCGCGCCGAACCGGGCGAGCATGCTCAGCGACGACCCATCGCCGACTTTCTCGATGGGGAGGTCGTTCATCAGGATCGTGCTCGCGGGCGCGATCAGGAACGACAGGCCGAAACCCATGAGCGCGCTGCCGCCGATGACGATCCACCAGCCCGATTCGAGGGGCAGGAGGGCCAGGACGCCGTTGCCGAGTGCGACGACGAAGAGCCCGGTGATGAGCGTCGCCCGGCCGCCGAGCCGTGCCAGCATGCGCGGCGCGAAGAACGCCAGGACGCTGAACGCCAGTGCGAACGGGACGAGACCGAGGCCCACCGCGACGATTCCGCGGTCCTGCACGTACTGGAGGTACTGCGGCAAGAGGAAGAGCATGCCGGTGAAGCACACGTACGCGACGGCGAGCGTGGCGGCGGCGGTCGCGACCACCGGTCGGAGCACGATGCGCACGTCGAACATCGGGAGACGCGTGTGCAGCTCCCACCAGACGAACGCGACGACCAGGACGGCGCCAACCGCGAGTGAACCGAGGATGAGCGGGCTGTCCCATCCGCGGCTCGGACCTTCGATGATCCCGGCGAGCATCAGGCCCAACCCCGCGACCGAGAGCGCCGCGCCCACGACGTCGAGGTTGGTCTCGCCCGGCTTGCGCGACTCGGGGATCGCGATGACGCCGACCACGATGCCGACCACGACGAACGGCACGTTCACGAGGAAGATCGATCCCCACCAGAGGTGATCCAGGAGGAACCCACCGGCGATCGGCCCGGTGGCGAGCCCGGCGGCGCCGAAGATGGCCCACGCGGAGACCGCGAACGCGCGTCGTTCGGGGGGATACAGCACGGAGAGGATCGCGAGCGCGGGGGCGATCACACCCGCGGCGCCGATGCCCATCAGCGTCCGCGCGCCGACGAGGGCACCGACGGAGGTCGAGAATGCCGCGAGCGCGCAGCCGAGCCCGAAGAGCAGGTAGCCGATCAGGAACACCCGCTTGCGGCCGTAGCGGTCGGCGAGCCCGCCCCCGAAGAGCAGCAGCCCCGCGAGCACGATGTTGTACGCGTCGACGATCCACTGCAGATCGCTCGTGTCTGCACGCAGGTCGCGTGCGATGAACGGGAGCGCGACATCGGTGATCGTGATGTCGACGGCGGTCGTGAACGCGCACAGGCAGACGACCGCGA
>JBBDWT010000012.1:0-9274 GCA_040902705.1 Acidimicrobiia bacterium | reverse complement strand
GCGAGCTCCTTGACGATCGCGACCGCGTCGAGCCCGTCGAGCACCCCCGGCTCGAGCTCGGCGAGCAGCCCTTCGAGTGCCCGGCGCTGCGATCGAAGTTCCCTTCTCATGCGTTCACCATGACAGAGGGGTGTGACAGCTACGGGGGGTGCACACCGAGATTCCCGAAGATCTCTCGAGAGATCGTGCGCGTGCGCGCGAGCGCGCGCGTCACACGGGCGCGTCGGTGGGGAACTCGCCGTCCATCCAGATCGTCTGCTCGAAGCGGTTCGTGATGCGCCACCCGTCCGCGGTGCGCGTCCACTCGTCGCGGTACTCGCCGCCGCAGTGGAAGAACGCGCGCGTGCCGTCGGCGCGGTCGTGGCCCATCGGGTTGTAGAACGCGGCGCGGCTCGTCGCGGTGTCGCCGTCGAACGTGACCTCGACGTTCGAGATCAGGTGCTGGTACGCGGGGAAGAACGGCATCACCTTCAGCAGCCAGGCCTTCACCTCGGGGAACGGGCCCTTGATGCCGCCGGCCGTCGTGTAGTCGAGGAACGCATCGGGGGTGAAGACGTCGTCGAGGCGGTCGTACTCGCGGGCGTCGAGCGCCCAGGCGTACCGCGAGAGGACGGACTGGATCTCGAGTCGGTCGGCGAGCTCAGGAGCGGCGATGGCCACGGCGGTCTCCGGGTTCGTTCGGCGGGATGAGGGCGGGATGAGGTGGGTACGGGATCTGGCGGAGACGAACGTATCCTCGCCACCCATGGAGCACGCGAGCGTCCCGACGAGCGGCCGCAGGTACCCTGCGGCCGAGCGAGCGCGACAGGGCTGATGGAGCACCTCGGCCTCCTCGGCCTCGCCGACTCCGGGCACGCGGCGCTGTTCGCGGCCCTGACGGGCCAGGACGCGTCGACGTCCAGCGAGCGGCTGCTCGGGATGGTCAACATCCCCGACCACCGCCTCGACGCGCTGGCCGCGATGTCGGAGTCGAAGCAGGTCGTGCCGGCCACCCTCCAGCTCGCCTACCTCCCCGGCCTGTCGACCGAGGCGGGCAAGGGGCTCGGCAGCCGCCTGCTGGGCAGCGTGCGCGACGGCGATGCGCTGATGCTCGTCGTGCGCGCCGACGACGGGCACGAGCCGGCCCGTGAGCTCGCCTCGCTCGAGGAGGAGCTGATCCTCGCCGACCTCGGATCGGTCGAGTCGCGTGTCGCGAAGCAGCGACGCGCCGCGAAGGGCGACAAGAGCCTGCTCCCCGAGGTCGCCGCGCTCGAGCGCGCCGAGGCGGTGCTGTCCGACGGCACGCCGATCTACCGCGCCGGGATGTCCGCCGACGACCAGGCGCTGCTCGCGCCCGCGTTCTTGCTCACCAACAAGCCCGCGCTCGTCGTCGTGAACATCGGCACCGACCAGCTCGACACCGCGAACACGCTCGCCGCGCCGTTCGGCGAGGACGCGATCGCGGTGTGCCTCGAGCTGGAGGGCGATCCCGACGTGGTCGCGGCCCACGGCGAGGAGCGAGCGCAGCTCCTCGCCGACCTCGGCATCCCAGAGAGCGTCGTGCCGCGGGTCGCGCGCGCCGCCCTCCACCTCCTCGGCCGCGACACGTTCCTCACCACGGGCGACAAGGAGTCGCGGGCGTGGACGTTCCGGTCCGGATCGACGGCACCGGAGTGCGCGGGCGTCATCCACTCCGACCTCCAGCGCGGATTCATCCGCGCCGAGATCATCGACTGGGAGGCGCTGCTCGCGATCGGATCGTGGGCGAAGGCGAAAGAGGCGGGGGCGCTGCGCGTCGAAGGAAAGGACTACGTCGTGCGCGACGGCGACGTGCTGGAGATCCGTTTCAACGTCTGACGAGGCGGCACAGGGATGGCGTGGCTGGTGCGGGACGACGAGGTCTTGGCTGCGGCCGAGGTCGTGTCGACGCGCGCGGCGCGCCGGCGAGGGCTCATGGGCCGTGACGGTGTCGACGGCGCGATCGTGCTGCGCCCCTGCCGGCAGGTACACACGTTCGGGGTGCAGTTCCCCATCGACGTGGTGTGGTGCGGGGCGGACGGGCGGGTCCTCCGGACGGCCACGATGCACCGGTCGCGCGTCTCGCGCCCGGTGCTCGGCTCCCGGTTCGTGATCGAGGCCGAGGCCGGTGCCGTCGACCGGTGGAGCCTGCGGCCGGGCGACGTGATCGAGATCGTCGATGCCTGAGGGCCGCCTGGTGATCGTGGCCACGCCGATCGGGAACCTCGGCGACCTGACGCCCCGCGCCGTCGCCGTGCTGCGCGACGCCGACGTGATCGCGGCGGAGGACACGCGTCGGACGCGCGCCCTGTTGACCCATGCGGAGGTGCCGGCACGCGGCCGGCTCGTCGCCGTGCACGAGCACAACGAGCGCCAGCGCGCGACCGAGCTGGTCGCGGCCGTGCGCAGTGGGTCGTTGGTCGCGGTCGTGACCGACGCGGGCATGCCGGGCATCTCCGACCCGGGGTCGCGCATCGTGCGCGTCGCGGTCGACGCGGGGGTGACGGTCGAGGTGGTGCCCGGTGCGAGCGCCGTGCTCGCCGCGCTCGTCGTGTCGGGGCTCCCGACCGACCGCTTCGTGTTCGAGGGCTTCGTGCCCCGGAAGGGACGGGATCGCCGCGAGCGGATCGCAGCGATCGCGCGCGAGGCGCGGACCGTCGTGCTCTTCGAGGCGCCGAACCGGGTCGCGGCGACGCTCGCGGACCTCGCCGAGGCGTGCGGCCCGGACCGTCGCGTCGCCGTCGCCCGGGAGCTCACCAAGGTGCACGAGGAGGTCTGGCGGGGGACGCTCCGCGACGGCATCGCGCACGTCGCGGACCACCCGCCGCGCGGGGAGCACGTCCTCGTGGTCGAGGGCGCGCCGCCCGACGCACCGGCGACCGACGACGAGGTCGAGGTCGCGGTCCGCGAGGAGCTCGCGGCCGGCGCGTCGACACGCGAGGCCGCCGACCGGGTCGCCGCCCGGCTCGCCGTGGCGCGCCGCCGCGCCTACGCCGCCGCCATCGCCCAACGTTCCCCTTGATGCGTCCCTCACCGTCGTAGAGCGGGTTGAAAGACGCATCTAGAGGATGAGTGGTCGTCGTAACGTGGGATCGATGCCGCAGCCGTTCTACGTGACGACGCCGATCTACTACGTGAACGACGCGCCCCACATCGGGCACGCGTACCCGACGGTCGCGGCCGACGCCCTCGCCCGGTGGCGACGCCTCTGGGGCGACGACGTCGAGTTCCTCACCGGCACCGACGAGCACGGCCTCAAGGTGCAGCGGGCCGCCGAGGAGCACGGCACCTCGCCGAGGGAGTGGGCCGACCGCACCGCCGAGCGGTACCGGGAGGCGTGGCGGGCCCTCGAGATCACCAACACCGACTTCATCCGCACGACGGAGCCCCGCCACTACGAGGCGGTGGGGAAGTTCCTCCAGGCCATCCACGACAACGGCTTCATCGAGCTCGGCACCTACGAGGGCCTCTACTGCGTGGCGTGCGAGGCCTATTACACCGAGGACGAGCTGGTCGACGGGCTGTGCCCGGTCCACAAGCGACCGGTGGAGCGCGTCACCGAGGAGAACTACTTCTTCAAGCTCTCCGCGTTCGAGGACCGCTTGCTCGAGCACTACGCCGCGCATCCCGACGCGGTGATCCCCGAGACGCGCCGCAACGAGGTGCTCGGCTTCATCAAGCAGGGCCTGCGCGACTTCTCGATGAGTCGCACGTCGATCTCGTGGGGCGTGCCGCTCCCGTGGGACCCCGCGCACGTCGCGTACGTGTGGTTCGACGCGCTCTTCAACTACTGCACCGCGGTGGGCTATGCCGACGACCGCGAGCGGTTCGACCGGTTCTGGCCCGCCGACTTCCACATCGTCGGCAAGGACATCCTGCGGTTCCACGCGGTCTACTGGCCGGCGATGCTGATGGCCGCGGGTGAGGCGCCGCCCAAGCACGTCGCCGCGCACGGCTTCCTGCTGGTCGGCGGCGAGAAGATGAGCAAGACCGCGCTCAACCAGATCTCGCCGATCGATCTCGTCGACGACTTCGGCGCCGACGGAGTGCGGTACCACTTCCTCGCGGACCAGAGGTTCGGCCCCGACGGCGACTTCTCCTACGAGGGGATGGTGGCGCGCTACAACGCCGACCTCGCGAACAACTTCGGGAACCTCGCGAGCCGCGTGCTCAACATGGCGATCGGCTACTGCGACGGGATCGCCCCCGCGGCGCGCGCCGACGGTCCACTCGTGGCCGCGACCGAGCGCGCCTTCGACGACGCGTCGCGCCTCATGGAGCACCTCGACTACTCGGGCGCGTACGCCGCGGTGTGGGAGCTCATCCGCGCCGCGAACTCCTACATCGAGGACCAGGAGCCGTGGAAGCTCCACAAGGCGGGTGAGGCCGACGCGGTGGCCGGGATCCTCGGCGACTGCCTCGAGGCGCTGCGCGTGATCGCCTTGCTGGCCTCGCCCGTCATCCCGAAGGCGAGCGGCGAGCTGTGGCGCCGCCTCGGGCTCGACGGCGCGCCGGAGGACCAGCGCCTCCCCGAGGCCGCGGCGTGGGGCCACGGCCCGTCGGGCACCACCCTCGAGAAGGGGGACTCCCTGTACCCCCGTATCGACACATGACGGACGGCGGTGGCTAGCTAACGCCCGCGGCCGGGGTATCCCCGGCCGCAGGGAGCGAGCCCATGAAGTGGATCGACTCGCACTGCCATCCGCAGTGGGTGACGGGTGGGGCCGACGCGACGATCGAGCGGGCCCGCGCCGCCGGCGTCGTGGGGATGGTCGTGGTGGGCACCGACGCAGAGAGCTCGCAGGCCGCGGTCGAGCTCGCGGGGCGCCACCGCGACGTGCGCGCCACCGTCGGGCTCCATCCGCACGAGGCGTCGAGCCTCGACCACGAGTGGCCGATGCTCCTCGAGCTCGCGGGGGAGCCGGGCGTCGTCGCGATCGGGGAGGCCGGGTTCGACCTCCACTACCGGCACTCGGAGCCCGATGCGCAGGATGCCGCGTTCCGCGTGCAGATCCGGCTCGCGCACGAGCGCGACCGCGCGCTCGTCATCCACTCCCGCGAGGCGTGGGACGACACATTCCGGGTCCTGGAGGAGGAGGGGCTCCCGTCGCGCACGGTGTTCCACTGCTTCACGGGCGGCCCGGCGGAGGCCGAGCGGGCCCTCACGCTCGGCGCGTACCTCTCCTTCAGCGGCATCGTGTCGTTCCCGGGCGCCGACGACGTCCGGGCGGCGGCGGCGCGCTGCCCGCTCGATCGGATGCTCGTGGAGACCGACGCCCCCTACCTGGCGCCCGTCCCGCACCGCGGCAAGGAGAACGAGCCCGCCTTCGTCAGCGACGTGGGGGCGGCGCTGGCCCGGGCCCTCGACCGCCCCGTCGCCGAGGTCGCCGCGGCGACGGCAGCCACCGCCGCAGCAGTGCTGGAGGCCGGGCCGTCGTGACGGCTAGTTTGATCGGAATCTCCTCGCACGGACGCTGATCCGTCGCGGGGCCGGCACACGGAGGCGGAGTCCCATCAGCGATCAGGAGCGCCGTCGCGGCCGCCTGCACTACCGCCGAGGCCGCCGCTCGAGCACCCCCGTCGCCGAGTCCGTCCAGGACTCGCCCGCTCGCTCCGACGCGCCCGACAGCACGTCGTGGCTCCCGGTCCCGCTGCCCGACTCGCTCCCCAGCGTCGAGGAGCTCCTCACCGCGAACCCCGAGGTGGCCACCGAGCTCCGCGACGTCCCGATCGGGGCCCGCGGGCCCGGCCGTGCCGAGCCTCACGACGAGACCGCGTGGCTCCCGCTGCCGGAGGTCGAGGACCTCCCGGCGATCCAGGACCTGCTCGACCCGACCTCGGACCCGAGCGCGCCGGCGCCCACCGCGCCCGCAGCGCTGCGCGACATCCCGGCCGAGCCGTCGCCCGCACGAGCCGCGCCCGCCGAGGCGACCTCGTGGCTCCCGCTTCCTGACCCCGGTGATCTCCCCGAGATCACCGAGCTCGTCGACCCCGACCGCGGTGCGGGCGCGAGCCCGCCGCCCCCGAGCCCCCGCCGGCAGACGCGGCACCACTTCCCGCGCCGCGCCGTCGCTCGTCTGCTCGTGCTCACCCTCGTCGTCGTCACGCTCGGCGGGCTCTACTACGGGGGGTCGCAGCTCCTCGACGAGGGTGCCGACGTCGCGATCAAGGTCGACGGCACGACGCTGCGAACGGAGACCGGTGTGTCGAGCGTCGCCTCGGTGCTGAAGGAGGCGAAGGTCGCCCTGGGCGAGTGGGACCGGGTGGTGCCCGCCCCGACGGCGCCGATCCAGGACGGCATGACGGTCAAGGTCGTGCGCGCGTTCGCGTTGAACGCGAACTTCGACGGCAAGGACCGCACCCTCTACTCCACGTACACGACGCCAACCGGGTTCGTGCAGGACGCGGCGAGGCAGCTCTCGCTCCCGGTCAGCAAGATCGCGCTGATCGAACCGCCCGCGACGCTCACGGCCGACGCCACCGTGCGGGTGCGCACGAAGCGCGAGGGCACGCTCCTGGTCGACGGCTCGGCCGCCAACTACAACGCGCCGGCCCAGACCGTCGGCGAGCTGCTCGAGATCTACAAGGTGGTCCTCGGGCCGGCCGATATCCTGCGGCTGACCATCAGCGACAAGGTCGTCACGGCCGGCGCCGACCTCCCCGACGACGAGACCGTCGAGGTCACCCGGGTCGCGGGCACCACCGTGCAGGTCGAGGAGCCGTACGAGCTTGAGCCGGAGACCCGCCCCGACGAGAACCTGCCGGTCGGCGAGACCCGCGTCGAGGAAGCGGTCACCGGGACCCAGCTGTCGACGTACGCACTCGAGATGCACGACGGCCGCGAGGTCAGCCGGACGCGGATCTCCGCGGTGCCGCAGACGCCGGCCCACCCGCACATCGACTTCTACGGGACGAAGTACAACCCGCTCTGGGACAAGATGGCGCGATGCGAGACCGGGGGGAACTGGCAGGCGTCGGGTCAGAACTACCAGGGCGGCCTCGGCATCTACTTCCAGAACTGGAACCACTACGGCGGGCTCAGGTTCGCCCCGACGGCCGGCCAGGCGACGAAGCTCCAGCAGATCATCGTCGCCGAGCGGATCCGGGCCGAGCACGGCTGGCGCGCCTGGGGCTGCGCGAAGCGGATCGGCTTGTAGCAGGCGGCGTCCGGGATCTCGATGAACGGTTCGCGAGTCGGGGGTCCTTGCAACTACGTTCGACCCCCATGCCGGTGCTGAGTCCGACGGACGTGCGCGCTCTGCTCACCGAGCACGGCATCCGCCCGAGCCGCGCGCTCGGCCAGAACTTCCTCACCGACCCGAACACCGCGAACCGCATCGCGCGCCTCGCCGAGGTCGGGCCCGGCGATCGGGTGCTCGAGATCGGCCCGGGGCTCGGCTCGCTCACGCTCGCGCTCGCCGGGGCGGGAGCGTCGGTGCTCGCCGTCGAGCTCGACCGCCACGTGCTGCCGGCCCTCGAGTCGGTGGTCGCCGGGGTCGGTGACGTCACCGTCGAGCAGGGCGATGCGCTCGAGCTCGACTTCGGGGCGCGCCTCGGTGACGACGGCCCGTGGGCGTGCGTGTCGAACCTCCCGTACAACGTCGCGGTGCCCGTCGTGATGCGACTGCTCGACGAGGTGACGCAGATCACCCGCTTCCTCGTGATGGTCCAGCGCGAGGTCGGCGAGCGCCTCGCCGCCGCTCCCGGCTCACGTGCGTGCGGCGCCGTCTCGGTGCGGGTCGACTACCTCGCCGAGGCGCGGATCGTCGGGGCGGTGCCCCCCACGGTGTTCGTCCCCCGGCCGAAGGTCGAGTCGGTGCTGGTTCGGCTCGACCGACGTCCCGCGCCCCCGGTCGCCGTATCGTCGCCGGAGCTGATGTTCGACCTCGTGCGTGCCGGGTTCGCGCAGCGTCGCAAGATGCTGCGGCGCTCCCTGCGGCCCCTCCTCGGCGACCGTGCCGATGCCACGCTCGTCGCGGCAGGCATCGACTCGCGGGCGCGCGCGGAGGAGCTCGACCTCACCCATTGGGCAGCTCTGGCGCAGGAGGCGGACTCCTGAACGAGCTCACGCAGGCGGGCCGGCTCGGGCGGGTGCGGGCGACGGCATACGCCAAGCTCACGCTCACGCTGGAGGTCCTCGGTCGGCGCGACGACGGGTTCCACGATCTCGACGCGTTCGCCGTGTCGGTCGCG
This sequence comes from Acidimicrobiia bacterium, assembly GCA_040902705.1. Lineage (GTDB taxonomy): Bacteria > Actinomycetota > Acidimicrobiia > IMCC26256 > PALSA-555 > DATBSK01. The sequence goes on along the minus strand of JBBDWT010000012.1, from coordinate 1,084 downwards.
GACCCGCACGACGTCGTCGAGGTCGAGGCCGTCCCCCATCCCGGTGGGATCACGCTCGAGCTCGCCGGCGAGACCGACGACGTGCCGGCGACGCCGCGGAACCTCGCGGTGCGAGCGGGCGAGAGCCTCATGCTGCGCGCGGGGCGATCGGGCCACGGCGTCCGGATGACCCTGCGCAAGAAGATCCCGGCCGGCGCCGGCCTGGGCGGCGGGTCGGCCGACGCGGCCGCGGCGATCCGCGCGATCCAGAAGCTGCTCGACATCGAGGTCGACGACGCCGGCCTCATGGAGGTGGGCGCGTCCGTCGGCTCCGACGTGCCGTTCTGTCTCACCGGCGGCGCGGCGCGCATGCTCGGCCGCGGCGAGATCCTCGAGCCGGTCGACCTGCCGGTCGGACTGTCGCTCCTGGTGGCGATCCCGCCGTACCGGCTCTCGACCCCGCAGGTGTACGCGGCGTGGGACGAGCTCGGTGGCCCGCAGGCGACCCGGTTCATCGAGCCGCCGCCCGAGCTCGCCGGGATCGTCGGCGAGCTCGCCAACGACCTCGAGCCGGCCGCCGAGGCGGTCGAGCCGGGCCTGGCCGAGTTCCGGGTCGCGCTCGAGGAGGTTGCCGGTGCGCCGGCGATCCTCGCGGGGAGCGGCTCGGCGTACGCCGTGCTGCTCGGAGGCGAGGCCGATCGCGCCTCGTCGCTCGCGCGGAAGGTGCGCCGAGCCCTGAAGGTGCCGATCGCGGCGAGCCGGACGGTCAGCCGGGGCGTGCGCCTCGGAACCCGCTAGCGAACGCTGCGGCTGGAGCGACGGCCGCGCGCCCCAGGGGCTCGCGCGACCGGTCCGGGAACCTCTACTTGCCCTGCTGACGGCGCTGCCAACGCGTCTTCTTGAGAAGCTTCTTGTGCTTCTTCTTGCGCATGCGCTTGCGGCGCTTCTTGATCAGGGATCCCATGTCTGTGCACGACGCTAGCGGCAGGCCGATTCTGCGTCACATCGGGCCCCGTCGGAGCCGTGGCCGACGGGTATGGTCGAGAAAGAGGTCGGGGGTGGTGTAACGGCAGCACGGGGTCCTTTGGAGTCCCAAGTCGAGGTT
>JBBDWT010000011.1:0-1419 GCA_040902705.1 Acidimicrobiia bacterium | reverse complement strand
AACCGGATCGTCAACTGGTGCCCGTTCCACGAGACCGCGATCTCCGACCTCGAGGTGGAGCACGTCGACATGGACGACACGCTCACGCACGTCCGCTACCCGTTCGCGGACGGCTCGGGCCACATCACGGTCGCGACGGTGCGCCCGGCGACGATCCTGGCCGACGTGGCCGTCGCCGTGCACCCGGACGACGAGCGCTACCGCGACGCGATCGGCAAGGAGGTCGTCGTGCCGTACATCGAGCGCCTGGTGCCGGTGATCGCCGACGAGCGCGTCGAGCCGGAGTTCGGGACGGGCGCGCTCAAGATCACGCCGGGACACGATCCGAAGGACTTCGAGATCGGACGCGACCACGAGCTGCAGACAATCACGGTGATCGGCCTCGACGGGCGGATGAACGAGAACGCGGGCGACCTCGCCGGCAAAACGCAGCAGGAGGCCGACCAGGCGGTGCTCGCGTGGCTGAAGGAACACGACCAGCTCGAGCAGCGCGAGCACTACCGGCACTCGGTGGGCACCTGCGCGCGCTGCCACACGCGGATCGAGCCGCTCGTCTCATTGCAGTGGTGGGTGGCGATGGAGGAGCCGCGCAAGCCGGCGCTCGAGGCGCTGCGCGAGCGCCGCGTCCGCTACCACCCCGAGTCGCAGCACCAGTTCGCGATCCGCTCGCTGGAGGAGATCCCGGACTGGAACATCTCCCGGCAGCTGTGGTGGGGGCACCAGCAGCCGCTCTGGTACTGCCCGAACGAGCACGTGACTTGCGTTTGGCCGCCCCCCGAGGCGTGCGCGGAATGCGGCTCGACCGAGCTCGTGCGGGATCCGGACGTCCTCGACACCTGGTTCTCGTCCGCGCTCTGGCCGTACGCGACGCTCGGCTGGCCCGAGCAGACGCCCGAGCTCGAGCGCTACTACCCCGGCGACGTCAACTCGACTGCGCGCGAGATCATCCGCCTCTGGGAGAACAGGATGATCTGGACCGGGATCGAGCTGATGGGCAACATTCCCTTCACCGACGTGATCATCCACTCGACGATCCTGGCGGCCGACGGGCGCCGCATGTCGAAGAGCCTCGGCACCGGCGTCGACCCGCTCGAGCTGATCGCCAAGCACGGCGCCGACGCGACCCGCTACGGGCTCCTGAAGATGTCGTCGACCCAGGACGTCCGCTTCACGGAGGGGCCGCTCGAGGAGGGCCGGAAGCTCGCGAACAAGCTCTGGAACGTCTCCCGGCTGCTGCTGCAGCACCGGGTCGAGCCGGACGTCCGGCCGAGGGCGCTCGAGGAGCGCTGGATCCTCGCCCGGCTCGAGGCCACGCAGGCCGAGCTCGAGCAGGCGTGGTCGCGCTTCGACTTCTCTCCGGCGACCCAGGCGCTCTACCGGCTCACCTTCGACGACTTCTGCGACTGGTACGCCGAGGCG
>JBBDWT010000010.1:2660-9434 GCA_040902705.1 Acidimicrobiia bacterium | reverse complement strand
CTTGGCCTGCACGCTCAGGGTGACCCCGTCATCGCGGCCGAGCCGAAAGGACACGAGGTTCGCGTCGGGACCGTCGACGGAGCTGCCGGCGAAGAACCGCTTCGGTGGGCATCGCAGCTCCGCGGTCGCCAGCACCTCGCTTCGCGCGAGGCCCTTCCCGGCGCGCACGAAGAACGGCACGCCGGCCCACCGCCACGAGTCGACCTCGAAGCGGCCCGCTGCGAACGTCTCGACCTTCGAGTCGGGGTCGACGCCCGTCTCCTGCGTGTAGCCCCGGTACTGGCCCCGCACCAAGTTCGCGGCATCCATCGGCTCGATCGACTTGAGCACCTTGACCTTCTCGTCGCGCAGCGCGTCCGCGGTGCTGTCGATGGGCGGTTCCATGGCGAGGAGCGCGACGACCTCGAGCAGGTGGTTCTGCACGACATCGCGGATCGCACCGACGCTGTCGTAGAAGCCGCCGCGCCCTTCGACTCCGAACGACTCTGCCATGGTCACCTGCACGTTGGCCACGTAGTTGCGGTTCCAGATCGGCTCGAGGAGCGTGTTGGCGAAACGGAACACCAAGAGGTTCTCGACCGACTCCTTCCCGAGGTAGTGATCGATCCGGAAGATCGACTGCTCGGGGAACGCGGCCGCGAGCACGGCATTCAGCTCGCGAGCCGACGCGAGGTCCCGCCCGAAGGGCTTCTCGACGACGACGCGCGCGCCCCGATGGAGGTCGGCTTCCACGAGTCCGTGCACGACGGTGGTGAAGGCCGAGGGCGGGATCGCGAGGTAGTGCGCCGGGTGCTGCGCGCCACCGAGGGCGTCGTGAAGCGATGCGTACGTAGCCGCGTCTTCGTAGCGGAGGCATACGAATGTGAGACGGCGAGCGAGCGAAGCGAAGACGTGCTCGTCGAAGGCGTCATCGTTCGCGTCGCGGACCGAGTCGCGCGCGTACGCACGCAGCGTGGCGTCGTCCCATTCGGAACGGCTGGCGACGATCACCGGCACGTCGAGCACGCCTCGCGCCTCGAGCTGATACAGGGCAGGGAAGAGCTTCTTTCGAGCCAGGTCACCCGTTGCGCCGAACATCACGAGCGCGTCGGCGCGGCCGTCGCCACTGCTCATACGCCGTTCCTCGTCCTCGGCGGGCCTGGCCCCCTGCCGACGCTAGCCAAGGCTCGGACACCTCGGCGATCACCTGACGTCGATGATGCCCATCATGCCGAGGTCTTCGTGGTCGAGGATGTGGCAGTGGTAGACGGTTCGGCCCGAGATCTCGGTCAGTGGGATTCGCACGGTGACCGATCCACCGGCGGGCACGTTCACGGTGTCCTTCCATCCGGGCGTGATCGCCTTGCCGTCGCTGCGGGCAACGATCTGGAAGGGCCAGACGTGCAGGTGGAACGGGTGATCCATGGGAGAGGTGTTGGTGAGGGTCCAGTCCTCGACGCGGCCGAGCGCGGTGACGATGTCGGTGCGTGAGGCGTCGAAGGACTCGCCGTCGATCGTGAAGGTCCGACCCATGCCCTGAGCGCGGTTGCTCGTGCCGCTGTTCCCATCACCCATGCTGCCTCCCATGCCCATCGCGAGTACCAGCTCGCGTCGCGACGTCGCGTCAGGGAGGGCGAGCGAGGTTGGTGCGGCGAGTGATGGGGGCATGCCGGCGGCCGGCGCATCCCCGTTCACGACGACTCTCGCGAGTGTCGTGCGCCTCGACGAGCCCGAACTGCTCCCCATTCCCATTCCGCCGCGGTCGTAGGGCAGCGAGCGGAGCGCATACGAGCCGGCCTTGCTCGGCGCCGCGAGCAGCTCGACTCGCTCGCCGGGCGCGAGCAAGACGTCGGTGACCGCGACCGGAGTGGCGAGACGGCCGCTGTCGGTGCCGATCATGTGCAGGGAGTGGCCCTTGAGCGCGAGTCGGTAGTAGCGCGAAGAGCTTGCATTGAGCACCCGCCAGTGCTCGAGTGTCCCGGCCTGCACCGAGATGGTGGGCTGCGCGACGCCGTTCACGAGGACGCGGTCGCCTTCGCGGCCCTGCATCTCCTGCATCATCGACACGTCGAGCACCGCCGACGAGCTGCCGATGACGGGATCGCTCAACACGAGGAGCCGCTCGGTGGCCCCGACGAGCTCAGGTGCCGCGTCGATGGTGTCCTCGACGACGATGACGCCTGCCAGGCCGCCGAACACCTGGCGCGCGACCGTGCCGTGCCTGTGCGGGTGGTACCAGAAGGTCCCGCTGCGATGATCGGCCGGGATCTCGTAGGTGTAGGTGCGGCGGTCGTGGTCTGGCACCGACACGAAGATGTTGTCGGCAACTCCCGACGGCGAGACGTGGAGCCCGTGGGTGTGGAGGTTCGTGGTTTCCCCGAGGCGGTTCTCGAGCGTGATCGAGAGCACGTCGCCAGGTCGGACGCGCAGCGTCGGTCCCGGGGTCGTCCCGTTGTAGGTGTAGGCAAAACGCGTCCCTGGCCCGAAGGGAACCTTCGCTGGTGCAACGACCAACTCGACGTCGAGCCGTCCGTTCGCGCTCGTGAGCACTTCGGGTTGGGTGAAGCGGGCCGCTGGCTCTGCCGAGCCGAGCCCCTCGAAGCGACGGCCCACCGACGCCACCCCGCTGACGACGAGTGCACCGCCTGCGATCCGGAGGAACTCTCGTCGCGTCGGACCCATGGCTTGTTGTGTCCTCGCCTCGAGCCCGATGGCGCGAAAAGTTTCCCTCGGTCAGCCGTTAAGGATGTCTCGCCGCTTGCGGTACTCGTCCTCGTCGATCTCGCCGCGTGCGAAGCGGTGATCCAGCGCGTCCAGTGCGCCGGCCCCATCCGGTCGGGTGCGCCTCCCGGATTCCCGGACGAGGAAGAACACCAGCGCCGCGACCAGCGCGAGCACCAGGATCATCCCGAGGCCCATCACCCACCACCCCCAACCATCCATGTGGTCGTCGTCCATCCACCGCTGAGCCGAGATCGTCGCTGTCAGTATCGCGTTCAACATGGTGCTACTGATCCTTCCTCCCGGGCATTCACCTCCCGGGCGACTCGATTCCGCCTCGACGATACCTACGACAATGTGTCGTCGAAAGGGTCGGAAGTCCCCAACAGCTGCGGGTCGCTATTGCACGACGACGGTTCCCTTCATGCCGGCCGCGCGGTGTCCCGCGACGGTGCACCAGAACTTGTAGGTGCCGGGCTCGTCGATCCGGAGTCCGCCCTTCTTCGTCTTCTTCGCCTTGGCGCCGACGATGTGCCCCTCACCCTTGACGAAGAAGTCGTGGAAGAGGTCGGTCGACCTCATGATGATCGTGACGTCTTCGCCCGCAGCGACCGCGATCGCGTCGGGCTCGAAGCGGAACCGTCCGGCAGTCACCTCGATCGCGCGGGCGCCCGCCTCGGTGGGGGCGTTCTCGTGTCCGTCCCCTCTGTGGTGACCGCCGTCACCGCCTGCGCCTCCGTGTTCGTCCATGCCGCCGTCGTGCCCTCCGCCGTGCCCGCTGCCGTGGTGCTCGCCGGCGTAGGCGACAGCCGCGATCGTCGTGGTGGCGAGTGCGTGGATGCTCAGGACGCCGATCGTCAGCACGACGACGAGACCAATGCGCCGGGTTCGTATCAACGACGACATGTAGGAGATCGTAGTCCCGGGTACCGCCGGTTCTCGACGCGGCGCCACGCGACTCCAGCTAGGCAGCCTGGCGCTCGGGTTCCGTGGCTGCCGCGGGTGGTTCCGGCCTGTCCTCGTCACGAACGACGGGTTCGGGGAGACGGAGGCGCTTGAGCATCAGCGCGTTCACGGCGACGATGAAGCTCGAGCCCGACATCGACAGGGCGGCGATCTCGGGGCGCAGCACCAGCCCGAAGATCGGGTCGAACACCCCGGCAGCTATCGGCAGCGCAATCGCGTTGTATCCGATCGCCCAACCGAGGTTCTGGCGCATCTTGCGCAGTGTGCCTCGTCCGATGGTGAGCGCGGTGGGGATGTCGAGTGGGTCGGATCGCATCAGCACGACGTCAGCGGTCTCGATCGCAACGTCGGTGCCGGCTCCGATCGCGATGCCTAGGTCGGCTTGGGCGAGCGCGGGCGCGTCATTGACGCCGTCGCCGACCATCGCGACCTTCGCGCCGTCGCGTTGTAGCTCGGCGACCTTCGCTGCCTTGTCGCCGGGCAGCACCTGGGCGACGACCGTATCGATACCGAGCTCGCCCGCGATCCGTTCCGCAGTCGCCTGGTTGTCACCCGTGAGCATCACCGCACGGACACCGAGGTCGTGGAGCGCGGCGATCGTTGCTGCGGAGGTGGGGCGGACTGCATCGGCGATGCCGATCACCGCGGCGGGCCGGCCATCGATCGTCGCGACGACCGCCGTACGCCCTCCCGCGGAGATGTCGGCGTGCGCTGCGTCGATGGAAGCCAGGTCGACGTGCTCGCGGCTCATGAGCTTCGCGTTGCCGACCGCGACGCGACGCTTGTCGACCAGCGCGACCGCACCCTGGCCCGGCACCGCCTCGAACTCCGTGACCGGTCGAGGGGCTGCACCCTGGTCGTCGGCGAACCGGACGATGGCCGCGGCGAGGGGGTGCTCCGACTCGCGCTCGAGTGCTGCAACGAGCGGCAGCGTCGCTGCCTCGTCGAAGCCGTCGGCGACGATGAAGTCGGTCACCTCGGGCTCACCCTTGGTGAGGGTGCCGGTCTTGTCGAGGACGACGACGTCGATGCGCGCCGCGGTCTCGATCGCGGTCGCGTGCTTGAACAGCACCCCCCGCTTCGCGCCGAGCCCGGTCCCGACCATGATCGCGGTGGGTGTCGCAAGACCCAACGCATCGGGGCACGTGATCACGACGACGGTGATCGCGAACAGCAGGGCGTCCTGGATCGGGCGGTCGCTGAGCAGAGCCCACGCCGCGAAGGTCAGGACACCACCGATGAGGGCAACCAGGACGAGCCAGAACGCGGCGTGGTCGGCGAGGCGTTGACCGGGGGCCTTCGAGTTCTGCGCTTCCTGGACGAGCTGCACGATCTGCGCGAGCGCGGTGTCCGCACCGACCTTCGTCGCCCGCACCCGCAGTGTCCCGTTGCGGTTGATCGTCGCCCCGATGACGGGAGCGCCGGGGTCCTTGTGGACCGGCAGGCTCTCGCCGGTGACCATCGACTCGTCGACCTCGCTGTCGCCGTCTTCGACGGTCCCATCGACCGGGATCCTCGACCCGGGCCGCACGAGCAGGAGGTCTTGGACGGCGACATCGGCGGTCGGGATCTCGACGTGCTCTCCATCGCGGATCACGACCGCCATGGGTGGCGTGAGGTCGAGGAGCGAGCGGATCGCCTCGTTCGCGCCCCCACGCGCGCGCATCTCGAACCAGTGGCCCAGTAGCACGAACGCGGCGAGGACGCTCGCGGCTTCGTAGAAGACCTCGCCGCCGCCGGTCAACGTGACGCCGAGGGAGTAGAGCCAGCCGGCGCCGATCGCGACCGCGACCAGCACCATCATGTCGAGTGTCCGCGCCTTCAGGGCGTGCCACGCGCCAGTGAAAAAGATCGACGACGCGAAGAGGATGACCGGCAGGCTCAGCAGCAACGACCACACGTCGTCGCGAAGCCCGAACGGCGCTGCCACGGTGAAGCCGAGCACGTCCCGGCCGATCGGCGACCACAACAGGATCGGCACCGAGAACACCGCAGCCACGATGAACCGGTTGCGCATGTCGCGGACCATGTCGTCCATCGACATCCCCGCATGCCCCGGGTGCCCCATCACCTCCTCGGGCGTCCTCGGTGCGCTCGATCCGTGCGCCGTATGACCATCAGCCACCTCCGCGCCCACCGAGATCGGGTTGCAGAGGTGCTCGGGGACGCTCTGCCCGTTACAGACGAACCCGCACGCGCGCACGCAGTCGCGCAGCGCCTCGACCGAGGTGAGGTCGGCGTCGAACGTGACGGTCGCCGACTGCGCCACGGCGTTCGCCTCCACGGACAGGACGCCGGGCAGACGGCCGAGCGATGCCTCGATGACCGCCTGCTCGCTCGCCCGATAGCAGCAGAGGGTCTCGAGCACCACCGTCGTCGGGGAGGCCATGGGTCTCACGGTAGCCAAGCAACGACAGGATGTCGTTGCTACGACGGTCCGCGCGCTGCCGTGCATTGTGCAGGTGCCCCGCGAGTGGCAACAATGGTGGGTGGCCAGACGTGGACGGGGCGAGCTCGAGGCACGCGTGATGGACGTGCTGTGGGCACACGACGAGCCCATGACCCCCCGTGACGTGCATTCCGTCGTGTCGACGACGCGCCGTCCGCTCGCGTACACAACGGTCATGACGATCCTCGTGCGGCTCTGGGAGAAGCGGATGCTCGTGCGCGAGGAACGAGGCCGGGCGTTCGCCTACCGGCCAGTGGCCGGGCGCGACGAATGGACTGCCGGGCGGATGCACGAGCTGCTCGAGCACGCAGGTGACCCTGCTTCGGCGCTGACGCACTTCGTCCAGTCGATCGACGCGCGCGAGGCAGCCCAGTTGCGACGCGCCCTCGACGGGCGTCGACGCAAGTGATCCTCGCCCTCCTCGCAGTCGGGCTCATGCTCCTCGCGCTTCCGGGAGCGGTGCCGGAGCCTCCGCGTCGCCTGCCGCCGCGCGAATGGACCGCCGTCGCGATCGTCGCGATGTTCGCCGGTGTGGTCGCCGTCCTCGCGGGGCTGGTCCTGGCGGCCATCCCAGCTGTTGCTGCGGCCTTGGGCATCCCCGGGGTCGCGGACCACTGTCGTGGCGCGCTCGCACCGCTCGCGACCGAGCCGACGTTCGT
>JBBDWT010000010.1:0-2650 GCA_040902705.1 Acidimicrobiia bacterium | reverse complement strand
AACTGGGCAGCCGCGGGACTCGCCGTCGTGCTCACGGCCCGGATGTGCCGAGCCATCGGCCGGTCCTGGCGCGTCGCGCGGCGTGCCCGGGTCGAGCCGTGGCTCGGTGACCACCGCCCGCAGGACGGTTTCGACCTCGTCACGGTCCCCGCCGACGTGCTGCTGGCGTTCGGGGTGCCGGGCCGAACGCCGCAGGTGGTGATCTCGACCGGCCTGACCGAGCGCCTGGCCCGCGACGAGGTCGACGCAGTCGTCTGTCATGAGGCCGCGCACCTCCGCCTCCGCCACCCCGCAGTTCTGGCCTTCCTCCACGGCTTCGACGTCGCGTTCTCCGGCTGTCCATTCGTCGCGCGCAGCGTGCGGCGGTTGCGAGCCGCACTCGAGATCTCGGCCGACGCGGCTGTCGACGGCCAAGGCTCCGCCCATCGTCGGTCACTTCGTGCGGCGCTCGTCGGCGCCATCGACGCGTGTGGCGATGGGCGCGTCTCGGCCGAGGCCCGGCACCGGATCACACGCCTGAGCCGGCGGACGAGCCCGCGTCCCTTCGTGCTGCGCGCGGCGGTCTACGCACCGGTCGCGATCCTGGTGCTCGCCGTCGCCGTCACGGCAGTCGGCTGGTTCACCCAGGCGCACCACGCGGTCGCGCTCGGAGGCCCCTGCAACCACTGAGGGCAGTGCCAGGGCCACCAGTGACCGCGGCCTGACGCTGGCGTCGGTGAGCTGCTCGGGGGGCCTAGATTCCTGTCTCCAACCAGGGGGGATCGATGACGTCGAATCGAGTTGTCGGGCGAACGGGGGTGCTCGTCGCACTGCTGGTCTCGGCCGTGTTCGTCGGGAGCGCGCCCGTGGCGGCCCAGGACGAGAAGCCGGTTGCGGGCGAGATCGGGATCACCGAGAACGAGATCCGCGTCGCGGTCGTCGCCGACGTGGAATCACCGCTCGCGCCCGGCCAGTTCAAGAGCCAGGTCGACGCGATGCGGGGATACGCGAAGTACGTCAACGCTCGCGACGGGATCGCCGGCCGCAAGCTCGTCGTCGACTTCATCGACTCGAAGCTCAACCCCGACGAGTCGCGCAATGCCACCATCAAGGCGTGCTCCGACGACCTCGCGATGGTGGGTACCGCGGTCGTGTTCATGACGAACGTCGACGACATGGTCGGGTGCGCCGACTCCACCGGTGCAGCAACCGGGTTGCCCGACATCAACACGTTCACCCAGGAGCTCGTGCATCAATGCTCACCCGTGTCGTACTCGGTGAGCCCGCCGCAGCTCGACTGCAACACCAAGGACGACCACGTCAAGAAGTACCGGGCAGCGCTGGGCCAGATCCGGTACTACCTCAGCCGGCACAAGGATCTGCACGGCATCTGTGTCGGTCCGAACGACCTCAAGTCGACGGCGACGACCGGACGCGTGCACTGCGCAGCCGCGCGTGAGCTCGGTATCAAGCACGACGGTGAGGGCTTCTACGGCATCTCCGCCCGCGCGCCGCAGACCGCGATGACCCCGATCGTCGGAGTCGCGAAGGTGAACGAGTCGACGTACGTCAACACGCTGCTGTCGTACTCGCAGGTGATCTCGATGCGGAAGGAAGCCAAGCTCCAGGGGCTCAACAGTGTCGAGGTCTGGGACTGTTCGCGCACCTGCTACAGCGAGGAGTTCCTCGCAGGGGGAGCCGACGTCGAAGGCAACTACGTGTTCCTCAACACGCTGCCGCTCGACGAGGGGAAGTCCAACAAGGCCATGGCTGCATACATCAAGGCCGTGGGCCGCGACAACGCGGACGCGTTCGGTGAGACGGCATGGGCGGCCGCGATCCTGTTCCACGAGTCGATCGACAAGATCGTGGAGCGCGACGGCGTCAACGGGATCACGCGAGCAAAGCTCCTCGACGAGCTGTCGAAGACGAAGAGCTTCGATGCCGACGGCATGCTCGCGACCACGGACGTCGGTAATCGCGTCCCGAGCGACTGCTACAACCTGTCGCAGGTCAAGAACGGTGACTTCGTCCGGGTCCACCCCAAGAAGGCGGGGACCTTCGACTGCAGCCCGAAGAATGTCGTGACGGTCGAGGTCGCCGACGAGTGATCGCGTCGCGCGGGCGGTCCGCGCGGTGGTTCGGGACCGGTCGACCACCTCGGTGATCGAGATGGGCACCCTCGGGTCTCTTGCCTCGCCTCGGGTACATCCTCGGTGTGCTCGTGCTCGGAGTCGCGCTCGCAGGGTGCTCGGGCGGGAGCGACGCATCATCGGGTGACGCCGCGCACGAGCAGGCGATCCCGGCGCGCACGCCGCCCCCGTCCACGCCGCTGCCGGTCGTCACCGTCGCAGGGGGCGCACCCGAGGTCACGCAGTTCGCGGCACCGAGCACCTGCACCTGCCTCGCGGGAGACCCGTCGCCGGCGCAGGTCACGATCGGGTGGAACGTGCCGTCGGCGACGGAGGTCGAGATCACCCTCGACGGGGCGACGCCCGCCTCGGGGATTCAGGACACGCTGCCGTACCAGGTGCCCGCCGGCGCGCCGGGCGGCCCCGGCGTCACGATCGTCTTCCCGTGCGAGCCCGCGAACGACCACGTGATCACGCTCACCTGGCGCGCGGGTTCGTCGGCACCCACCGAACGAGCCGTGTCGGTCAGCAAGACGGCG
>JBBDWT010000009.1:0-9444 GCA_040902705.1 Acidimicrobiia bacterium | reverse complement strand
CGGGATGGAGACACTGCTGGCGGGGCGCGCGTTCCTCGAGGGGCCGCGATGGCACGACGGAGCGTTGTTCGTCTCGGACATGCACGGGCACGAGGTGCTGCGGGTGAGAGGCACCGGCGCAGCCGAGGTGCTCGCGAGGCTCGACGCGTCGCCGTCGGGGCTCGGGTGGCTGCCCGACGGCTCGATGCTGATCGTGTCGATGGAGGACCGACAGGTGCTGCGTCGTACGGCCGACGGAACGGTCTCCGCGCACGCCGACGTCTCGGGCGTTGCGCCGCACGAGATCAACGACATGGTCGTCGACCGGCACGGGCACGCGTTCGTGTCGCAGTTCGGGTACGACTTCCACGGCGGTGCCGACCTGCGCGCCGCGCCGCTCCTGCGCATCGACCCCGACGGGAGCGTGCACGAGGCCGCACCCGACCTGCGCATGGCGAACGGGATGGCGATCACCGCCGACGGCGCGACGCTCGTCGTCGCCGAGAGCGCGGGCCGCTGTCTCGTGGGCTTCGACCTCGCCGACGACGGCACGCTGACGAACCGCCGCCAATGGGCGGAGCTCCCGGAGGGCGACTACCCGGACGGGATCTGCATCGACGCCGAGGATCAGGTGTGGATCGCGGGCCCGGCGTCGGACCGCTTCGTCTGCGTCCGCGAGGGCGGTGAGGTCACGGCGGTCGTCGACGTGCCCGGGCGCCACGCCATCGCCTGCGCCATCGGCGGCGTCGACGGCCACACGCTGTTCATGTGCACCTCGCCGACCCACGGCCAGCCCGGCAAGTCGCGCACGACCCGCAACGCGAAGATCGAGACGACCCGGGTCGACGTGCCCGCGCCGTGATGCTGGCGCGCGAGGGTCGCTAGAAGCCGGGCTCCGAGAAGGGGTCGGACTCCTTCGGCCGCTCGACGCTCAGCCGCTCGACGCCGAGCTCCGCCGCGAGGCCCTCGTACCCGATCTCCTCGAGCCGGTCGGCAAGCTCGGGGCCTCCGGACGTCACGACGCGCCCGGCCATCATCACGTGGACGCGGTCGGCGCGCAGCTCGGTGAGCAGCCGCGTGTAGTGCGTGATCGCGAGCACACCGAGGGCGTCCTCGGTCGTCATCGCCTCGATGCGTCGGGCGACGTCGCGGAGCGCGTCGACGTCGAGGCCGGAGTCGATCTCGTCGAGGATGGCGAACTTCGGTGTGAGCACCGCGAGCTGGAGCGTCTCCATGCGCTTCTGCTCGCCGCCCGAGAACTCGTCGTTCACCCCGCGCGCGAGGAAGTCGTCGTGGACGTCGAGGCGCCGGGCCTCGGTGCGGAGGCGATCACCCAACGCGCCCGGCTCCTCGCCGCGAGCGCGCACGGCCGCGCCCAGGAGCTCGGCCACCGGCACGCCCGGGATCGCGACCGGGTACTGCATCGCGAGGAAGAGCCCACGGGCGGCCCGCTGCCACGTCGGCAGGCCGAGGATCTCCTCGCCGTCGATCGTGACCGAACCCGCGGTCACCTCGTAGTCGCCGCGCCCCATGAGGACGTGCGACAAGGTCGACTTGCCCGATCCGTTCGGGCCCATGAGCGCGTGCACCTCGCCGGAGCCGAGCTCGAGGTCGACGCCGCGCAGGATCTCGAACCCATCGACCGACGCGTGCAGGTCGCGGATGACGAGGGTGTGGTCGGCGCTCATGGCAGCGTCACGACCACGTCGTCACCTTCGACCCGCACGGAGTAGACGGGGACGGGCTTGGTCGCGGGCAGCGTCTGCGCCTCGCCCGTGCGCAGGTCGAAGGTCGACCCGTGCTTGGGGCACTCGATCTCGCACTCGTCGGGCCACACGTCGCCTTCCGACAGCGAGTAGTCCTCGTGCGAGCACTCGTCGCCGATGACGTAGAAGTCGTCCGGCGCCCCGGGCGAGGTGGACGGGATGCGCACGACCGCGAGACGGTGGCCGTCGACGTCGAACCGACGCGCCGAGCCGGGCTTGACGTCGGCCTGCCTGCACACGGTGACGTCAGCCACGGTGCTCGATCTTCTCGATCACGGTGCGGCGCAGCGGCTCGACCAGCGTCGGCACCGGGAGGCGCGCGAACACGTCGTCGAAGAACCCCAGCACGATCAGGCGCTCCGCCTCCTCGGGCGGGATGCCGCGGCTCTCGAGGTAGTAGAGCTGGTCGTCGTCGATCGGCCCGACCGTGCTCGCGTGCGAGCAGCGCACGTCGTTGGCCTCGATCTCGAGGTTCGGGATCGACTCGGCACCGGCGCCCTCGGTGAGCACGAGGTTCCGGTTGGTCTGGTACGCCTCCGACTTCTGCGCCGGCGGCCGCAGCCGCACGAGCCCCGAGTACACCGACCGCGCCTCGTCCTCGACCGCGCCCTTGAAGAGCAGATCGCTGCGGGTGTGCGGCGCGTCGTGATCCTGGAACGTGCGGAAGTCGAGCATCTGCGAGTGGTCACCGAAGTAGACCGCGATGAGATCGCTCTCGGCGCCGGGCTCCGCCAGGAGCGACTCGCTGCGCAAGCGCGCGTAGTCGCCGCCGAGCGCGACGGCTGACGATCGCAACGTGGCGTCGCGTGCGAGGTGCGCGCGCTGGAGCGTGATGCTCCACGTGCGCGGGCCGTGCTCCTGCACGGTGACGTAGCGGACGTGCGCGTTCGCGCCGATGAGCAGCTCCACCACCGCGTCAACGAGGTGGCCCGGGCCGTCGGCGGCGAAGTCGGGAGTGCTCGACCGCTCGACGAGCGTGACCTCGGATCCGCCACCCGCGACGAGCAGGGTGTGCGGGAACGTCGCGAGGCCTTCGCCCTCCGACCAGTGCAGCACGACGATCGGATGCTCGACGACGACCCCATCGGGCACGCGGATGCACGCGCCGCCTGCGAGGAAGGCGTCGTGCAGCACGGTGAACGCGTCGGGCGACGCGTCGGAGCACGACCCCAGCACGTCACGCACGTCGTCGGCCGCGCACGTCGCGAGGTCGCAGACGACCACGCCCTTGGCCTCGAGTGCCTCGTCGAGCTCGTGGTGGACGACGCGCCCGTTCCGCACGACGATCAGCGCGGCGTGCTCACCGATCTCGGCCGACATCGGCCCGCCGCCGGGGGCGCGCTCCACCCCTGGAGGGTCGAGGTCTTCGGCCGGCACTGGTCGGTACTGCTCGAGGTCCAGCTGGCCGATGCGGCTGTAGCGCCAGATCTCGTCGCGGTCGGTCGGCCACTCGACCTCGGTGAGCCGCTCCGCCGCCGCGCTGCGGCGTCGCGCGAGCCAGTCAGGACCCCCCAGCGCCGATGCGGCGTCGGGGGTGAACGCGCCGGGGTTCACCTCGCCGTGCTCGCTCCCTGGTCGCTCACCCGACTGCGCCTTCCATGTTCAGCTCGATCAGGCGGCTCAGCTCGACCGCGTACTCCATCGGCAGCGTCTTCGTGATCGGCTCGATGAAGCCGTTGACGATCATCGCCGTCGCCTGCTGCTCGGTGAGCCCACGCGACTGGAGGTAGAAGAGCTGGTCGTCGCCGACCTTCGACACCGTCGCCTCGTGGCCGATGCGGGCGTCCTTCTCCGCGATCTCCATGTAGGGGTACGTGTCGGAGCGGCTCTCCTCGTCGAGAATGAGCGCATCGCAGCGCACGTGGGCCTTGACGTCGTGCGCACCCTCTTCGACCTTCACGAGGCCGCGGTAGGTGGTGCGGCCGCCGTCCTTGGAGATCGACTTCGAGTCGATGATCGACGTCGTCTCCGGCGCGGCGTGCGTCATCTTGGCGCCGGCGTCCTGGTGCTGGCCCGGGCCCGCGTAGGCCACGGAGAGCACCTCGCCATGCGCCTTCGGGCCGGTCATGACGACGGCCGGGTACTTCATCGTGAGCTTCGAGCCGAGGTTGCCGTCGATCCACTCGACCGTCGCCTCGGTCTCGGCGCGGGCGCGCTTGGTGACGAGGTTGTAGACGTTCGGCGACCAGTTCTGGATCGTCGTGTACCGGATGCGCGCACCCGGCTTGGCGATGAGCTCGACGACCGCGGAGTGCAGCGAGTCGGTCGAGTACACCGGCGCCGAGCAGCCCTCGACGTAATGCACCGACGCGCCCTCGTCGGCGATGATCAGCGTGCGCTCGAACTGCCCGGCGTTCTCCTGGTTGATCCGGAAGTACGCCTGGAGCGGCATGTCGACGTGCTCGCCCGGCGGCACGTAGATGAACGAGCCACCACTCCACACGGCCGAGTTCAGTGCGGCGAACTTGTTGTCGCCGGGCGGGATGACCGTCCCGAAATGCTCCTTGACGAGCTCGGGGTAGTCGCGCAGCGCGTGATCCATGCTCGTGAAGAGGATGCCGCGCTTCTCGAGGTCTTCCCGGTTGCGGTGGTAGACGACTTCGGAGTTGTGCACGACGAAGCCCTCGGCAACGAAGTTGTGATGACCGTCGACCTCGATGTCGTAGACGGGCTCGACGCCGATCAACTCGATCGACTCGATCGAGACAAAGGCGAGATGAAGGTTGCTTGCCACATGCTGGCGGGAGGTAGAAGGCCGGGTCCGAGACCGGACCGCAGCGACACGAACGCCAGTCGCCAAAGAACCCGCCGACGATTCCGAGGCAGTCAGGTCGTTCGCCACGGCCACGATGTCGCCAACCGCGAGATCCTCGACCGCAACCCAGGTGAGGGTGTAGCGACCAGGCGCGCGGCCCGGTCGTCGTACCAGGAACGGATGGTTCCCCGACGCACCGATCACCGCGCCCCGGGCGCGGATCTCGAACACTTCCTTGTCGCCGGTGCTGGCAGATGCGTTCACGCGGGCGGGCACGATCGTTCGCGTCGCCTCGTCGAGCGCGAAGACGTCGTCTCCCGGCTCGAGCTCCTTGATCGGGCGCATGCCGTGTGATGTCCACACGCGTGTCGAGCCGCGCAGGCACTCGTACTGCGTCGTGACGCCCGCGAGGAACTTGCGCTCCGCCTCGGGGATGCCGAGCTTCTCGTACGTCGCCTGCATCGCCTCGGGCAGCTCCGACCACTCGGAGACCTGACCCTCGGTGGGCTTGAGGTAGTAGTAGATGTCGTCGAAGTCCATGTCGGGCATGTTCTTCGCGAACCAGTCGAGCATCGGCTTGCGCTCGAAGCGCTTCAGCGCGTTGAGCCGGAACTTCGTCATCCACTCCGGCTCGTCCTTGTGCGACGAGATGTCGCGCACGACCTCCTCGTTGAGGCCCTTCTTCGGCGCGTAGACGTAGTCGGACGTCGAGTCGTGCCACCCGAGCTTGTACTTGCCGAGATCGAGGTCTTCGACAGCCATCATGCGCTCCCGCGGCGTGCGGTTCGCCGGATGCCCGTGCGACGGGGGTGCCGTCGGGCAATTAACACTACGGCGATAGTAACAATTGCCGGGGCCCCGAACAATCCCGGCGGGACGATCCCGGTGCCCGCGGATCGCCCTACCGCGAGGCTGGCTGCACGTCGCCGGCCCTCGTGAGGGGCGTGCCGGCACTGGTGGTCGACGTGGTCGACGACGCCGAGCCCTCGGTGGTCGACGGCGGCGTCCCGTCGTTGAGCAGGGCCAGGGCCTGGTCGACGAGGTCCTGGGCCTCCTTGACGAGCTGCTGGTACTGACCGAGGTTGCCCGCCTTCAGTGCCTCTTCGGCGGCGAGGAACTTCTGCCCGGCTTGCGAGAGCAGCTCGGACACCGTGACATCGGGGTTCGTCGGAGTCGTGGGCGTGTCGGGTGTCTCCGGTGTCGTCGGCGCGATCCCGAAGAGCTTGTCGAGACCGCGCTGGACCGTGGTCTCGATCACCGGGTCGCTCCCCTCGGTGAACACCGCGACGAAGCGGAACTGCGGGAAGCCCTGCGCGCCCTCCTGCTGCACGAGGATCGGCTGGATGTACACGATCGACTCGCCCACCGGGATGAGCTGGATGTTGCCGAACCGGACCCGCGAGCCGCCGCGGCTCAGCAGCGTGATCTGCTCGGAGATCGCCGGCTCGCTCTGGATCGCATTGGCAACCTGCACCGGACCGGTCACCGTCCGGCCCTGGGGCATGACGAACGCTTTCATCTTCCCGTAGTCGCGCGGATCCGACTTCGCGGTCATGAACGAGATGAGGCGCGTCTGCTGGTTGTCCTTCGACACGGGGACGAAGGGCTGGAGGATCAGGAAGCTCTCGCGGGCGTCACCGGGCAGCCGGATGTACAGGTAGTAGGGATCCTGACGCTTGGTGGTCGCGGTGATCTGGGATGCGCGCCCGGATCCCCGCTGGGCGGCCGTCGTCGTCGCAGTCGACAGGAAGTTCGTCACCGTGTTGGGGTCGGGCGAGAGCAGCCACCGCTCGCTGCCCTGGTAGAAGCGCTGCGGCTCGGTGACGTGGTAGTTCGAGAACATGTTCGACTGCACACGGAAGAGATCCTCGGGGTACCGCAGGTGCTCGCGCACGCCACGCGGCATCTCGGATCCCGGACTGAAGAGGTCGGGGAACGCCTTGCTGTACGCCTGGATCATCGGGTCGTCGGGATCGATCACGTAGAACTTGACGGTTCCCTCGTACGCGTCGATCGTGGCCTTGACCGAGTTGCGCACGTAGTTGAAGTCGCCGCCGAGCCCGCCGACTCCCGTCACCTGCTGGGAGTAGGGGTAGTTCGCCGAGGTCGTGTACCCGTCGAGGATCCACACCGAGCGTCCGTCGACGACCGCGGGGTACGGATCGGAGTCGAAGTCGAGGAACGGCGCGAGCTCTTGGACGCGATCGAGCACGTTGCGCGTCAGCAGGATCTTCGAGTCGTTGGTGACCTGGCTCGAGATGAGGATGTTGGGCTCGCTGAACCGGAGCGCGAACGCAGCCCGCCGGACGAAGTTCGAGAGCTCGACCCCGTCCTTCCCGTCGTAGCGCGTCGTGGCATCGCGCCGACCCTCGCGCGGATAGTTGAACTCGTTCTGCTTCGCACCGACGATCACGTACTGGTTGAGGCCTTCGCCGAAGTAGATCTCGTTCCCCTTCCCGGTCAGCTCGATCCCGTTGTCGACCGTGGGGATGTTGCTGAGGAAGAACGCGGGGTTGCCCGAGTCGGTCGCCTCGTTGCTCGGCGACGCGATCGCGCCGTAGCCGTGCGTGTACACCAGGCGCTCGTTCACCCACGACTGGCTCGGGAGGTCGCTGCTGCTCACGTCGCGTGCGGAGATCAACACCTGGCGGGTCTGCCCGTTGACCGTGTACCGGTCGATGTCGACGTCGTTGACCTTGTAGTACGTCTGCAGCCCCTGGAGCGTCTCGAACGTCGCCTGGATGATCCCGGGGTCCCAGAGGCGCGCGTTGTCGATGGTCGTGACGTTGTTCTGCACGACCTCGGGACTCGCCTCTTTGAACTTGAAGTTCTCCACGTCGATCGCCGCGAGATCGAACGCACTCCGCGTGGCCGAGATGTTGCGCCGGATGTAGGGCTGCTCGGCCGAGAACTCGTTGGGCGTCACCTTGAAGTTCTGGATGATCGCCGGGTAGATCGTCCCGACGACGAGCGAGACGAACGCCCAGAGGCCCACCGCGATCACAGGGAGCACGTATCCCCGGCGCCAGATGTTCCAGATGAACAACGCGGCCGCGATGACCGAGACGAAGATCAGGAAGTTGAGCGAGGGGAGCTGCGCCTTGACGTCGGTGTAGCTCGCACCGTCGACGACCCCGCGGTCGGACAGGTTGAGCTCGTAGCGGGAGAAGTAGTACCCCGCGGTCTTGACGAGGGCCATCACCGCGAGGATCACCGAGAGGTGCGCCTTGACCTGCGGAGTGACGCGCTGGCCCGGGCTCTGGAAGCGGATCCCGCCGTTGAGGTAGTGCGCGACGGCCGTCACGAGCAGCACGATCACGAGACCGGCGAACAGCCAGTCGATGATGAAGTTGATGAACGGCAGCTCGAAGACGTAGAAGCCGACGTCCTTGTTGAACTGCGGATCCTTGATTCCGAAGTCGACCCCGTTCGTGAACAGGATCCACTGGCGCCATTGCGACGACACGCCGATGCCGGCGATCAGCGCGAAGAACAGCCCGATGCCCACCCGGATCCGGCCTCGGAACCGGACCGTCGTCTCCTGATAACGGGTGACGAGCTCGTCTTCAGGCGTCGGGGCACCCATGATGCGAAAGCGCGGCGCCAGCCGGTCGGCGATGACGAGGTTGGCGAACAGGATCGCGAAGAACAGCACCGTGAAGACCAGTGCGGGCACGACCTTCGCCGCGAGCAGCGACCCCCAGGTGTCGCCCTGACCGAGCGAGTCGAACCACAGGTACTCGGTGTAGAAGCCGGCGAGGCCCCGCAGGCTGAACAGGAGCACCAGCACGATGACCGCAGCAGCGATCACCCATCCGCGGACGCGAAAGCGTCGGCGCTCACCCGTCGGGACGCGCATCGACCGCGAGACTAGATGCCAGACCCCATGGGCCAGGCCTCAGGACGGGCTTCCGGGTGACGCGAACGGCTGCTGCCGCTCGCTCTCCGCCGGGATCACGATGCAGCGACAGCCCGGGTGCGCCGGAGGGTGGGGCTGGCCCGTGGGAAACGCCTTGCCCTTCAGCGTGGGCTCGAGCCCGTTGTCGTCGCAGTCGGGGCAGCGACCGGGCTCGGCCGGGACCCACCGCAGCATCGCCGCCGGGCCGGCGGCGTCGTACGCGCCCCGGGCATACGCCGCGGCCAGGAGGTCGACGAGGTGGTTCTCGAGGTCGACGGCGCGCCATTCACGGAAGCGGGCACCGATCGCCGAGCCGAGGGCACGCTGGAGCTCGTTCGAGGAGTCGTACGGCCCCTCGGCGACCACCGAATCGATCGTCGTCGAGACGCGCTCACGCAAGGGGCTCACGAGCAGTGCCGCGAGCTCGGCCAGCACACGCGTCGGCGCGTTGGTGACCCGGCCCGTCTTGCCCGACGCCGCGCGCCCTCCGAGGTACGCGGCATCGATCGCCGGTGCGAGCAGGGCCGTCCAGGTCTCACGCTGACGCCCGTGCTCCGGGAGCAGCCGCGACG
The DNA here is from genome assembly GCA_040902705.1 of Acidimicrobiia bacterium. Classification (GTDB taxonomy): domain Bacteria; phylum Actinomycetota; class Acidimicrobiia; order IMCC26256; family PALSA-555; genus DATBSK01. The sequence goes on along the minus strand of JBBDWT010000009.1, from coordinate 474 downwards.
GCTCGTGCTTCCCCCGCGCGCGGCGCGCGGTGTCGAGGAGCGAGTTCTGCTCGTCCTGGAGCAGCCGCTTCGAGGCGCGCATCACGTCGGGCACGAGTGGCTCGATCAGCGCGTCGCGTCGACGGCGCGCGGCGGCGTCGGGCGCATCGGACCGCGCATCGGACCGCGTGTCGGACTTCGTGTCGGACTTCGTATCGGGAATCGCGGCGGACGACGCCTCCGTCCCTCGTTCCTCGGCGACCACCTCGGGCTTCTCCGACGTCGGCGATGTCGGGCCCGGCGCTGCCTTCGGAGGCCTCGGTGCCTTCGGCTCGGGTGGCGGCGTCTCCGACCGCAACGAGTCGAACAGGGCGTCGACCCGATGCTCGGGTGCGGGTGCGGGGCCCGGGGTCGGAGCGGGACCCGGGGTCGGAGCGGGACCCGGGGTCGGAGCGGGACCCGGGGTCGGAGCGGGACCCGGGGTCGGAGCGGGAC
>JBBDWT010000008.1:0-9459 GCA_040902705.1 Acidimicrobiia bacterium | reverse complement strand
CCGGCGACGCGCTCCTCGACCGGTGCTACGAGCTCGCAGAGGGGATCGTCGGGTTCAGCCACATCGGCGTCGAGCTCACGAAGCAGCTGCTGTGGGCCAGCTACGACGCGGGCGGCCTGCACTCGCACATGAACCACGAAGGCCACGCCCAGCTCTACGTGCGGATGACCACGGCCAACTTCGAAGAGAAGATCTCGGCCTGGAAGGAAGGCCGCACCCCCGTCTACACCGACGAATGACCCCCGAGATGCCTTGATGCGTCGCTCACCGTCACCAGGCGGGTCGAGAGACGCAGGCGGTACGGGGCCTAGTGGAACGCGGCGGCCATGGCGCGCAGCTCGCGTGCGATGTCGGGGCCGGTGGGGGTGTAGAGGATCTCGGTCGCGCCGGCGGCGGCGACCGCCTCGGCCCGGGCCCGCAGCTCGTCGGGCGTGCCGACCCACGCGCTCCCGCCGATGCCCTCACCGCCTGCGTCGAGGACCGCGCGGTCGCGATCGAGGACGTGCGTGGCGTGACCTTCGTGCACCGCGAGGTGGCGCTCGCCTTCTGGGCGCTCGGCTTCGATGCCCGCTCGCCAGTCGGCGCCGAGGGGGAGCCCGTCGACGGCCTCCCCGGCCCACTGCCAGGTGCCGTGGTACGCCATCACGTACCAGGGGCCGAGTGCCTCGCGCACGCGCGGCGTCGACAGGTCTTCGCCCGGGTCGAGCGCGGTGCCGTTGACCATCGACACGCACCAGTCGAACCCGTCGATGCCACCGCCGATGGTGATGATGCCGTCGGCGATCTCGTGCGCGATCTCCTGGCCCTTCGGCCCGAGCGCCGAAAGCAGGATCGGCACGTCGATCGGACGCGGCGTCGCGAGGTCGGCGTGGTGGAGCATCTGCGTGCGCGCGCCGTCGACCTCGACCACCTCGCCCCGCAGCAGCGCGCGGAGCGCCTCGAGGTAGCGGCGCGTCGTCGCCCACGACAACGCCGACTTGCCGAGCACCCAGCGCGCCGTGGCGCCGGTGCCGAAGCCGTACGCGGTGCGCCCGGGAGCGAGCCCCTCGAGCGTCGCGATCGCCGCGGCCGTCGTCATCACGTGCCGCAGGTTGGGGACGAGCACCGCGGTGCCGAGCGGGATCGTCGTCTCGCGCGCCGCGAGGGCGAGCCACACCCAGATGTCCTCGTAGAGGCCGGCGGAGTCGAAGAGCCAGACCCGGCCGTAGCCGAGCTCTTCGGCCAGCCGGGTGAGCTCGACGGTGTTCGGGCCCGGCGGGAAGCCGGCGGAGAGCGTGGGGAGGTCGGGCACGGAGGCACCCTAGGTGGTTGCTCGGTAGCGTGGCCCGTGTCCGCAACGTGTTCCGCTCTCCGGAGGTGCTGATCGTGGGTCTGCTCGACAAGGCGAAGGACGCGGCCAAGACCGTAGGCGACAAGGCCCAGGAGGGCATCAAAGCCGGCCAGGGCAAGGTCGACGAGGTCAAGACGAAGAAGCGGATCTCCGACCTCAAGGAGGAGCTCGGCGGGATCGTGCTCCGTCAGCGCACCGGTGCCGCACCGGGCGACGCCGAGACCGAGATCGGCCGCATCGTCGGCGAGATCCAGGAGGCCGAGGCCAGCCTCGCCGAGTGATCCCGGCCGTGACGCGATCGTGACGCGCGCCGATCCGTACGTAGCATCGAGGCGTGTTCTCCCCCCGCGGGCACCGCTGATGCTCGCCGCCCGCTGCACCAGCTACGGCGGCATCGACGCCGTCACCGTCGAAGAGGTCGCCGACCCCGACCTGGGTCCGGGACAGGTCCTCGTCGGGGTGCGTGCCGCCGCGATCAACTTCCCCGACCTGCTGGTGCTCGAGGACAAGTACCAGGTCTCGATCCCGCTGCCGTTCATCCCGGGGAGCGAGCTCGCCGGTGTCGTCGAGGCGGTCGCGGACGACGTCGTGGGCCTCGTGCCCGGCGACCGGGTCTTCGGCTCGGCGTTCGTCGGCGCGTTCGCGCAGCGCGCGTCGATGGCGGCCGCGTCGCTCGCCCGCATCCCTGACGGCATCGACTTCGACGCGGCTGCTGCGTTCGGCGTCGCCCACGGGACCGCGTACCACTCGTTGCGCAGCGTGGCGAACGTCGCACCCGACGAGTGGGTCGTCGTGCTCGGGGCAGCGGGCGGCGTCGGGCTCGCGGCGGTCGAGCTCGCGCATCACCTCGGTGCGCGCGTGCTGGCCGCGGCTGGCGGTGGCGAGCGACTCGAGGTCTGCCGCGACCGCGGTGCCGACGCGCTCGTGGACTATCGCGAGGAAGACCTCAAGGTGCGCATCAAGGAGCTGACGGGTGGTGGCGCCGACGTCGTGATCGACCCCGTCGGCGGCCCCTACGCGGAAGCGGCGCTGCGCGCGACGCGCTGGGGCGCGCGCTTCGTGACCGTCGGGTTCGCGTCCGGAGAGATCCCGCGCATCCCGCTGAACCTCGTGCTGCTCAAGGGCGTCACCGTGCGGGGCTTCGAGATGCGGGGCTTCATGGTCAACGAGCCCGAGCTGGCGCGGCGCGATCGCGAGGAGCTGCTCGAGCTGCTCGCGGCCGGGCTGATCCATCCGCACGTGTCGGCCGCCTTCCCGCTCACCGACGTGCGCGAGGCGCTCCGGGCGGTCGCCGATCGCCGCATCACGGGCAAGGTCGTGATCGACATCCCATGACGCCGAGCTGGATGCGCGCCGCGTCAGGCGGGCGGGAGCTCGGGGCGGACGTCGTGCTCGAGGAAGTCGACGACCGCCGTCGAGAACGCGTCGTTCTGGTCGCCGGCGACCATGTGCGCGGCGTCGCCCACGTCGACGAGCTTCGAGCCGGGGATCTTGGCGAGGAAGTCGTTGATGCCTTCCTCGGTGACGACGTCACTCAAGAGCCCGCGCACCAGCAGCGTTGGGACACGGATGTTGCCGAGCGCGGCGTCGAACAGGCTCTGGAAGTCCTCGCGCGGGACCTCGGACGGGCCGCGTGAGATGAACTTCGGATCCCAGTGCCAGTACCAGCGCCCGTCGGGCTTCTGGCGCAGCACCTTCATCAGCCCGGCCGGGTTGACGCGCTTCTTGCGGTTCGGCGTATACGCGCCGATCGCGACGGCGGCGTCGTCGAGGGTGGCGAAGCCCTCGAGCCCTGACGACATGAAGTCGTGGATGCGCTGGATGCCCTCGGGGTTCGACCGGTGCGTGATGTCGACGATCACGAGCCCGCTCGACACGACCCGGTCGCTGCCGCCCTCGGCGATCATCGCCGACACACCACCGAGCGACGCGCCCACCAGGACCGGCGGCTTGCCGAGCTGGTCGGCGATCGCGACGCAGTCGGCCGAGTACGCGGTGAACGAGTAGTCCCCGTTGAGCGCCCACTCGCTGTCGCCGTGCCCGCGCAGGTCGATCGACACCGCCTTCCACCCGTGCTCCGCGAGCGCGCGCGCGGTGCCACCCCAGGCGTGTCGCGTCTGTCCGCCGCCGTGCATGAGGAGGACGGGCCACGCGTCGTCGTCGCCCCACACGTCACCGACCAGATGGATGTTCTCGAACCCCTCGAAGCGCACCAGCCGCGGTTCCATCACTGCATGATGGCTCACGGCGTGCTCCGCATGCCTCGGCCGCTCGATCCTGGCAGGATCGGATGATGGAGCACCGCACGCTGGGACGGTCCGGGCTGAAGGTGTCGATCGCCGGGCTCGGGTGCAACAACTTCGGGATGCGCATCGACCAGGCCCGCGCGACTGCGGTCGTGGACGCCGCGCTCGACGCCGGCGTCACCTTCTTCGACACGGCGCGCATCTACGGCGGTGGCAAGTCGGAAGGCATGCTCGGGAAGGCGCTCGGCGCCAGGCGCGCCGACGTCATCGTCGCGACGAAGTTCGGGCTCGGGCGTGGCCCCGACGACCTCGGCGGCTCACGTCGCCACGTCATCACATCGGTCGAGACGAGCCTGCGTGAGCTCGGCACCGATTGGATCGACCTCTTCCAGCTCCACTTCCCCGACACGGTCACGCCGATCGCGGAGACGCTCGACGCGCTCTCCGACCTCGTGCACCAGGGGAAGGTGCGCTACCTCGGCTGCTCGAACTTCACCGGCTGGATGGTTGCCGACGCGCACTGGACGTCGGCCACGCGCGACCTCGAGCCCTTCGTCTCGGCCCAGAACGAGTGGAGCCTCCTCAACCGCGCGATCGAGCAGGAGGTGGTGCCGGCATGCGAGCGGTTCGGGCTCGGCGTGATCCCGTACTTCCCGCTCGCGTCGGGTCTCCTGACGGGCAAGGTGCGCCGCGGTGAGGCTCCGCCCGAGGGGAGCAGGCTCCGGGCCGACCACTTCGCGCACGTCCTGCACGACGTCAACTTCGACAAGCTGGAGCGCCTGGAAGCGTGGGGCAAGGAGCACGACCGGACGCTCACCGAGATCGCGCTCTCGTGGCTGGCGAGCCAACCGGTCGTCTCCTCCGTGATCGCCGGTGCGACCTCGCCCGAGCAGGTCACGGCGAACGCCGCGGCGACCCGGAATGACCTCACGACCGAGGCGATCGCCGAGATCGCAGCACTCGTGGCGTCCTAGCGCCGTAACGTTGATGTCGATGCGGCGCGCCCTCCTCCCGATGCTCCTCGCGACCGCCCTCCTCGCGACCGGCCTGCTCGCGACCGCGCTCGTCGCCTCCGGTCCTGCCGGGGCGGGCAGCGGCTCGGGGGGAACCCCGTCGAGCGGGCCGATGTCGATCGTCCAGCTCGGCGACTCGGTCGCCGCGGGCGAGGGCACGCTCTACGGCTACACGTACGACACTTCGAGCAGAGAGTGGACCGGTGGCAACCTCGATGCGACCTGGCCCGGTCCGCATCCGCTGTGCCATGACTCGCCCGATGCCTACGGCAATCGCGTCGCCGCGCACTTCGGCGCCGAGCTCACGCAGCTGGCGTGCACGGGCGCGACGTTCGACAACGGCATCGCGAAGCCGGAGGTCTCGGACGGCACGACGTACTCACCGGCGCAGTTCGGTGACTGGGCGAAGCAGACGGATCTCAACGCGCGCTACGACGCGGCGAAGCCCGATCTCGTCCTCGTCACCCTCGGCGCCGATGACCTGAACTTCCACGGCGTGGTCGAGGAGTGCATCAAGAACGGGTACGAGTACTTCTTGGATCTCGCCGACCTCGCCTGCACCAGCAAGAACCCCGGCAGCACGATCAAGCAGGACGTGTTCGACGTCTTGCCGCAGCTCGCCGACAACTACGCGACGCTCGTCGCGTGGATCGGGCAGCGGGCAAAGGCGAACGACCAGCCGACGCCGAAGATTGTCTTCACGAACTACGCCGATCCTCTGCCGCCGAACGGTGCGAAGTGTCCCGACACGAGCTACCTCTACCCGAAGCAGACCCGGTACCTCGTCAAGCTCGTGAGCATGCTCAACGCGAGGATCGAGTCGGCGATCGACGGGATCGACGATGCCGGCGTCGCGCTCGCCGACATCAGCTCTGCGTACACGCCCCGAGGTGTGTCGCACCGTTGGTGCAGCGATGACCCGTGGTCGTACGGCCTGTCGATCATCCGCGTGACCGACCCGTTCAGCTTCGAGAGCCAGGCGCCGTTCCACCCCACGCCGGCGGGTCAGGAGAGCATCGCCGAGCTCGTCGTCCCGGCGGTCGCCAAGCTCTTCGGCTGAGCCGCCCGCGCCGCGTGGTCGCGGTCAGTCGTCGAGCTCGGCGTGTCCCGCGTCTGTCGGGGGCGGGAACGGCAGGGTGACGCGGACGAGCGCGCCGCCCCCGGGTGCCGCCTCGATGGTCACCGTCCCACCGTGCTCCGTGATCACCTGCCGCACGATCGCGAGGCCGAGGCCGGACCCGGGCATCGTGCGCGCGTCGTCGGCCCGGTAGAAGCGGTCGAATACGCGCTCGCGCTCGCCTTCGGCGACACCCGGTCCGTGGTCGCGCACGGTGATCTCGCTCCCGCGCACCGTGACCTCGAGGGGCGCGTCACGCGGGCTGAACTTCGCGGCGTTGTCGAGGAGGTTCGAGATCGCTCGCTCCAGGAGCGTCGGTGCGCCGCGCACCACCGCGGGCGCGTCTTCCGTCAGCTCGATGGGGCGGCCGTAGCGGCGGCGTGCCCGCTCGACCGCGCCCTCGGCGAGGTCGCCGAGGTCGACGTCGTCACGGTCCTGGTCGTCGGCCCGCCGTTCGGTGGCGAGGTCGACGAGCTCGGTGACGAGCGCGCTCAGCTCCTCGAGCTCGAACTTCGCGGCCTGGAGCAGCTGCTGCTGCTCCGCCACGTCGAGGTCACGCGTCCGCGCGAGCAGCTCGATGTTGGTGCGCAGCGTCGTCAACGGAGTGCGGAGCTCGTGGCTCGCGTCCATGACGAGCTGATGTTGCTGGCGACGTGAGCCCGCGAGCGTCTCGAGCATCGCATTGAAGCTCGTGGCGAGCCGCCCCACCTCGTCGTTGCGCACGACCGTGATGGGCTCGGCGAGCTCCGACGTCCGGGCGATCCGCTCGGTGGTCGCGGTCAGCTGCTCGATCGGGCGGGTGAAGCGCCCGGCGAGCCACCAGCCGACGAGCGCGGCTGCCGCGGTCCCGAGCAGTCCGAGACCGAGCAGCCGGTTGCGGAGACCGTCGAGCGTGTCATCGATCTCCGAGCGGTTGCGTGCGACCTGCACCGCACCGAACGGCGCCGACTCGGTCAGGATCCGGTAGTCGGTGCCGGCGACCGTCGTGTCCCGCAGCGTCGATTCCACCGCACCGTTCGCGACCGCGCGGTCCACGGCGTCGACGGGCAGCTCGACACCGACGCCCGCCACGATCGCGCCGGTGCTGTCGAGCAGCTGGAGCGGGTCGGGGCCCTGGCGCCGCTGCTCGTCGCCGGTCGAGCTGCGGCGGTCGAAGAAGCCGTGCGCCGCGTCGTCGGCCTGGCGCCGGAGCGCGTCGTCGACGCTCGCGACGAGCTCGTGCTCGGCCGAGAACCACGCGGCAGACGCAAGTGCGGCGACGACCCCGGCGACGACGACCGCGAGGATGATCGCGAACCTCCAGCGCAGGCTCATGGTTCGCGCAGCGTGTAGCCGACCCCTCGGACGGTGTGGATCAGGCGCGGCTCGTCACCCTCCTCGGTCTTGCGCCGCAGGTACCCGACGTAGACGTCGAGCGACTTCGAGCCGGTACCGAAGTCGTAGCCCCAGATGCGCTCGTAGATGACGTCGCGACTCAGCACGATCCCGGCGTTGCGCACCAGCAGCTCGAGCAGGTCGAACTCGAGCTTGGTCAGCTCGATCGTGCGGTCACCTCGGGTGACGCGCCGCGTGGCGGGGTCGAGCACGAGGTCGGTGACCTGCATCGGTCCTTCGGCCACGATCGGTGCGGGACGCCGCAGCAGCGCGCGTACCCGCGCGAGCAGCTCGTCGACGGCAAACGGCTTCACGAGGTAGTCGTCGGCGCCGGCGTCGAGACCGTCGACCCGGTCCGAGACGGTGTGCCGGGCGGTGAGCATCAGGATCGGGAGTGCCACCCCGCGCTGGCGGAGGGTGCGACACGCGGCGAGCCCGTCGACGTGCGGCATCATCACGTCGAGCACGAGGAGGTCGGGATCCTCGCGCCCGACGATCTCGAGCGCCTCGGCACCGTCCTTCGCGAGCAGCACGCGGTAGCCCTCGAACCGCAACACGCGTTCGAGCGACTCGCGCAGGCCCTGGTCGTCTTCGGCGACGAGGACGCGCTGTGCTGAAGGGTCGTCGTTCGACATCGTCATCTGATCCTGTCCACGTCGAAGTGTGCCACCGTCGCCGTCGAACGCGAGTCACATCGAAGTTGTCAGTAAGAGCACCGCAAGAAGACCCGCCTGCACCGTTGCCTCGGCGCGAACCGGCGCGATGCTGCGTTCGTCCCCGGAGCCGACGACACGAGGCGATCCCGATGAGCGATGACGAGACACCGACGAGCGGCGAGGCTCCCGGCGAGGTGGGCGACGCGCCCTCCGCGGCCGACGACACCGCCGCGATGTCCGAGCCCGCGCCCGCGAGCGACACGGACGCGACCGTCCCCGACCGGTCGGCCACGACCGACGCCGGCACGACCGACGCCGGCACGACCTCGGGCACGGCGCCCAGTGAGCGCTCCGGCGTCTTCGTCCCGAAGTGGGTCGCGGTGCTCGTCGGCGGGCTGGTGGCGCTCCTGATCGTCGGCGGCGCGGGGTTCGCGCTCGGCCGCGCCACCGACGATGGCGGTCGCGACGGCCGCGAAGCAGTCGAGGTCGGTCCCCGCCCCCAGATGCCCGGTGGTGGCCCCGGCGGCGGGGACAGCCCGTTCCCGACCCCCGACCGTGACGGCGGCGGCCGCGGTGGCGATGGCGGTGGCGGCAGTGGCGACCTCCCGACGCTCCCGGGCCGCGGAGTCCTCCTCGGCGTCAGCGTCGAGCCGGCGACCGGCGACACCGGCGACACCGCCGGCGCGCGGGTCGCACAGGTCGTGCCCGGGAGCCCGGCGCACGACGCGGGGCTCGAGCCCGGCGACGTCATCACCGAGGTCGATGGCACGGCGATCACCGAGCCGTCGGATCTCGTCGACGCGATCCAATCGCACGACGCGGGCGAGCAGGTGACGATCACCTACGAGCGCGACGGCGACACGAAGACGGTCGACGTCACCCTCGGTGGCGGCGACACGAGCGGTGGCTCGTCGTCGAGCAACTGAACGAGATCCCCCCGGCGTCACGGCCACACCCGGTCATCCGCCCGCCCGGGTGTGGCCGGGCGTTGACGGCCGCGCGGCTGCGGCCCGTGCGTCACCCGGTTACGGTGCTGGCATGGCTGAGACGAAGACCGATGTCGAGACCGTCGAACGGGTGATCCCGGCCCCGCCGGAGAGGATCTTCGAGCTGCTCGTCCACCCGGACCGTCATCACGACATCGACGGTTCCGGCACCGTGCGCGACGCCAAGGGCGAGGGCGCGACGGCGCGGATGAAGCTCGGATCGAAGTTCGGGATGCACATGAAGATGGGGCTCCCGTACTCCATGGAGAGTGAGGTCATCGAGTTCGAGGAGAATCGGTGCGTCGCATGGCAGACCCGCCCACCGGGCATCGCCGCCAAGTTGGGGGGCGGTCGGATCTGGAAGTACGAGCTCGAACCCGTCGACGGCGGCACCCGGGTGCGCGAGAGCTGGGACATCTCCCAGGAGTCGGCGAGCTCGAAGTGGCTGGTGAAGCTCGAGGGGGCCCGCAAGAAGACCCGCGAGTCGATGACCAAGACGCTCGAGCGCATCGAGGAGCTCGTCACCGCGTGAGCTCCCGCGCGCTCGCCCGGCTGCACACGATCTGCCTCGCGCCGCCCACGCGCCTCGTCGGCGCGCTCGACACCGCGTCCGACACCGCGTCCGAGGTCGGCTGATGGCGCATCTCGTCGTCGACGGCATGAACGTCATCGGCTCGCGTCCCGACGGCTGGTGGAAGGACCGACCGGCGGCGGTGCACAAGCTGCACCGGCGCCTG
>JBBDWT010000007.1:0-9477 GCA_040902705.1 Acidimicrobiia bacterium | reverse complement strand
CTCATCCGTTGGCTCGACGGATACTTCGGGCGCCACTCGCTCGTCGGCGACCACACGTTCTTCGACCCCGACAACTTCGAGTGGGTCGCCGCGCTCGAAGCGGGCGCGCCGAAGATCCGAGCGGAGCTCGAGCGGGTCCTCGAGCATCAGGCCGATCTCCCGAACTTCCAGGACATCTCGACCGATCAGTACCAGATCACCGACGACGACCGGTGGAAGACGTTCTTCTTCTACGGCTACGGGTTCACCGCGGGCAACAACGTCGAGCGGTGCCCGGAGACCGACCGGCTGCTCCGGCAGATCCCCGGGATGACCACGGCCATGTTCTCGATCTTCGCCCCGCACAAACGCATCCCTCCGCACGGTGGTCCGTACAAGGGTGTGCTGCGGTACCACCTCGCGCTCATGGTCCCCGAGCCCCGCGAGGACTGCGGGATCCGCGTCGGCAACGACGTGCGCCACTGGACCGAGGACAAGAGCCTGGTGTTCGACGACGTGTTCGAGCACGAGGCGTGGAACGACACCGACGGCACCCGCGTGGTGCTGTTCGTCGACTTCAAGCGGCCCCTCGCCGGGTTCCCGAGGATCCTGAACGAGGCGATCATCAAGGTGATCGGGTGGTCGCCGTTCGTGCAGGACGCGAAGGCGCGCCACAACGCCTGGGAGAAGCGGTTCGAGCAGGTCCGGGAGCGCGCCGCGTAACGACGCGTGCGCTACTCCGGGAGCTGGTCGTGGTCGGCGAGCACCTTGGCGAGCGTGTCCGCTGCCTCCTCGAGCAGGGGCGGATCGTGATCGACCATCAGCGAGAGCCTGATCAGGCCCATCTCCTTCGTGACGGCCGGTGGGATCACCGGGTTCACGAACACGCCCTTGTCGAGCAGGTCGAGCGCGAGCAGCACGGTGGACACCTCGTCGAATCGCTGCAGGGGGATCGTGACGATCGCGCTCTCCGCCGGGTTGGTCGGCACACCGCGCTCGGCGAGCATCGCGAGGAACGTCGTCACGTTGGTCCGCAGGCGCGCCGGGAGATCGGGCTCCGCTCGCAGGACGCGCAGCGCCGCGAGCGCGGCCGCGACCGATCCCGGTGTGTTCGACGCGGTGAAGATCAGCGTGTCGGAGGTGAGGGTCAACAGCTCGATCGCGTCGTGAGCGCCGATGAGCGCGCCGCCGCACGAGCCGAGCGTCTTCGAGAACGTGATCGTGACGAGGTCGATGTCGTCGAGCACGTCGTACTGCTCGAGCGCACCGAGGCCGCGGGCACCGAGCACGCCGATGCCGTGCGCCTCGTCGTCGAGCACGAAGGTGTTCGGGTACCGGGAGGCGAGCCCGACGACGAGATCGAGCGGCGCCGTGTCCCCGCCCATCGAGTAGACGCCGTCGAGGATGATCCCTTTGCCGGCTTCGGGGGGCAGCGCCGCGAGCACCTGGTCGAGGTGCTCCATGTCGTTGTGGCGGAACCGCTTCATCGACGCGCCCGACAGGCGGACTCCGGTCAGGAGCGAGTTGTGGATCTCCTTGTCGACGATCGCGTAGTCGCGGCGACCGAGGAACCCGGCGATCGACGCCATGTTGGCGACGTACCCCGTCGCGAACACGAGTGCCGCCTCGCGTCCGTAGAAGTCGGCGAGCTCGGTCTCGAGCTCCTTGTGGAGCGACAGCGTCCCGTTGAGGAGCCGACTGCCCGTGACGCCGGTCCCGAAGCGCTTGGTCGCGGCGATCGCGGCTTCGACGACTGCCGGGTGATACGAGAGGCTCAGGTAGTTGTTCGAGCCGAAGTTGACGACGTCGCGACCTTCGACGGTGACGCGGGGTGTCGACGCGCTCTCGACGGTCTTGTAGTACGGCCAGTATCCCGAGTCGCGCGCCATGCGGTACGGCTCGATGCGCGGGAAGGCCTCGAGTCGCTCCGAGAAGTAGCTCATGGCGGGGCCGAGTCTACGAGGCGGGCCGGCGCGATCAGGAGAGGGCGGCGTCGTCGATGCGCTCGCCGCCGAGGTCCTCGACCGCGCCTCCGGGCACCGTCAGGGCCGTGATCCCGACCGACTCGGGGTCCTCCACGACCTGCTTGACGCGACGCAGCGAGTACCACGCGGCGAGCCCGTCGTCGACGCGCTCGTCGAACGTCCAGCGGATGGTCATCGTGCGCCTGCGGTCGGGGCCGCTCGTGGGGCCGCCGGGCTCGCCGACGGGACGCCCCACGGAGCCGAAGACCCCCGCGGTGCCGTACTCGTAGAGGTGGTGGTACACGGGTGGCATGCCGAGGCTGGCCATGTTCGCGAAGAACGCCGAGCAGTACATCGGGTCGTTGCGGATGAACGACGGGGGGAGCATGCCGAGCCGGTCGAGCCCGCGGATGGCGGCCATGATCAGGCGCCGCACGGACCCGGGGAACTTCATCAGCAGCCCGAGCTCCTGGTCGGTCGTGTTGATCCGGCCCGACTTGCAGTCGGCCTGGGTCTGCGCCATCCCGGCGACCATGTCGGCGAAGGACGCGTCGAGATCGAAGCGGCGCTTGACCGCGACCATCGGCGAGCCCGCCTCGAGCTTCTGCTTGACCGCGTACGAGAACCAGATGCCCTCACGCTGGTAGAGGCGCCCGCCGGCCACGAAGCGGTTGACGCTCGGCGTGCGGTCCATCGCCTCCTTGAGACCCCACGCCGCGAGGTGGAACACGTCGATGCGCAGCATCGGGTTCGCCTGGTTCCACGCGCGGATGAACGCATCGGCCTTCGCGAGGGCCAGGTCCTGCTCGAAGTAGACGGCGGCCTCGTTGCGACCGCGCATGAAGTACGGCATCGCGCGGCGGGTGTTGCTGAGCCCGCGCACGAGCCGTCCGTCCGAGCGTCGCCACCACATCGCGAGCGAGATTACCCGCGGGTAGCAACCACTGCCGCGATCGCGGCGATCGAGATCTAGGCCCCGCCCGCGTAGCCCTCGGGGAGCACGTAGGCGCGCTCCTGGGTCGCGTAGAAGACCTGCCAGGCGTGGTATCCGTCGTAGGCGCGTGGATCCGCGAGCATCGTGGCGGCATAGGCCTTGACCGCCGTGACGTAGCGATCGTCGTTGTTGTACGAGAACAGCGCCCGATCCATGTCGTCGGGCGCCCCCCGCGACGCGAGGTAGCGCCCGGCGGCCTGGATGGCATCGTGGTCGTCGTCGATGTCGCCCTCGCCGTGCGAGGCCCACGTCTCGGGGATGAACTGCATCGGGCCCCGTGCGCCGGCGGTGCTCGTGCCGTGGATGCGGCCCATCCGTGTCTCCACCAGGTGGATGGCGGCGAGGTACGCCCACGGAACGCCGGTCGCCGCCTCGGCCGCCGCGTAGGAGTCGCGCAGGGTCGACGCGGGGAGCGGCGCGAGCACGCGCCAGTCGGGGAGCGAGCTCGGGAGCGACACCCCCGTGCCGGTCAGGCGGGCGAGGGCTGCGCCGGCAGCGACGTTGGACCGCACGGCGTCGCGTACCCCGGCGGGGACGTCACGCAGGACCGACGCGACCCACCCGGGGTGCTGGGCGAGGGCGCGGTACGCGAGCTGCTGGCGGCGTCCGAGGTCGGCGAGCCGCCTCGGATCGCGGTCGTCCGCCCGCAGGCCGACCTCGACCGCACGCAGCTCGCGTGCGGCCGCGGCCGCGCCGTCGGGCGACTCGAGGGCGCTCGTCGGGATCGCGGCACCGGCGTCGACGGTCGTGTCGGTCAGCTCCTCCTCGCTCTGCTCGGCGAGCTGCCCGCCACCACCCCCTCCGCACGACGCGACGAGCGAGAGGAGCGTGGTCGCGACCGCGATCGCGAGGACGCGCCGGCGCGTGCGGGACATCGGCCCAGCCTATGAGCGCCGCGTAGCCTCGGCGCCGTGAGCCTCTCGGTGGTCGGTGCGGTTCTCCACGGCACGACCGTCGGACTCCGTGCCGTCGACGGCGTCATCGCGGCGCTCGGACCCGAGGTCGTCCCCGCGCCCGAGGACGAGCTGCTCGACGGCACCGGTCGCCTGCTGCTGCCCGGGCTCGTCAACGGGCACACCCACGCGGCGATGACGCTCTTCCGCGGATACGGCAGCGATCTGCGACTCATGGACTGGCTCGAGAAGAAGATCTGGCCCGCCGAAGCGAAGCTGACCGACGACGACGTGTACTGGGGGACGCGCCTCGCATGCGTCGAGATGATCCGCAGCGGGACGGTCTCCTTCTTCGACATGTACTGGCAGCCCGCGGCCGTCGCGCGCGCGGTGACCGACGCCGGGATGCGCGCAACCGTCGGCTTCCCGCTCGTCGATGGCATGGACCCGGCTCGCGGCAAGGACGTGCAGGCGGAAGGGGCGGCGACGCTCGACGAGCTCGCCGACGCCGGCCCGCGCGTGTCCGCGTCGGTGACGCCCCACTCGATCTACATGGTGAGCGCCGACACGCTCGCGTGGGCCGCCGAACAAGCGGTAACGCGCCGCGTGCCGCTGCACCTGCACTTCCTCGAGGTCGAGGACGAGATCGCCGGATGCGTCGATCGATACGGCGAGCGGCCCGCCTCGTTGCTGGATCGGCTGGGTGCGCTCGGACCGCAGACCATCCTCGCCCACGGCGTCTGGCTCGACGAGCCCGAGCTCGAGCTCGTCGCCGATCGCGGCTCGACCGTCGTCACGAATCCCGTGTCCAACCTCAAGCTCGCCGTGGGGCGGATCTTCCCGTACGACCGCGTGCGCGGCCACGACATCCCCGTCGGGCTCGGCACCGACGGCGCGTCGTCGAACAACTCCCTCGATCTCGTCGCCGACATGAAGTTCCTCGCGCTCCTGCAGAAGCATGCGCAGAACGATCCCGCGGCGCTTCCGGCCGACGAGGCGTGGGCCGTTGCCACGGGTGCGCTCGCGCCCCTCCTCGGCCGACCCGCGGCACTCGAGGTCGGCGCACCGGCCGACTTCGTGCTCGCTCGCGCGGACGCACCGGAGCTGAACCCCGCGAACCCGCTCGCCAACCTGGTCTACGCCGCATCCGGCAACGTCATCGCGGCGACCGTCGTCGACGGCGTCGTGCTGATGCGGGACGGCGTGATCGAGGGCGAGGAGGAGGTGCGGGTGCGCGCGGTCGAGGCCGCTCGCCGGCTCGGGGTGCTCGGCCGGTAGCGCGGCGCGGCCGGGCGGCGCTACATCGAGTGCGGAGAACCGAAGATCGCTCGCACGCGCGGCTCGAAGTGATCGAGCGGGAGCGTGTCGTAGTCGGGATCGAACGCGATCTGATCCCACTCGTCCGCGAACTGCTCGGCGAGGCCGTACCAGGGCGCGCCTCGGTACTGCTCGCGGGCGTCGGGGTCGGCACCGAAGTGCGCGTAGTAGTGCTTGCCCTGGAAGTCCTGGTGGGCGCGGATCATCTCGTAGACCTCGTCGCGCACGTACGGCTTGAGGATCTCGGCCGAGATCTTCGGGTGGTTCGCGACGCTGACCGCCTTGCCGATGTCGTGGCACAGCGACGCGACGACGACCTCGTCGTCGGCCCCGGCCCGCTCGGCGAGCGTCGCGGTCTGGAGGCAGTGCGTCAGCTGGTCGACGGCGAACCCGTCGGTGATGTCGGCGAGCGACCGGAGCATCGCCAGCACCGAGTCGGCGACGCGACCCTGGTGGGCGAGGGTCTCCGTGCCGATCACCGCCCACTCCTCGGCGGTCGACTTGTCCATGCGCGTGAACGTCTGGGCCATGTCGTCATTCTCCCACGCCTGCGGCCCGAGGTGGGCTCCCGGCGCCGGCGAGGCCCTCGAGGCGGCGGATCCGGCGGGGGAGGATCCGGTGCGTGCCGAAGAACCAGCGGGACGCCCGGCTGTGCGGGTACTCGAGCCAGAGGTGCGCGTTCGCGGGGTCGCCGCGGCGCACGTCGTCGGGGTCGTCGAGGATCCGCTGGAGCGCCCGGGCGAGGGCGCCGGGGTCGCGGCAGGAGCGCACGGCGAGACCATCGGCCAGGCGAGCCCGGTTGCGGAGCGCCGCGCCGCGCAGCCCGAGCGACGCGAGGAAGAAGGGGAGCGCGAGCAGCCCGAGCGGGAGGAGCAGCAGCGCGACCTCGTCGACGTCGTCGAACGCCGCGGTCCAGATCTCGAACGTGCGCGCGGTCAGCGCGTACACGACGGTGTCGAACGAGACCTCGAGCTCGGTGACGCGCCCGAGCTCGTAGGCGAGCACGGCCTCGAGCTCACGCTTCGGAAGCGCCTCGACCAGCCCCGTCGTCACCACCAGCCAGGCCGTGTCGGGCGAACGGCCGACGGTGAGGCAGTTGGGGGCGTCGTCGACCACGGCCGCGACCCGCGGTGCGCGGACGCCCGCGGCGAGCACCAGCGGCTCGAGCAGCCGCTCGACGCGGACGATCGTGTCGTCTGGTAGCGCTGCGGGAGGGTTCGGAGCGGCCCCGGGCCCCGGCCAGGCGCGCACGAAGCGCAGCGCCTCCCGCTCGGCGTGCAGCAACGACCATACGAAGACACCGATGCCGCCCCCGGCTCCGATCACGACGGCCACGGTCGCGGCCCAGACGACGAGCTCCCAGCCGAAGCCGAGCCCGGCGCCGAGCGGGTTCGACGCCGCCCCGACGATCCACGCGACGGGGAAGACCACCGAGGCGATGGTGAGCGTGAGGACCACCGTCCCGATCGCCCCGATGATCCAGCACCGCCGGCGCGCGGAGCGGATCTGGTCCTCGTGCACGCCACGATCGTCGCGCGACCGAGATCGCGTCGAGACGCGCCCGGGCGCGTAGCGTCGATGCGGTGGACGCGGTGAGCCCTGGACCGGACGCCGAATCGGGCGGCACCCGTACCGAATGGGCCGTCGAGGGCCTCGCCGGCGAGGTCGTCGTCCAGCGAGACGAGTGGGGCATCCCGCACGTGCGGGCGACGACCGCGCACGATGCATTCCTGGGCCAGGGCTTCGTGCAAGCGGCCGACCGGCTCGGACAGCTCGAGTACGACCGCCGGCGGGCGCGGGGCCGGTGGGCCGAGGTCGTGGGGCCGAGTGCCGCGACGTTCGACGTGTTCGCCCGCCGGTGCGGTCTCGCCGACGCGGCCGAGCGCGAGGCCGACGCGCTCGACCCCGAGGCACGGGGCGTCCTCGACGCGTACGCCGAGGGCGTCAACGCGTACCTCGCCCTCGGCCGACCGCTCCCCCCCGACCTCGCGCTGGCGCAGCTGACCCCCGCGCGATGGACCGCCGCCGACTGCTGCGCGGTGTTCCTCGTCCGCCACGTCGTCTTCGCCAACTGGCAGAAGAAGCTCTGGCGCGGCCGGTTGGTCGCCGCGCTCGGCACCGAAGCGGCAGCCCGGATCGAAGGTGCCGACACGCGCGACGTCCCCCTCGTCGTGCCGCCCCCCGACGTGGTCACCCCCGAGCACCACGACCCGGCGGAGCTCGACGCGGCGCTCGACGCGATGGCGCTGGTCGCCGAGGCGACCAGCGGGAGCAACTCCTGGGCGTTGCACGGCACGCGCACGGCGAGCGGTCTCCCGCTGCTCGCCGGCGACCCCCATCGGTCGCTCGAGGTGCCGGGCGTCTACTACCAGTGCCACTTGGCGTGCCCCGAGTTCGACGCCATCGGGCTCGCGTTCGTCGGCGTGCCGGGGTTCCCTCACTTCGGCCACACCGAGCGGACCGCGTGGTGCGTCACCAATGCGAACGGCGACTACCAGGACCTCTACGTCGAGGAGCCGGACGCCACGCGCGCGGCTCCGGTCCGGCGCGAGGTGATCGAGGTGCGCGGCGGCGACGATCTGACCGTCGACTGCCACGTGACGCCACGCGGACCGGTGGTGTTCGGCGACCCCGGACGCGGGGCAGTGCTCAGCCTGCGGTCGACCGCGCTCGACGAGCCGAGCACGGGACTGTCGGCGATCCTCCCGATGCTTCTCGCGCGGGACGTCGACGAGCTCGACGACGCGATGCGTGCGTGGATCGACCCGGTGAACAACTTCGTCAGTGTCGACGTCGACGGGAACATCGCGTACCGCACGACCGGGCGGATCCCGATCCGGGACATCGCCAACTCGTGGGGCCCGGTGCCGGGCGCCGACGCACGGTACACATGGCGGGGGGTGGTGCCGCACGACGCGCTCCCTCGGCTGCGGAACCCCGAACGCGGACTGATCGTCACCGCGAACCAGCGGATCGTCGCCGAGTCGTTCCCGCAGCTCCTCGGACTCGACTACGCGCGTCCCGATCGCGCCCAGCGCCTGCACCAGCGCCTCGACGACGTCCGCGACGCGACCGTCGAGGGTATGGCCGAGGTGCACCGCGACACGCGCTCGCTCGCGGCAGACGTCTGGGCCGACCGCCTCGGCCGCCTGCACCCGAGCGACGAGTGGGAGCGGGTCGCGCTCGACGAGGTACGGAGGTGGGACCGGTGGATGACTCCCGACTCGGTGGCGGCCGCGGTGTACGTGGTGACGCGCGACGCGGCCTGTCGAATGCTCGCGCACCACCCGGCGCTCGCCCCCTTGCGCGCGCCGATCGCTGACGAGCCGCCCGGGACGTTCCAGCCACTCGAGCTGCGGATCTGGGCGGTCTCCACTGGCCTGCTCGCGGCCGATGACCTCACGCTCCTGCCTGCCGGTCGCACCTGGGACGAGCTGCTCGCCGGCGCGCTGACCGACGCGGTCGGAGTGCTCCGCACGACTCTCGGCGACGACGTCGCCGCATGGCAGTGGGGGGAGCTGCACGTGGTCGCGCCGCACCACCCGATGGCGATCGTGCGTCCGGAGTGGGCGGAGCGCCTCGATCCTCCACGGGTCGCGATGGGCGGGGAGTGGGACACGGTGATGTCGGCGGCCCACCCTGCGGGCCACGGGTTCACCGTCACGAGCACGTCGGTCGCGCGGTACGTGTTCGACGCGGCCGACTGGGAGCGCAGCGCCTGGATCGTGCCGCTCGGCGCATCGGGCGACGCGACGAGCCCGCACTTCGCCGACCAGCAGGCGGCGTGGGCACGCGGTGACCTCGTGGCGATGCGCTACGCGTGGGACGGGATCGCGGCGCACGCGACCGAGACGACCGTCCTCGTCCCGAGCTGACGATCTCCGGAACGGTCGGAGCCAGGTCAGGCGTCGAGGAAGCCCGTGAGCAGCGCCGCGAGCTCGAGCGGCCGGTCACCCTGGATGCTGTGCCCGGCACCTTCGACCGGCTCGACGCGCGCCGCCGGCTGCCGGCGCAGGAGCTCGGCCTCGTCGGCGTCGTCGACCACCGTGCCCACCGCGGCGCCGCGCAGGAGCATGATCGGCGCCCGGACGCCGCTCACGTCGTCCCAGAGGGTCGCGAAGTCGGCGGGGATGTCCATCTCCTCGGACTCGACGATGCGCGGGCGCTGGTAGCGCCACACCCAGCGCCCGTCGTCGCGCTCGACCGCGTTGTGGAGCACGCCGCGTCGCAACGACGACTCCGAGCGCGTGGGGTTGAACTCGATCGTGCGAGCCAGGATCTCGTCGAAGCTCTCGAAGCTGTCGGGACCGGCGATGAACTGCGCGATCGG
>JBBDWT010000006.1:0-9520 GCA_040902705.1 Acidimicrobiia bacterium | reverse complement strand
GAGACGATCGCCACCGCGATCCAGATCGGCAACCCGGCGTCGTGGAAGCAGGCCGAGGCCGCACGTGACGAGTCGGGCGGCCACATCGGTGCGGTCACCGATGCCGAGATCCTCGAGGCGTACCGGATGCTCGCGTCGGAAGAGGCCGTCTTCGTCGAGCCCGCGTCGGCGGCGTCCGTCGCCGGGCTGCTGCGCGCGTCGGCCGACGGCCTCGTCGACGCGAGCGACGTCGTCGTCTGCACGGTCACCGGTCATGGGTTGAAAGACCCCCAGCGCGCGATCGCCGAGGTCGAGCTGGCCGACCCGGTCGAGCCCGTCGCCGCGGCGGTGGCCGAGGCGATCGGGCTCTGAGCACGAGCCCGCCGGCGCACGGCTGGGCACCACGGGCGAGACACGGGCGAGACAGGGGAGAGCATGGAAGCACCGGTCGCAGTCGTCACGGGCGCGTCGTCGGGCATCGGCGCGTCGTTCGCTCGAGTGCTCGCGGCGCGGGGCCACGAGCTCGTGCTCGTGGCGAGGAACGAGTCACGCCTCGCCGATCTCGCCACCGAGCTGGAGCGCGAGCACTCGACCAAGACCGAGGTGCTCGGCGCCGACCTCGAGCGCGACGCGGGGGTCGCGCGGGTCGCGGCTCGTCTCGGTGACGACGCCCGGCCGGTCGAGCTGCTCGTGAACAATGCCGGCTTCGGGACCTCGGGCCCGTTCCACACCCTTCCCGTCGAGCAAGAGCGGTCGGAGATCCGGCTCAACGTCGTGGCGCTGGTGGAGCTCACCCACGCCGCGCTCGGTCCGATGGTGCAGCGGGGTCACGGCGGTGTAATCAACGTCTCGTCCGTCGGTGCGTACCAGCCCACCCCGCTCAGCGCGACGTACGGCGCCACGAAGGCCTTCGTGTCGAACTTCACGAATGCCATCCACGAGGAGCTGCGGGGCACGGGCGTGAAGGCGATGGTGCTGGCGCCGGGGTTCACGCACACCGAGTTCCACGTGCGGGCGGGGATCACGAGCAAGGGGATGCCGGAGTTCTTGTGGCAGTCGGCCGACGAGGTCGCCGAAGTGGCGATGCGCGCCTACGACCGCGGTCGAGCGGTGTGCGTGCCGGGCGCGATCAACAACGTCGCGGCGGCGTTCTCGGGGTCGATGCCCGCCGGTGTGTCGCGACGCGTCGCAGGTCTGGTGACGAAGCGCGCGTACTGAGCTCGGTGAGCCAGGAGGAGCCGATCCACGCGAGCGCTCCGAAAGCTTCATCGCCAGCCGTTCCACCCGCGTCGCCGACCGTCACATGCGTGGGTCACCGACGCGCCCACGCGCGACCAACCCGCGCCTACATGCGTCTCTCGACCCGCCCCACGACGGTGAGAGACGCAACGGGGATTTCAGGGGTTGTTGGGGAAGCCCTCGAAGAGCTTGCTGCCGTCGCGCATGCCGGGCGGGACGCGGCCGCGGGCGCTCTCGGTGCGAGGGCCGGGGACGTCGCGGAACGTGTACGGCGTGTGCTCGCGGCCGGGCTGGCAGACGAAGCACTCGCCTGTGCCGCCGCCGGTCACGGCGTGCAGCACCGCGTCGGCGATCTGGTCGGCGGGCATCAGGGGGAAGTCAAGGTCGGCGAGCGCCTGCTTGGCGTCGGGACCGATGATGTTCGTGTCGGTCATGCCCGGGTTCACGCAGTTCGCAGTGATGCCGAGTGGAGCGAGGGTCGGGGCGACGGAGCGGATCAACCCGACGACCGCGTGCTTGGTGGCGTCGTAGATCGGGTCGGGCGGGAACGGGATGATGCCCGCCAACGAGGCCGTCGCGACGATCGCACCACCGCCCCGTTCGGTCATCGCGGCGATCGCGGCGCGGAGCCCGTACACGACGCCATCGACGTTGACGCGCATGATGCGGCGGTACGTGGCCTCGTCGAGGGTGGAGAGGTCGGAGTGCCCGATCGCGATGCCGGCGTTGAGGAACGCGATGTCGACCCCGCCGAGCTCGGCGGTGCACGCAGCGAACATCGCATCGACCTGATCGGGGTCACCGACGTCGACGGTGAACGGCACTCCACCCACCGTCGACGCGACCGCGGTCGCGCCCGCCGTGTCCATGTCGGCCACCAGCACTCGCGCGCCCTCCACCGCGAACCGCTCGCACGTCGCCTTGCCGATCCCCGACGCGCCGCCGGTGATCAGCGCGGCCTTCCCGTTGACGTCCACGGGGCGGAGGCTACGGCAGCTGGAGGACGACGAGTCGGGGCTCGGTCATCTCCTCGACCGCATAGCGCGGGCCCTCACGGGTGTTGCCGGAGTCGCGCAGGCCGCCGTAGGGCATCTGGTCGGTCCGATAGGTCGGCACCTCGTTCACGAGCACTCCACCGAAGTCGAGCTGGTGGACGGCGCGCATCGCCGTGTTGAAGTCGGCCGTGAAGATCGCCGCCTGGAGGCCGTAGCGAGTGTTGTTCGCGAGCTCGAGTGCCTCGTCGAGTGTCCGGTAGCGCTGCACGGCGACGACCGGGCCGAAGACCTCGAGCGAGCAGACCTTCATGTCCGCGGTCACATCGGTGAGGACGGTCGGCGCCAGCACGCCGTCGCGGATCTCGCCCCCGGTCAGCACCTTGGCGCCCTCGGCCCTGGCCTCTTCGATCCACGAGACGACCCGGTCGCGCTCACTCTCGGAGATGAGCGCGGACACGTCGGTCTTCTCGTCGAGCGGGTCGCCGACTACCAGCGCCTCGACGCGAGGCACGAGCTCCGCGATGAACGCGTCGCCGAGGTCACCATGGACGTAGATGCGCTGGGTCGAGATGCACGACTGACCGGCGTGGCTGAACCCCGCGACCGCGATCTTCGTTGCCGCGGTGACGACATCGCCGTCGGGCTCGATGATCACGGGTGCGTTGTTCCCGAGCTCGAGGCCGACCTTCTTGCGCGGCGCCTTCGCCTTGATCCCCCAGCCGACCTCGGGGGATCCGGTGAAGGTGATCATCGCGATGTCGTCGTGCTCGACGATGGCGTTGCCGACGCTCCCTCCGCTCCCGGTGACGACGTTGAGGTGTCCTGGCGGCAGGCCGCACTCGTCGAGGAGGAGCTGCGCGAGTGCGATCGCGGACAACGGCGTCTGCGATGCGGGCTTGAGGACCACGGGGCAGCCGGCCGCGATCGCGGGCGCGATCTTGTGGACCACGAGGTTGAGGGGGAAGTTGAACGGGCTGATCGCGCCGACCACACCGATCGGGACCCGCAGGGTGAACCCGAGCTTTCCGACGCCCGCGTCGCTCGCGTCCATCGGGATCATCTCGCCCGAGAGCTCCCGGGCAGCGGTCGCGGAGAAGGTGAAGGTCGAGACGGCGCGCTTCGTCTCGACGCGAGCGGTCTTGATCGGCTTCGCGGCCTCCTCGGCGACGATCCGGGCGAACTCCTCTACGCGTTCGGCGAGGAGCGTCGCCGCGGTGTCGAGGATCTCCGCGCGCTTCCATGCGGGGAGCGGGTCGCTGTGCAGCGCCAGCCGCGCTGCGGCAACGGCCGCGTCGACCTGCTCCGGGCCACACGCAGGCACCCGGGCGAGCTCACGCCCGTCGTACGGGGCCCTCACGGTGATCGAGTCGCTCGTCGTGACGCGCTCGGCGCCGATCGGGAGCGCTCGGACGTCGGCCATCGCGGCCCCCCATTCTCGTCAGTCGGCTCCCGGCCAGGCTAGCGATGGCCCGGGCGCGCCCGTTCCGTGCAGCATTGACGCGCACGTTCCGTGCAAGCATTGAGTGGGTACGACCACACTCGTACCGATCCCCGAGACGACGAGACGAGGAGACGGCCACCATGCCCGTCTACACGCTGCCCGACCTCCCCTACGACTTCAGCGCGCTCGAGCCGCACTTGTCCGCAGAGCTGCTCGAGCTCCATCACGACAAGCACCACAAGGCCTACGTCGACGGCGCGAACACGACGCTCGACAAGCTGTCGAAGGCGCGCGCCAGCGACGATTTCGACGCCATCAACCAGCTCCAGAAGAACCTCGCGTTCCACGTGTCGGGCCATGTCCTGCACTCGGTGTTCTGGACGAACATGAGCCCCGACGGTGGTGGCAAGCCCGAAGGCGATCTCGCGGCCGCGATCGAGGATTCCCTCGGCACGTACGACGGGTTCAAGGAGCAGCTGTCGCAGGCCGCGACCAACGTGCAGGGCTCGGGGTGGGGTGCGCTCGCGTGGGAGCCGATGTCGCAGCGCCTCGTGGTGGAGCAGGTCTACGACCATCAGGGCAATATCGGCAACGGCACCGTCCCCCTCCTCGTGCTCGACATGTGGGAGCACGCGTACTACCTCGACTACAAGTTCGTGAAGGCCGACTGGGTCAAGGCGTTCTGGGAGATCGTGGCGTGGGGCGACGTCGAGATGCGGTTCGAGCGCGTGCGCGGCCTGCGGCTCGTCTAGCGCCCTTGGTCTCCGCTGATCAAGCGCTGCACGAGGCGGCTGATCTCGCGGTCGCGCCAAGCTAGAAGCCGAGCTCGTCGCGCGTGCGGGCGAGCTCAGCCGGGTCCGCGGTCGTCGGCACGAGGAACAGCTCGTCGCATCCGGCCGCCGCGAGGGTGTCGATCGCCGACCGCAGTGCTTCGGGCGTCGCGGTCGTGGCGCCATCGGCCATCGCCCGCGCCATGTCGTCACCGAAGATCCGCAGGTAGTCGTACGCGTACCCCTGCACGCGCTCGAGCGCGCCGTCGCCGAGCGCGTACCAGAGGCTCGCCGAGATGTGGGGAGTGTCGGTGCGGCCCGCGTCGCGCCACGCATCTCGGATCCGCGCGAACGCGGCCGCGGCTGCGTCGGCATCGACGCCGGTGATGGTGGACGCATCGTCCACACCGTCGGCCCAGCGCGCCGCGCGTGCGAGCGCTTTCGGCCCCATGACGCCGGCGACGATCGGCGGCCCGCCGGCCTGGACGGGCGGTGGGCCGACCGGGTCGGCCCCTTCGAACGGCGGCTCCCCGGCCCAGATGCGCCGCATCGTCGCGACCTGGTCGTCCATCCGCTGCCAGCGGCGCGTGAACGGCGCACCGAGCGCGCGGTAGTCGTGCTCGCGCCCGCCGACGCCGACGCCGACCGTGAGACGCCCCTCGGACAGCCGGTCGATCGAAGCGAGATCCTTCGCGACCTGGACCTCGGGGTGCGCGGGGAGCACGACGATCGTGGTCCACAGGCGAACGCGACTCGTCAGCGCGGCCGCGGCCGCGAGCTGCACGGTCCAGGAATGGCTCGGGTACGTGACCCGCTCGGGGACGGCGAGGCTGGACCACGGACCCTCGTCGATGGCGCGGCACCACTCCAGGGTCTCGGTGCGCCCGTGCGGGAGCATCGTGGGCAGCGTCATCGCGATCTGCATCATCGATCCTTCGAGGTGGTTGGCCCACGTACTGTGGCGAGATGGATCATCGCACTCGCGACGCGGCCGGCCACTCGATCAGGCAGATGATCGAGACGCTCCGATCGGTCCTGCGCTTCGAGCCGGTCGAGACCGATCCCGTGGCCCGCCGTCTCCGGCGCGCGGCCGGTGTCGCCGACCTCCGTCGGATCGCGAAGCGGCGGCTGCCGAAGGGTGTGTTCGACTACATCGACGGGGGTGCCGAGGACGAGCTGACGCTGCGGGCCAACACCGGCGCGTTCCAGCGCATCGGCTTCAGACCCCGCGTGCTCTGCGACGTCGGCACCGTCGACCCCTCGACCACTCTGCTCGGGAAGCCGACGCCGATCCCGCTCGCGCTCGCACCGACGGGCTTCGCACGGATCGCAGATCCCGACGGTGAGCTCGCGGTCGCGCGAGCCGCAGCACGTGCAGGCCTCCCGTACACGCTGTCGACGCTCGGTACGCGATCGATCGAGGAGGTCGCCGCGGTCAGCGGCGGCCGACTGTGGTTCCAGGTGTACGTGTGGCGTGATCGCGGTCTGGTGAAGGAGATGGTCGATCGGGCCGC
The DNA here is from genome assembly GCA_040902705.1 of Acidimicrobiia bacterium. Lineage (GTDB taxonomy): Bacteria > Actinomycetota > Acidimicrobiia > IMCC26256 > PALSA-555 > DATBSK01. The sequence goes on along the minus strand of JBBDWT010000006.1, from coordinate 3,582 downwards.
GACCGCCGGGTACGAAGCGCTGGTCCTCACGGTCGACACCGTCGTGCAAGGTCATCGAGAGCGCGACGTTCGTCATGGGTTCACGTTGCCGCCGAAGATCGGGCTCGACACGCTCGTCGATGGCGCGCTGCACCCGTCGTGGACGTGGAGCTTCGTGCGCGCCGAGCCGATCAAGTTCGCCAACGTCGCGAACAGCGATGTCGGCGACGGGAGCGATCCCGTCTCGCTCGCCGACTACATCAACACGCAGTTCGACCCGTCGTTGTCGTGGCGCGACGTCGACTGGCTGCGCGGTGTCTGGGACGGCCCGATCATCATCAAGGGGATCCAGTCGGTCGACGATGCTCGCCTCGCCGCGGAGATCGGGGTGGAGGCGATCGCGCTCTCGAACCACGGCGGTCGTCAGCTCGACGGGGCGCCGGCTCCGATCGACCTCGTTGCCCCCGTCGTCGACGCCGTCGGCGGCCGGCTCGAGGTCATCTGCGACGGGGGAGTGCGGCGCGGCAGCGACATCGTGAAGGCCGTGGCCCTCGGCGCCCGGGCGTGCATGGTCGGGCGCGCGCACTTCTACGCACTCGGGGCCGGCGGCGAGCGGGGTGTCGACCACGTCCTCGGGATCCTCGACGCCGACGTCCGGCGCACGATGGCGCTCGTAGGCGCCACGTCGACCACCGAGCTCACGCCCGACGTCCTCGCGCTACCGTCCCGCCCATGACCGAGAGCCAGAGCACCGACCAGCACGTCGAGCAGGTGTGGGAGACGCCGCCGCTCGACGAGATCCCGAAGCTGAGCTCCGCGCACGTCGACGCGATGGAGTCGATGGACGACGTCGACGAGGTGTGGCAGCAGGCCGGGATGCACCACGTGCTGCTGCGGACCATCGGGCGCAAGTCGGGCAACGAGCACAAGGTGGCGCTCCCCACCTGGCTCGACCCGGAGGGTCGGCGGGTCGTGGTCGCGTCGTTCGCCGGCGCGCCGGGGCACCCGTCGTGGTACCTGAACCTCGCCGACCGCGACGCGAACCCCGAGGTGCTGTGCGCCGTCCAGGGCGGCAACCGCTACTGGTCGGAGCACGAGATCCTCGACGGCGACGAGTACGACCGGATCTGGGGCCTGCTGATCGCCGACCGTGCGTGGTACGAGAGCTACCAGGGCAAGACCGAGCGGCGGATCCCGCTCGTGCGGCTTCCCGAGACCCGTCCGGCCTGACGCGGACCGTGAGCCGCCCTCGCGCGCGTGGCGCCCGGCTCACGCGTCGGGGTCGAACTCGCCCCGGCCCATCTGGTCGCGCACCGTGACGACCGGCGGGTTCGTCAGCGTGCGCCGCTGCCAGTTCGCGCCGTCGACGACGAGCGTGTGCCCGGAGATGAAGCGCGCGTAGGGCGACGCGAGGAAGGTCGCGGCCCACCCCAGCTCCTGACGCTGTCCAACGCGCAACGCGGGTTGCGCGGAGTCCTTGTCGTGCGAGCGCTCGAGGTTCGACTGGATGTCGGCGGTCATGTCCTCGTGAGGGAAGAGCCCCGGAACGAGCCCGTTGACCTGGATCCCGTAGGGGCCCCATTCGACTGCGAGCGTCTCCGTGAGGTTCTTCACGCCTGCTTTCGCCGCGGCCGAGTGCGCGAAGCCCGGGCCACCCGTCCACGCGTACGACGCGCCGACGTTGATGATCGACCCAGGAGTGCCGGCGACGAGGTGCCGGCGCCCGAACTCGCGCGAGCAGAGGTACGTGCCCGTCAGCGTGATGTCGACGACGGTCCGCCACGCGTTCGGTGACATGTCTTCCGCCGGCACCGGGAAGTTCGCCGCCGCGTTGTTGACGAGTACGCCGGGAAGACCGAACTGCTGCTCGGCTGCGTCGAACACGGCCGCGATGGTGTCGGCGTCGCGGATGTCGCACGAGACGGCGAGCACCGGCGCGCCGAGGGCTTCGATCGCCGCGCGCCCGGCGTCGAGGTGCTCCTGCTTGCGGCTCGCGATCACGAGCGACGCGCCGAGGCGCGCGAACTCGGAGGCGATCGCCTTCCCGAGCCCGGTGCCCGAACCGGTCACGACGACCGCGACCCCGGCGAAGTCGCCGGGCGTGAGCGCGGTCTCGCCGACGGGTGGGGGTGCAGGCAGTCCGAGTGCTTCGGCCATGGAGGTTGCAGCTCCTTCTCAGCTTCCGGTGAACCGGGGCTCGCGCTCCTCGGCGCGTGCTGCGCGGAGCTCGGCGATGTCGTCACTCTTGTTGATGAACGTCTGGTAGATGACCTCGTCGGTCATCGACGAGCGGATCTGCGGCAGCGCGAGGTGACGGATCACCTCACGCGCCATCTTGATGGTCACGGCCGGCGCCGACGCGATCTGCTCGGCGATCTCCCGGGCCGTCGCGTCGAGCTCTTCGGGAGCCACGACCCGGCTCACGATGCCGTGTGCGAACGCTTCTTCGGCAGACAGGATCCGGCCGGTGAGGACCATGTCGCTCACGAGGCCGTGACCGCAAATCTCGTACAGCACGCCGACGCCGCCGGTGTCGGGAATCACTCCGTAGGTGGTCTCGGGGAGGCGGAAGCGCGTGCCCTCGGCCGCGACGCGGATGTCGCACAGGAGCGCGCGCTGGAACGACCCGCCCATGACCCAGCCTTTGCACGCGACGACCACCGGCGCGTCGAGCTCCCAGAGCTGCTGGATGCCGCGGTGACCTCGCCGCATCAGCTCGTGGTGCGAGAGGTCGACCTTGAGGTTGCCGATCGATCCGACGTCGCGTCCGGACGAGAACGACTTGCCCTCGCCGCGCCAGATGACGGCGCGGACGTCGGCGCGCTCGCGGAGCTCGGCGAGGATCGCGAAGAGCTCGGCGTCCATCTCGTCGTCGAACGCGTTGTGCTTGTCGGGGTTGTCGTTCGTGATCGTGGCGATCGAGCCGTCGATCTCCAGGTGCACCCGCTCGGTCATCGTGCTCCCGTGTCTGATCTCGTCGTGTGTGGTCGTGTTCTGTCGAGCGCCGGGAGTTTACGAATATCGTGCGGCGCATGAATGTGGTCGAGCGGCTCGAGGCGATCGAGCAGATCAAGGGGCTGAAGGCCCGGTACTTCCGCTGCATGGACACGAAGGACTGGGAGGGCTTTGCGGACGTGTTCGCTCCGCACGCGGTCATGGACATGGCCGCCGAGGTCGGGGCCTCTGACGACGATCCCGAGGCCGGCATCACGCGCGGCAACACCGAGATCGCCGCGTTCGTGCGGGCTGCCGTCGATGACGTCGTCACCGTCCATCACGGTCACATGCCCGAGATCGACATCACGTCGCCCACGACCGCGACGGGCATCTGGGCGATGGAGGACGAGCTCCGCTGGCCCGAGGACGCGCCCATCGAGAAGATGCACGGATACGGCCACTACCGCGAGACCTACGAGCTCGTCGGCGATCGATGGTTGATCGCGACGCTGACGCTCACGCGCCTGCGCGTCGACTTCTCGCTGCGTGACGCGCAGTGACCCAGGGCCTGAGCGGCCCGGCGCCGAAGGCGTCGAGAGCGGAGAGTCAGGCGACGATGCCGAAGCGGTCGAGCCCGTACGCGACGACGGCGTTGCCGCGGATCAC
>JBBDWT010000005.1:0-1452 GCA_040902705.1 Acidimicrobiia bacterium | reverse complement strand
TTTTAGCGGGTTTTTCGCCTGACGACAGAGTCTTCTCAGAGGATTTGACAGCTAGAGATAGAATGGGTGCCAGCGGTCTCAGCATCTGACCGTGAATTGCACGACGCGGGGCCACACGAGCCGGCCCCGCCTGATCCGCCCTCAACAACCGGGTTGGAGCGCCTGCCGATTCGGTCGGCGACACGTCCGAGTTCGAGGAGGATCCCATGGAAGCCACTCACGTCGCGAGCGAACGAGTGCGCTGGCCCGGACGGCGACCCCGTGTGCTCATCGTCGATGACGACGCCTCGATCCGGCTTCTCTGTGCGACGCATCTGCGTCGCGAGGGGTACGACGTGATCGAGACGGTCGACGGGCAGGACGGGCTCGAACGCGCGTTCAGCGAGGCGCCGGACCTCGCGCTGCTCGACATCTCCATGCCGGTGCTCGACGGGTTCGGGCTCGCGGCGGCTCTGCGCGGAGACGAGCGAACCCAGCGACTCCCCTTCGTCTTCCTCAGCGGGGAGACCGATCCTCACATCGAGGCGCGCGCCCTCGAGGCTGGAGCACACGGCTACTTCGCGAAGCCGTTCGATCTCTCGGCCGTCGGCGCATTCGTCCAGGGCGTGCTGGCCCAGCTCGCCCCGGAGCCCACACGACTGGGCGGGCACGCCTTCTAGTCGAAGAGCAAGAGCAGCGCGTCGGTCGGCGCGTAGTCGTCGGTCAGCACCGGCACGTCCTCGGTCGAGACGGCCGAGTCGACCCGCCCGCGGATCGCGTCGGTCAGGTCGGGCGAGCCCGGGGAGCGGCGGCGAACCTCGCGCCAGCGTTCGAGCAGGAACTCCTTCGACGGAGCGGCGCCGTCGCCGGAGACGAGGATGACGTTGCGAATCGCCTCGAGGTCGTTCCCGCCGGCGTCCAGCACCGGGTGGATGGCAACCGTCGGGAAGACCGCGCGGTAGGTGCGCAGCATCGAGCGGAAGAGGCGGGAATCCGGGCCGCGCACGGCGCCGATGATGTTCGTGACGACGTGGCCGCCGCGAGTGAGGCGCGCACGCGCGAGCTCGAGGAACTCCCGCGTCGCGAGGTGGAAGGGAATCGAGTCGGAGTAGAACGCGTCGACGACGATCACGTCCCAGGGGCCCTCGTTGTCCGCGATGTAGCGGCGCCCGTCCTCGACAACGACCTGCAGCCGCGGGTCGCGGGGGAGCTTGAAGTATTTGTAGGCCGCATCGACCACGGCGGGGTCGAGCTCGACCACGTCGATCCGGATCCCCGGGAAGTCCCGCCACGTCCGCTTGGGCGCGGAGCCGCCGCCGAGGCCGATGTAGAGGATCCGCTGCGTCTGCGCCTTGTACGCCAGCGGCAGCTGCAGGTAGTCCGAGTAGCCGAAGCGGGTCTTGTACGGATCGTCCAGATACATGCCGCTCTGGAACGAGCTGTCGAAGCGGAGGTAGCGGCTCGTGTCGTCGT
>JBBDWT010000004.1:0-9660 GCA_040902705.1 Acidimicrobiia bacterium | reverse complement strand
GACGGCGAGGCCGTCCGCTCGTGCCTGATGTTCGCCGTGCAGGCCGACGGCGCGGCCGTCACGACCATCGAGGGGCTCAGCCCGACCGACGGCTCGCTCTCGCCGGTGCAGGCCGCGTTCCGCGAGGAGCACGGGCTCCAGTGCGGCTTCTGCACCCCGGGTTTCGTCGTGACGGTCACCGCGTTCCTGCAGGAGCACGAAGACCCGACCGACGACGAGATCCGGGAGGGCATCTCGGGGAACCTCTGCCGCTGCACCGGGTACCAGGGGATCGTGCGCGCCGTCCGCCGAGCGAGCGATCCCTCCTCCATGGCGTCGCTCCCTACCGGTCGCGATGCCCCATCGGCGGACGTTCGCTCCGTTCGCTCCGCAGGCGAGTCGTGACGACGACGACCGCCGGGCGGTTCGTCGGGCAGTCGGTCAAGCGCCGCGAGGACCCGCGGCTGCTGACCGGCCACGGTGCGTACGTCGACGACGTCGTGCTGTCCGGCATGCTCCATGCCGCGTTCGTCCGGAGCGACCTCGCGCGGGCGCGCATCACCCGCATCGACGTCGACGCGGCCCGCGCGCTCGATGGCGTGCGTGCCGTCCTGACGGGTCCCGACCTGAACCCCGGGCTCGGCTCGCTCCAGCCGACGATGTTCCAGGGCGACGCCCCCCCGTCGGCGTGTGCTCCGGTGCGCGCGCTCGCCGACGGCGATGTGCGCTTCGTCGGCGATCCGGTCGCGCTGGTGGTCGCCGAGAGCAGGTATGTCGCGGAGGACGCGTGCGAGCTGATCGAGATCGACTACGAGCCGCTCGACGCGATCGTCGACCCCGAGGCCGCGCGCGCCGAAGGCTCGGAGCTCGTGCACCCGGAGCTCGGCTCCAACATCGCGATGTCGGTCCCGACACCGCCCGACCCGCTGCTGGATGCCGCGTTCGAGTCGGCGGCGCACGTCGTCAGCGAGCGGATCGTCCAGCACCGCCACACGAACGTCCCCATGGAGACGCGCGGAGTCGTCGCGAGGTTCGAGCCCAGCAGCGGCGAGCTCGAGGTCTGGCTCTCGACGCAGAACCCTCACGAGGCGCGGCAGGTCTGCTCCCGCCTCACCGGCGTGCCCGAGCACCTCGTGCGCGTCATCGGGGCCGACGTGGGCGGCGGCTTCGGTCAGAAGTACTTCGTGCAGCGTGACGAGTTGACCGTCGTCGCGGCGGCTGCGCACCTCGGGTGCATCATCAAGTGGATCGAGGATCGGCGGGAGAACCTCCTCGCGTCCAACCACGCGCGCGCCGATGTCGCGCAGGTCGACGTGGCCGTCGATGCCGACGGTCGACTGCTGGGCGCTCGCCTCGACCACGTCGAGGACTGCGGTGCGTACCCGATCGGCGGCAACGGGGGAGTCGGGCCCTTCGCCGCGATGCTCTTTCCCGGTCCGTACCGCTTCCAGAAGATGGGTTTCGTCAGCACGTCCGTCTGGACGAACACGTGCGGGCGGGGCGCGTACCGAGGCCCGTGGATGTTCGAGTCGGTCGCGCGTGAAGAGATCCTCGATCTCGCGGCGCGCCAGATCGGGATGGACCCGCTCGAGCTGCGCCGGCGCAACGTCATCGGTGTCGACGAGCTGCCCTACGCGACGGCGATGGGCATGCAGCTCGAGCACGTCACACCCGCCGAGACGCTCGAGCAGGCCGTCGAGATCATCGCCTACGACGAGTTCCGTACGGAGCAGGAGCGTGCGTTCCGAGAGGAGGGGCGCCTGCTCGGCATCGGGATCGGGCTCTACGTCGAGCCGACGAGCATGGCGTCGGGCGCGATCGGCGTCGAGACCGCCACGGTGCGCGTGCAGCCCAGCGGGACGGTGACGGTGCTGCTCGGTACCGGCTCCCACGGCCAGGGCGTCGAGACGACCATGGCCCAGGTCGTTGCCGAGCATCTCGGTGTCGCGATCGACGACGTGGTCGTGGTGCAGGGGGACACGGCGAGCGCGCCCTTCGGCGCCGGGACCGGCGGCAGCCGGACCGCGGTGGTCGCCGGGGGCGCGACGCGCGAAGCATCGCTCGCGGTGCGCGACAAGGCGGTGGAGATCGCCGCGCACCTGCTCGAGGCCGCGCCCGAGGACCTCGAGGTGGAGGACGGCAAGGTCTCGGTCCGGGGCACGCCGACGCGCGGCGTCACGATGACCGAGGTCGCGAACCTTGCCTACAACACGCCCGGCGAGCTGCCCGACGGCATCGCGCCCGGGCTGGAAGCGACGGTCGCGTACGAGGCGCCCCCGATCACCTGGTCGAACGCGTGCCACGCGTGCACGGTCGAGGTCGATCCCGACACGGGCATCGTCTCTGTCCTGCGCTACGTCGTGAGCGAGGACTGCGGCGTCATGATCAACCCGATGATCGTCGAGGGTCAGATCGCCGGTGGTGTGGTGCAGGGCATCGGGGGCGTGCTGTACGAGCACTTCGTGTACGACGACGACGGCACCCCGCTCACCACCACCTTCCTCGACTACCTCGTCCCGACCGCGACGGAGGTCCCGGTCATCGAGTACGGCCACGTCGAGACCCGATCCCCGACGCCCGGTGGGCACAAGGGCATGGGTGAAGGTGGGGCGATCGGATCGCCGCCGGCGGTGTTCAACGCCGTCGCCGATGCGCTCGCGCTCCGCGGCACGAAGGTCACGGAGCAGCCCCTGACCCCGAGCCGTATCGTCTCGGCATTGCACCGGGACTGACCGACCGCGACGTGGCGCCGATCGTCGTCGACACGGACGTCGGCAGCGATGTCGACGACGCGCTCGCGATCGCGCTCGCGATCCGGCATCCCGAGATCGACCTGCGTGCAGTCACCACGGTGTCCTCCCAACCGGAGGTGCGCGCCGGGCTCGCAGCGCGGCTGCTCGCGATCGGCGGTGCGGACGATGTCGAGGTCGCGGTCGGTCGGAGCGTGCCGGGAGACGAGCGGAACGTGATCGGTGCCGAGCACCTCGACCTCCTCGGTGGTGACGACGGATCGCCGCCCCGCCCCGATGCCGTCGCGGTGCTCGGCGCGGTCACGCCGGGGACCCGCATCGTGACGATCGGTCAGCAGACGAACGTGGCGGCGGCAGTCGCCGCCGTCCCTTCGCTCCCCGGCACGATTGCCCGCCTCACCGTGATGGGGGGAGCCTTCGCGGCCGTGCACACCGCCGACGGACGGGTTCACGGACCCGAGCGCGACTGGAACCTCGTCCTCGACCCCGCGGGCGCGGTCGCGTCACTGTCGTCCGAGTGGCGCCGGCGCTTCGTGCCGATCGACATCACGTTCGGCGCCGCCTTGACGCGTGCGCATGTCGACCGGCTCCGTCGAGGCGACGAGCTGTGCCGGGTGCTCGCGGCGCTGGTCGAGGGATGGCGGTCTCGCACGCTCGGCGCCGGCGGCGCGTCCGCGCCGGACGACCTCGCGGCCTTTCTGCACGATCCGCTGGCGGTTGCATGCGCGGTGGAGTGCGCATTCGTGCGGGTCGAGCGCATGCCCGTCACCGTGGTGCTCGACGGCCGAGGCCACGCGCGCACCGTCGTCGACGAGCTCGAGGGCCGCGATGCGGAAGTCGTGCGCGCGCTCGACGCGTCGGGTTTCGCCGACTGGCTCGTCGACACCCTGCTCTCATCATGATGCGTCTCTGAACCGTCCCCACGACGTGAGGGACGCATCAAGGCGTCAGGAGGGGTGGTCAGTGGGGCTGGGTCAGGCGGCGATGGCGGCGCAGAACGCGGCGAACGCGTCGACGTACTTGTCGATGTCGGCATCGGTGTGCTGCACCGAGATGGTCCACTGCTCTTCGTCGCCGGGTGTCATGAAGACGCCGCGGTTGAGCACCCAGGGGAACGACGCCTCGTAGAGCTCGGGGCGCGTCTCGAGGAAGTCGCGGTAGCTGCGCAGCGGCTCGGCGCGGTACGAGATGCAGCCCTTCGCCCCGAGATCGACGGTGTGCGCCGGGAGGCCGTGCTCGGCGATCGCCTTGCCGCACCCGTCGGCGAGCCGGCTGCCCAACGCCGCGAGGTGCTCGTACGCGTTGGGTGTCAGCACCTCGGTGAGCGCGGCCAGACCGGCCGCCGCGACGAGCGGGTTGCCGTTGAACGTGCCCTGCTGCGCGGCGCCGTGCTCGATGATGTCCATGACCTCGGCCTTGCCGCCGAATGCCGCCGCGGGGGTGCCACCCCCGATCGCCTTGGCGAAGCACGCGAGGTCGGGCTGCACGCCGTAGCGCTCGATGGCCCCGCCGGCCGCGATCGTGGCGCCCGACTTCACCTCGTCGAAGATGAAGACCACGCCGTGCTTCGTGCAGAGATCGCGCACCGCCTCGAGGTAGCCGGGCTCGGGCACGACGACGCCGATGTTCATCATCACCGGCTCCATGATCAGGCAGGCGATCTCACCCGTGCGCTCCTCGAAGACGCGCCGCATCGCCTCCACGTCGTTGAAGGGGACGGCGAGCGTCCACTTCGCCATCTCCTGCGGGATGCCCTTCGACATCGGTGTCGACGCCGGCTGCTCCCGGCCGCCCATCGCGTCGGCGTTCGGGACGACGGAGAACATCACGGTGTCGTGGTGTCCGTGGTACGAGCCCTCGATCTTGACGACGACGTCGCGACCGGTCGCAGCGCGCGCGATCCGGATCGCGTCCATGGTCGCCTCGGTCCCCGAGTTCGCGAACCGGACCTTCTCGAGGTCGAAGCGGCGGCAGAGCTCCTCCGCGAACGCGACCGTCACCTCGGTCATCGCCGCGAAGTGGGTGCCGGTGCGGGCGGCGCGTCCGATCGCCTCGGCGATCTTGGGGTGGGCATGGCCGACGACGTTGCAGCCGAACCCGCCGTGGAAGTCGACGTACTCCGTGTCGTCGACGTCCCAGACGTGCGCGCCCTCGCCTCTGGCGATGTAGATCGGGTACGGGTCACCGGCCTGGAAGCTCGAGGCGACGCCGTAGGGGAGGTGCTTCGACGCGCGCTCGAACAGCGCCTTCGACGCCGCCGTGCGCGCGAGCAGCTGCGGCTGCTCCTGCTCGATGATCTTCGCCGCGTTCCTCGAGTACGTGTCACCCATGAGAACGTCCTTTCGTGGAACCGTTCGTCACCACTTCACCATCACGTGCTTGATCTCGGTGTACGCCTCGATCGCGTAGATCGACATGTCCTTGCCGTACCCCGACTGCTTGAACCCACCGTGCGGCAGCTCCGAGACGATCGGGATGTGGTCGTTGACCCAGACCGTGCCGAACTTCAGCAGCGCCGACATCTTCATGGCGCGCCCGACGTCCGCGGTCCACACGCTCGCCGAGAGGCCGTAGTCGACGTCGTTCGCCCACTTCAGCGCCTCCTCGTCGTCGGAGAAGCGCTGGACGGTCACCACGGGGCCGAAGACCTCCCGTTGGATGATCTCCGAGTCCTGCGCCGGGCCGACGACGATCGACGGCTCGTAGAAGAAGCCCGCGCCTTCGATCTGCTTCCCACCCGCGGTGACCTCGGCTCCCGCCTCTCGTGCCCGATCGACGAACCCCGTCACCCGCTCGCGCTGCTCGCCGGAGACGACCGGGCCCATCGCGACGTCGGGGTCGTGCGGATCGCCGGTCTTGATGCCCTGCACCGCATCGCTCAGGCCGGCGACGAACCGGTCGTGGACCTTCGGGCCGGCGAGCACGCGGCACGGCGCGGTGCAGTCCTGGCCGGAGTTGTAGTACGACGCCTCGGCGAGCGTCGAGACGACCGCATCGATGTCGGCGTCGTCGAAGACGATCACCGGCGCCTTGCCGCCCAGCTCGAGGTGCACGCGCTTCAGCGACTCGGCGGCTTCCCGCGCGATCAGCTTGCCCGTGGCGACGTCGCCGGTCAGCGACACCATCGCGACGTCGGGGTGCTTCACGAGCGACGCGCCGGCCGTCTCGCCCTGTCCCGTGACGACGTTGAACACGCCGGGCGGGAGGATGTCGGCGGTGATCTCTGCCAGTCGGATCGCGCTGAGCGGCGTCAGCTCCGACGGCTTGAGCACCACCGTGTTGCCGGCCGCGAGCGCGGGGCCGACCTTCCACGTCGCCATGTTGAGCGGGTAGTTCCACGGCGCGATCGACGCGACGACGCCGAGCGGGTCGCGCCGGAGGAACGACGTGTGCTCCTCCATGTACTCGCCGGCCGCCCGCCCCTCGAGGAAGCGCGCGCCGGCGGCGAAGAAGCGCCAGTTGTCGAGCGTGAGGTCCATCTCGAACTCGATGATCGACTCGGGCTTGCCGACGTTGTCGATCTCCAGCGTCTGGATGTTCGCCAGGTCGGCCTCGATCGCGTCGGCCACCTTGCCGAGCAGCTCGGACCGCACACGGGGTGTCGTGCGCTCCCACTCCTCGAAGGCAGCCGCGGCTGCCGCCACGGCCGCGTCGACATCCGCGGCGTCGCTCGAGGCGACCTCGTCGAGGACCTCACCGGTGGCGGGGTTGACGACCTTGTCCGTCGCGCCGCTCGAGGCGTCGCGCCACGCGCCGCCGATGAAGTTCTGCTTCGCCATCTCCGTGTGCCTCCTCGTCCCGCCTGCTCGAGCGTGGGCGACGGTCGTGCCCGGCGCGACCGCTCGCGGCGACGATGTTGCTGGCCGCCGGGCATCTGTGCAAGGGAATCCGTCGTCATGTTCCAGAAATACGACGGAATCCCTTGCGACATGTGGTCCCGGCATGTTTATGGTGACGGCTCGGGAGACCCAGTCGGGGGAACGGACGGGGAGACGCCCGGAGTGCCTGAGAAGACCGTGCCGGCTCGCGCCGGCGGTGACGTCGTCATCGGGATCGAACGCGTCACCAAGCGCTTCGACGACTTCACCGCGGTCCACGAGGCCGACTTCGCCATCCAGCGTGGCGAGTTCTTCTCGATGCTCGGCCCGTCCGGGTGCGGCAAGACGACGACGCTCCGGATGATCGCCGGATTCGAGCTCCCGTCGGCCGGGCGCATCACCCTCGAAGGCAACGACGTCTCGCGTGTCCCGCCGTACAAGCGCAACGTCAACACGGTGTTCCAGCACTATGCGCTGTTCCCGCACATGTCGGTGTTCGACAACGTCGCGTTCGGTCCGCGGTCGAAGCGGGTGAAGAGAGAAGAGACGAAGCGGCGGGTGCACGAGCTGTTGAAGATCGTTCGCCTCGCGGACTTCGCCGATCGCCGCCCTGGTCAGCTCTCTGGCGGCCAGCAGCAGCGCGTCGCGCTCGCGCGCGCGCTGGTGAACTATCCGAGCGCGCTCCTGCTCGACGAGCCGCTCGGCGCCCTCGACCTCAAGCTGCGTCAGACGATGCAGCTCGAGCTCAAGCGCATCCAACGGGAGGTCGGCATCACCTTCGTGTACGTGACGCACGATCAGGAAGAGGCGCTCACGATGTCGGACCGAATCGCGGTCATGAACGACGGGAAGGTCGAGCAGATCGCGTCACCCGAGGACATCTACAGCACGCCGGCGTCCGTCTTCGTCGCGGGCTTCATCGGCGTCGCCAATCTGCTGCCCGCGACCGTCGAGGCCGTACGTTCCGACGAGGCCGACGTCACGCTCCCCGGTGGAACGCGCGCGGCGGTGCCGGTCGGCCACACGACCCCGCAAGCACACGGACGCGCCACGGTGATGCTGCGCCCCGAGCGGATCACCGTGAGCGTCGCCGAGCCGGGCAACGGCACGCCGCACGTGCGGACGACGGTTACGGACCTCACGTTCCAGGGGCCGCTCGTGCGGGCCGCGCTCCGCGCGACCGACGGGGCCAAGGTCGTCGCGCACATCGGGCCGGAGGACGACCTCCCGCTCCTCCGACCCGGCGACACGGTCTGGATCACGTGGGAGAAGGAAGCCGCGCGTCTGTTGCCGGGTCTCGACGACCGGTTCGGCAAGTCCTCGGATCTCGAAGAGCTGAAGGAGTAGGGAATGAGTGCACGAAGGAAGGCTCGGAGCACGGGTGACGGCGGCCTCTCGCGGCGCCAGTTCATCGCACGCGGCGGCGCCGCGCTCGGTGGGGTCGCGATCGGGTCGACGCTGCTCGGCTCGTCGAGCGCGTTCGCCTCGTTCGGGAGTCAGGGCGACGTCGGCGGCAAGCTGTCGGTTCTCAACTGGCCGCTCTACATCGACGAGGAGTCGAACAAGGACTTCGAGTCCCAGACCGGCATCGATCTGAAGTACTCCGAGAGCCTCAACGACAACAATGAGTTCTTCGCGAAGTACCAGCGGCAGTTCAGCCAGGACCAGTACCCCGGCTTCGACATCGCGGCTCCGACGAGCTGGATGGCGAAGCGCCTCATCGACCTCGGATACGTGCAGAAGCTGCCGCTCGGAGACATCCCCAATGCGGCGAACCTCGCGCCCGGCTTCCAGTCGCCCCCATGGGATCCGACCGGCGAGTACACGCTGCCGTGGCAGACCGGCATGACCGGCATCGCCTACAACATCGAGGTCACCGGTCGCGAGCTGACGAGCTTCACCGACCTCTACGACAAGAAGTTCAAGAACAAGGTCGGGATGCTCAGCGAGATGCGCGACACCATCGGGCTCGCGTGCCTGGCCGAGGGCATCGATCCGGCGACGATCACATACAAGAAGGCCGAGCCCGCGCTCGACCGGCTCCAGAAAGCGGTCGGCGCCGGGCAGGTCCGACGTTTCACCGGCAACGACTACCAGGACGACCTCGTCGACGGGAATTTCGCCGCGTGCGTGAGCTGGTCGGGTGACGTTGCGCAGCTCACGCTCGACAACGAGGACCTCCGCTTCGTGATCCCCGACGAAGGCGGCATGCGCTGGGCCGACACGATGGTCTGGATCGCCACCGCGAAACGCAAGGCGCAGGTCGCGGCGTGGATGAACTACTTCTACGACATCGACAACGCAGCGCGGGTCGCGGCGTACGTGCAGTACATCTCACCCGTCGACGGGATCGAGGCGGCCCTCGCGGCCGAGGATCCGGCTCTCGCCGAGAGCCCGCTCATCTTCCCGCCCGAGGACGTCCAGGCCCGGCTGAAGGTCTTCAACCAGGAGCTGAGCTCGAAGGACGAGGAGAAGTTCGACGCACGATTCGCCGAGATCACCGGCTCGTAGGGGCCTGGGTCCGCGAGCCACGGTTCGAGGGCGCGTGCGGTGAAGGGAGCCATCGAGGCCGGGGCGAAGAAGGGTCGGTTCGCGCCCTACGGGCTTCTCAGCCCCGGTGTGCTCTGGCTGATCCTCTTCTTCCTCGTGCCGGTGCTGACGCTGGTGCGCACGTCGCTCTCCGACCGCCCCGACCGCTTCCTGCCGTCAGACCTCGAGTTCTCCTGGAACTTCTCGAACTACGGCGACGCGCTCTCCGACTTCTCCGAGCAGTTCTGGCGGTCGTTCCTGTACGCCGGCATCGCGACGCTGCTGTGCATCGCGATCGGGTACCCGCTCGCGTACGTGATCGCGTTCCGGGGCGGGCGCTACAAGAACCTGCTGCTCGGACTCGTCGTCATCCCCTTCTTCACGACGTACCTGATCCGGACGATCGCGTGGAAGACGATCCTCGGTGACGAGGGCGAGGTCGTCGGGCTCATGCGCACCTTCGGGCTGCTGGGGGAGAGCCAGGGCTTGCTCGCGACGCCGGGCGCCGTCATCGGCGGGCTCACCTACAACTTCCTGCCGTTCATGGTGCTGCCGATCTACGTGAGCCTCGAGAAGATCGACCG
>JBBDWT010000003.1:0-9823 GCA_040902705.1 Acidimicrobiia bacterium | reverse complement strand
CGACGAGCGCGTGCTCGACCTCGGCCGTCGAGATGTTGTGGCCCGACACGAGCATCACGTCGTCGACCCGGCCCAACAGCCAGAAGTAGCCGTCGTCGTCGCGCTTGGCGCCGTCACCGGCGAAGTAGCGGCCGTCGAAGCGGGCCCAGTACGTGTCGCGGTACCGCTGCGGGTCGCCCCAGATCCCCCGCAGCATCGCGGGCCACGGGCGGGTGAGCACCAGATAGCCACCTCCGGGGATCACCACGCTCGCACCCGCATCGTCGACCACGTCGGCGCCGATGCCCGGGAGCGGGAACGTCGCGGAGCCGGGCTTCAGCGTGGTCGCGCCCGGGAGCGGGCTGATCATGATGGCGCCGGTCTCGGTCTGCCACCACGTGTCGACCACCGGGCACCGCTCCCCACCGATGTGCTTCCAGTACCAGAGCCACGCTTCGGGATTGATCGGCTCGCCGACGCTGCCGAGCAACCGGAGCGACGACAGGTCGTGGCCGGCGGGGTACTGGTCGCCCCACTTCATGAACGACCTGATCGCCGTCGGCGCGGTGTAGAGGATGGTCACGCCGTACTTCTCGATGATGGACCACAGCCGGTCCTTGTCGGGGAAGTCGGGTGTCCCCTCGTAGAGCACGCTCGTCGTCCTGTTCGCGAGCGGGCCGTAGACAATGTACGAATGGCCGGTCACCCAGCCGACGTCGGCGGCGCACCAGTACACGTCGTCATCGGACCGGATGTCGAAGACGTTGCGGTGCGTCCATGCGACCTGCGTCAGATAGCCGCCCGTCGTGTGCATGATGCCCTTGGGCTTCGCGGTCGTCCCCGACGTGTAAAGGAGGTAGAGGAGGTCCTCGGAGTCCATCGGCTCGGCGGGGCAGACGTTGCTCTGCGCGGGAACGAGGTCGTGCCACCAGACGTCTCGCCCCTCGGTCATGGGCACGTCCTGTTCGGTGCGCCGCAGGACGAGCACCTGCTCGATCGTCGGGCACTCGGCGATCGCGGCGTCGGCGGTCTCCTTCAGCGGAACCACGGAGCCCCGGCGCCACGCGCCGTCACCGGTGATCAGCACCTTCGCCTCGGCGTCGTTGATGCGGTCACGCAGCGAGTCGGAGGAGAACCCGCCGAAGACGACCGAGTGCGCGGCGCCGATCCGCGCGCACGCGAGCAGTGCCATGGGGAGCTCGGGCACCATCCCGAGGTAGATGTTGACGCGATCGCCCTTCTCGACGCCGAGTGCCTTGAGCGCGTTGGCGAGACGGCTCACGTCGTCGAGGAGCTGGGCGTAGGTGATCGTGCGCGTGTCGCCGGGCTCGCCCTCCCAGTGGTACGCGACCTGATCGCCGTGGCCGGCCTCGACGTGGCGGTCGATGCAGTTGTAGCTGGCGTTGAGCTTGCCGCCGACGAACCACTTCGCGAACGGCAGGTCCCAGTCGAGGACCGTGTGCCACTCCTCGGTCCAGTCGATGAGATCGGCGGCCTGGCGCGCCCAGAACCCCTCGACGTCGACGTTCGCGTCGTCGTAGATCTCGGTGCCGACGACCCGCGCATGCGTCTTGAAACCCTCGGGCGGCGGGAAGGTGCGCCGTTCGGCGAGCAACGACTCGATCGCGTCTGACATGTCCTTCCTCTCCGTGGTGCGGCGTGTCGGGTCAGGCGGCAGGGTATCGCCGGTGCAGACCCTTCGACAGGACGACGACCCGATGCGCACCGAGGCCGGCAGGGTCCGTCAGCGCCTCGGCCTCCCCGATGCGGCTGCGCCCGGCGATCGCCTCGAGATCGCCGAGATGCGCCCGCTCCCGCCACGTCGCGCGGCCCTCGTCCACGAGCTCGTCCACACCGAGCTCGCGGAGCCACTCGGCCTGCGTCGTGTCCCGATCGATCTCGAACCCGGCACGGCGCGCGACCGTCGCGAGGTACTCGAGCGGCACGTCGCACGTGAGGTCCTGGGTCCCCGGTGCATCGAACGGCCCGGCGCCGCGCCCGTGCTCGCGGTACGTCCGGAGCCAGCCGTCGGCCCCCCGCGCGAGCAGCTCGGCGACCGGCGCCGCGTAGTCCACGAGCACGACCGTCCCGCGGCGGAGCACGAACGCAGCCGCGGCGAGCCACTCGGCGGCGGCCTCGGGAACCGGGAGCCGCGCACCAAGCGGGACTCTCGTCCCGCCCGCGACCTCGTCCGCCTCGATGGTGAGCTCGGGGTCGGCGGGGACGATCGACTCGACGAGCGTGCCGCCATCACCGAGCCCCACGCGGACCTCCGCCCAGCCGTCGGCGCTCCGCTCGACGATCCGGACGGGGAGGTTGTCGAGCAGCTCGTTGGCGAGCACGACCCCGGTGAACGGCACCCCGGGGAGGTCGTCGAGGGTCGTCGTGATCGGCCCCATGCCCTCGACGAGCTCGTCGGGGCCGTCCGGATCCTCGGTCCGCATCATCGGGCCGAGCGCCTCGTCGGCGGGCTCCAGCGTCAGCCGCTCTCGTTGGCGGGCGCGCAGCTCGGGTGACCGCTCGACCAGCACGTACCGGAGGGCGAGCGCACAGTCGGGTTCGGCACGCAGCACGTCGGAGGCGAGGCGGCCGTTCCCTGCGCCCGCCTCGACGACGACGAACGGATCGGGGCGCCCGAGCGCGCGCCAGGTGTCGTCGAGGGAGCGGGCGACGAGCGCACCGAACAGCGGCCCCACCTCGGGGCTCGTCACGAAGTCGCCCCCCGCGCGCCCGGCGCCGTGCCCGCCGGTGAAGAAGCCGCCGTCGGGGTGGTAGAGCGCCAGCTCCTGGAGCTCGGCGAACGTGATCGGCCCGTTCCGGCGGATCCGCGTCGCAATCGCATCCGCAACGCTCATGTCACCGCCACGATCCCATCCTGGAGACTGTCGTCCGTCTCGGAGCCGGACCGTGCTCTCCAGTACGCACGGATCGGACGCGCGTCAGCCGGGGGTGAACGCGAGCTCGCCGAGGCGGGCGAAGAACTGCGGGTAGACGCCGATGACGATCACGATCGCGGTCGCCATGAACATCGCCGCCTGCAGCGCGAACGGGGTCGGCTGCGTGTGTGCGTCGACGGAACCCTCGGCCGGCTCGCTGAACCACATCTTGCGGGGGATCGCGGCGTAGTAGAAGAACGCGATCACGGAGTTCACTGCGGCGATCACACCGAGCACGACGGCCGCGGTGGTCCCCGCGTCGAACACCGCTCGGAACATCACGAACTTCGCGAACCACCCCGCGAGCGGCGGGATGCCCGCGAGCGACAGGAGGAAGATCGACATCATCACCGCGAGCCAGGGATCGGTCCGGCCGAGCCCGGCGAAGCTCGAGATCTCCGCCGAGCGGGTGCGCCGAGCCGCTGCCATGACCGCAGCGAACGCGCCGATGTTCATCGCGCCGTAGATGAGGAGGTAGATGACGACGGCTTCCCACGCGGAGTTCCCCGTGACGTCGCCCGCGACGGCGAGCGGCACGAGCATGAACCCGGCCTGCGCGATCGACGAGTACGCCAGCATCCGGATCGCGTTCGTCTGGCGGAGCGCGACGAGGTTCCCGAGCGTCATCGACGCGGCGGCGAACATCCAGAGGATCGGCTCCCATGAGTCGATCGACGGGAAGAACCCGAACTTGACGATCGTGAGCAGCGCGACGAAGCCCCCGGCCTTCGAGGCGACCGAGAGGTACGCCGTGACCGGAGTCGGCGAGCCCTCGTAGGTGTCGGGGGTCCAGAAGTGGAACGGCACCGCGCTCACCTTGAACGCGAACCCGACGAGCGTGAGGAAGATCGCCGCCGCGAAGATCGCCGGCGTGTCGGTGGCCGCGTAGATCCGGATGTCGGTCAGCAGCGTCGAGCTCGACATGCCATAGATGAACGACATCCCGTAGAGCATCACCGCAGTCGACAGAACGCCGATCAGGAAGTACTTCAGCGCGGCCTCGTTCGACTTGGTGTCGTGCTTGCGCCAGCCGGCGAGCACGAACGTCGGGATCGAGATCGTCTCGAGCGCCACGAAGATCGAGATCAGGTCGCGTGAGCTCGCCATCACGACGAGCCCCAGCACCGACGTGAGGAGGAGCACGTAGTACTCGCCGCGGTAGTAGTCGCCCTCCTGGATGTAGTCGACCGACAGCAGCAGCGAGAAGTACGCCGCGACCAGGAAGAACCCGGTCAGGACCAGCGAGTAGTTGTCGACCACGAACGCGCCGTCGAACATCGATCGATCGGCACCGTCGACGGCCAGCGTCAGCACGGGGATCAGTGCGCCGAGCACGCCGATGCTCGCGATCCGCGGGACGAGCTCCTGGCGTCGCGGCAGGAACAGGTCGACGAGGAGGCAGACGACGATCGCCACGGTGAGGACGATCTCGGGCGCGAGCGCGTGGAAGTCGATGCTCGGGTTCACGAGCTACGAGCCCCCGAAGATCTTGCCGATCGGCTGGACCGCGCCGTCGGTGATCGAGAACAGCAGGTCGGGGTAGACGCCGAGCACGACGATCAGCACGAGCAGCGGAGTCCACGCGAGCCACTCCGAGACGTGCACGTCGTGGATGTGCGCGTTCTCGAACTCGCTGCTCACCTTGCCGAACGCGACACGCTGGAGCATCCAGAGCAGGTAACCCGCGGCGAGCACGGTGCCGATCGCGGCGATGACCATGAACGAGCGGTACGTCCACAGGTTGTCGCCACCGAAGAGCCCGTCGGCGAGGTTCGCGGGCTCGTACGACGCGAGGACGGCCGGGAACTCACCCCAGAAGCCGGCCAGCCCGGGCAACCCGAGCGAGGCCATCGCGGTGAACCCGAGGATCCAGCCGAGCTTGGGCGCCTGCGTGAGCAACCCACCGAGACGACTCATCTCGCGGGTGCCGTAGCGCTCCTGCACCGAGCCGGCGAGGAAGAAGAGCAGGCCGGTGATGAAGCCGTGCGCCACCATCCCGAAGACCGCAGCGTTGAGACCGAAGTCGGTGAGCGTCGCGATGCCGAGCATCACGAAGCCCATGTGCGCCACCGACGAGAACGCGATGAGACGCTTCATGTCGGTCTGCGCGAGACAGCACAGCGATCCGTAGATGATGCCGATCACGGCGAGCAGGCCGATCCACGGCGCCCACTTCTCGGCGGCGTCGGGGAGCATCGGGATCGCGATCCGGATGAAGCCGTAGGTGCCCAGCTTCAGCATGACGGCAGCCAGGATCACCGAGCCCACGGTCGGCGCTTCCGTATGGGCGTCAGGGAGCCAGGTGTGGAAGGGCCACATCGGCACCTTGATCGCGAAGCCCAGGAACATGGCGGCGAAGATCAGCAGCTGGGTGCTGCTGTCGATCCCGTCGCCCGCGAGCTGGGTGAGCTTCACCATGTCGAAGGTCTGTTCCTTCGACAGGAAGAAGAGGGCCACGAAGCCCACGAGCATCAGGGCCGACCCGAAGAGGGTGAACAGGAAGAACTTGATCGACGCGTACTCGCGGTTGGGGCCACCCCACACGCCGATCATGAAGAACATCGGCAGCAGCACGAGCTCGAAGAAGATGAAGAAGAGGATCAGGTCCTGGGCGACGAACGTGCCGTTGAGCCCGACCTCGAGGAGGAGGATCAGCGCGAGGAACGCCTTGGGATTGTGCGGCTCGGGGAAGTGGTTCCACGAGTAGACGATGCAGAGGATCACGGTCAGCATCGACATGATGAGCAGCGGGAGCGCGATCCCGTCGACACCCATGTGGAAGCGCGCGTTGATCACCTTGATCCACGGCTCGTTCACCTGGAGCTGCAGCGACCCCGAAGCGTCGAAGTCGAACTTCGCCAGGATCCCGATGCCGACTGCACCGGTCGCCAGCGCCGTGATCAGCGCCGTCGCCTTGATCGCCTGCTCCTGAGCGCGCGGGATCAGCAGCACCAGCGCCATGCCGACCGCCGGCAGGAACACCGCCAGCGTCAACGCCCAGTCATCGAACCAGTCCATCGCTTCAGGAACCCTTCTGAGTTGAGGTCGGCCGATTCACGGTCGTCACAGCACGGCCACGAGGAACAGGGAGAGGCTGAGCAGCCCCACCGCAGCGAACAGGATGAGCGCGTACCGCTGCACCCGCCCGCTTTGTACGTGGCGCAGCCCTTCGCCGGCTGCACCCGTCTCGTGCGCGAGGGCGTTCATCGCACCGTCGACGACCTTCTGGTCGACGGTGTTGTACGCGAACCGGCCCACGAGCGTCGCACCGCGCCCAGCGCCGTTGACCACCCCGTCGATGACGTTCTGGTTGACCCAGTACGCCGCACACGCGATCGGTCCGCGAATGCCGTCGACGATGACGTTCTCGTACAGGTGGTCGAGGTAGTACTTGTTCTCGAGGAACGTGTAGCCCGCGTGCGCGAGCTTGCTCCGCTGCGTGAGACCGCGGAGCTTGCCCACCTCCTCGTGGCGGAACCAGTAGAAGGCCGCGATGCCGATCGCCAGCATGGCGAGCGTCACCGAGAGGATCGCCTTCGGGTAGTCGAAGTCGGCGTGGAGGAGGTCGGGGAACGCGATCGTCGGCTCGACGTACTCCGTGAACTTCTCGATGCCGAGCGGCGCGGCGTTGATCAGGCCGGCGACGATCGACAGCCCGGCGAGGATCACGAGCGGGATCGTGATCGAGCGCTCCGACTCGTGCGGGTTCGCGTGCCCGCGGTACTCACCGAAGAAGACGAGATAGATGCAGCGCGTCATGTATGCCGCGGTGAGGAACGCACCGATCAGACCGACGACGAGGAACACGTCGAACCCGTGGCTCCCCGCGTTCACGAGGATCTCGTCCTTCGACCAGAAGCCTGCGAACGGGAAGATGCCGGCGAGCGCGAGCGAGCCGATCAGGAAGGTCCAGAACGTGATCGGCATGTACTTGCGCAGGCCGCCCATCTCGCGCATGTCGAACGAGTGGTGTGTGCCGCCGTGGCTCACCGACCCCGCGCCGAGGAAGAGCAGCGCCTTGAAGAAGGCGTGCGTGAAGAGGTGGAACACGGCGGCGACCCACGCGCCCACGCCGAGGCCCATCACCATGTAGCCGAGCTGGCTGACCGTGGAGTAGGCGAGGACCTTCTTGATGTCCTTCTGCACGAACGCCAGCACGGCACCGATGAGGATCGTGATCCCGCCGACGGCCGCCATCATGTTGATGCCGCCGCTCGAGATCGAGAAGCCGTTGTAGAAGACGGGATAGAGACGGGCGCCGAGGAAGACACCGGCGACGACCATCGTGGCCGCGTGGATGAGCGCCGACACCGGCGTGGGGCCGGCCATGGCGTCGGGCAGCCAGGTGTGGAGCGGGAACTGACCGCTCTTGCCGATGATCCCGATCATCAGGCAGATCGCGGCGGCGAGGAGGAAGTCGTGCTGCGCACCAGAGCCGACGGCATAGCTGTTGGTGGAGAGGATGCCGAAGGACCCGACGGTGAAGAAGAGGATGATGATGCCGATCATCAGCCCGATGTCGCCGACGCGCGTCGTGAGGAACGCCTTGATCGCCGCGCGGCTGTTCTCGCGGTCCTCCCACCAGAAGCCGATGAGCAAGAACGAGCAGAGGCCGACGAGCTCCCAGCCGACGAGCAGCTGGAGCGTGTTCGGCGCGACGACGAGCGTGAGCATCGACGCGGTGAAGAGCGACAGGCAGGCGAAGAACCACGTGTAGCGGCGGTCGCCCTTCATGTAGCCCGTCGAGTAGATGTGCACGAGCAGCGACACGATCGTGACGACGAGCAGCATCATCACGGCGAGGCCGTCGATGTAGGTGCCGACGCCGAACGACACGCCGCCGTTCTGCCACCACTTGATCGTGTGGATGACGGGCGTGACCGCGGCGTGCTCCTCGCCGCCGGCGGCGGCGGAGATGCCCTTCCCGAAGAAGGCGCCGAGGCCGTGGCCGTCGGCATTCGCGTCGTTGACGCGGTTGATCCACTCGACCGCGGTGACGCACGACAGGACGAACGACGCGCCGACCGCGAGGATCCCGACCTCGGAGCCCTTCTTCGGCATGCGCTTCCCGAAGAAGAGGATCACGAGAAACGTTGCCGCGGGGAGCGCGGGGATGATCCAGGCGGCGTCGAGCATGGTCCGGTCTCAGCCCTTCAGCTGGTCGACTTCATCGAGATCGGGCGTCCGCAGGTTGCGGTAGATCAGCAGCACGATCGCGAGCCCGACGCCGACCTCGGCGGCAGCGATCGTGATGATGAAGAGCGAGAACACCTGTCCGCCGACGTCGTGACGGAACGCGGAGAAGGCGATCAGGTTGATGTTGACCGCGTTGAGCATCAGCTCGATGCTCATGAGCACGAGGACACCGTTGCGCCGCGCGAGCACGCCGTAGATGCCGGTGCAGAACAGGAACGCGCTCAGGATGAGGAACTGGTTCAGCTCCATCTCTATGGCCTCGCTCGCTCGACGCTCAAGGAGCTCCACCGCTTCGAGCTGAAGGACCGCTCGCTCGGCAGGCCGGGACGCATCAGTTCCGTCGGTCGGGTGCCCACGTCAGTCTCTTCTCGCGAGCACGACGGCGCCGATGAGCGCGGCCAGGAGCAGCATCGAGACGACCTCGAACGGCACGAGGAACTCGCGGAACAGATCGCTGCCGACGGTGCTGGTCCGTCCCTGCTGGACGAGCTCGGCGCTGAATCGGATGTCCTGACCTCCGAACGCGTCGACGAGCATCGCGACGAGCACGCCGAACACGAACAGCGCGACGATCGCCGCGCCCCAGCGCTGGTCGTTGTCGAGGCGTCGCCCTTCACCGCCCATCGGCGCCCGCGTCAGCATGATGCCGAAGAGGAAGAGGATGACGACGGCGCCGATGTAGATCAGCACCTGCACCCACGCCACGAACTCCGCGGCCAGCAGGATGTATTGCGCCGCGGCGCCCGCGAGGACGACCACGAGGTACAGCGCGGCGTGCACGATGTTCGAGGTCCGCACGACCCCGATCGCGGCGCCGCCCATCGCGACGGCGAGCACCCAGAAGGCGACCTGCTGCTCCCACATCGGACTACTTCTTGCCTTTCTCGGCGCCGACCTCGAGGGGCTCGGGCTCGGGGACGGTCTCCATCCACTCGCCCAGCCGCGCCTTGTCGTGCAGCAGCTCGGCGATGCGGTTCTCGGAGTACTCGAAGTCGGGGCTCCAGAAGAGTGCGTCGAACGGGCAGACCTCGACGCAGATCCCGCAGTACATGCACAGCGCGTAGTCGATGTCGAAACGGTCGAGGACGCTGACGCTGCGCGGACGGCCGCCTTCGCGCCGCGGCGGCCGCTGCTCCTTGTGCCCCTCGATGTAGATGCACCAGTCGGGGCATGATCGCCCGCACAGCATGCAGACCGTGCAGTTCTCTTCCTTGAGCGCGATGACGCCCCGAGCACGCGGTGCCGGCTCTTCCTTCTCGTGCGGGTACTGCACCGTCACGGCGGGCTTGAGCATCGTCTTCAGCGTGATGCCGAGACCGCCGATCAGACCGGGAAGCTTCATCAGATCACCCTCATGGCGTCGCTCGCTGCGAAGCGGGATACCCGCTCCGCACGCCGCGTGGACTCGTTCGCATGCATCACCACGCCACCTTGAAGATCCCGGTCAACAGGATGTTGATCAGGCCGAGCGGGATGAGCACCTTCCACGCGAGCGCCTGGAGCTGGTCTTCACGCAGACGCGGATAGGTGAACCGGACCCAGAACATGATGAACGCGACAGCCATGAGCTTCGCGAACAGCACGAACGGTCCGAGGATGTTGGCCCAGTCGCCGGTGACTCCGGGAATCGACCAGCCGCCGAGGAACAGGGTGGCGGCGAGGGCCGCGAACGCGAACGCGGTGCCGAACTCGCCGATGAAGAAGAAGAGGAA
>JBBDWT010000002.1:26527-55334 GCA_040902705.1 Acidimicrobiia bacterium | reverse complement strand
AGTGGCTCGAGCACCCCGGCACGGTCGGTCGGGCGTGGCCGATCTCGGAGGTCGTCGTCCTCGACGACGACGGCAACGAGCTCCCGCCGGGTGAGATCGGCACCGTCTACATGCACATGATGACGGGCAACTTCGAGTACTACAAGGACAAGGAGAAGACCGACAAGTCGCGCCAGGGCAAGTACTTCACCGTCGGCGACGTCGGCTTCCTCGACGACGACGGCTGGCTGTTCCTGTCCGACCGCAAGATCGACATGATCATCTCGGGTGGGGCGAACATCTACCCCGCGGAGATCGAGAGCGAGCTGATCATGCACCCGAAGGTGGCCGACGTCGCGATCTTCGGCATCCCCCACCCCGACTGGGGCGAGGAGGTCAAGGCGGTCATCGAGCCCGTCGAGGGCGTCGAGGGCGACGACGAGCTCGAAGCGGAGATCCTCTCGTGGTCGGCCGAGCGCCTCGCGAAGTTCAAGCGGCCCCGGTCGATCGACTTCACCACCGAGATGCCGCGCGACCCCAACGGCAAGCTGTACAAGCGCAAGCTGCGCGACCCGTACTGGGAGGGCAAGGAGCGCGCGATCTGACCCGGACCCCCTGCTTTGGCGTCAGGAACACGCCGTGAGGACGGGTTTATTACGCCAGAGCGTGGAGGGGAAGGGGTGATGGGGGCGATCAGAAGGTCGTGCTGAGGAGCTCGCCGGCGCGGCGGATCGTGGCGACGTCGGCGAAGGGCAGGTTGAAGATCGCCTCGTCGATGCCCGCGTCGATGGTCGCGCCGACCTGCTCGACGACCTCGTCGTCGGTGCCGATCGTGCAGCTGCCGACGAACTCCTCTCCCGCCAGACCGACGAGCATCTCGCGGGTCTCGACCGACTGCTCGGGTGTGTCGACGAGGAACAGCGACGACATGCGCGTGTTCGTGATCTCCGCAGGATCGCGTCCCACGTCGTCGCAGTGGCGCCGCAGCACGTCGAGCTTGTGACGGACCGTGTCGAGGTCGCCGCTGACGTTGCAGGCGTCGCCGTACTGCGCGACGAGCTTCAGCGTGCGCTTCTCGCCGCCGCCGCCGATCATGATCGGGATGCCCGTCGGGCGGATCGGCCGCGGCAGGTTCCGCACCTTCTCCACCCGGTAGTACTTCCCGGCGAACGACGGCGCGTCCTCCGTGAACATCGCCCGAGCGATCTGCACCGCCTCTTCGAGCCGGTCGAGACGTTCCTTGTCGCCCGGGTAGTCGACACCGAGCGCGACGTGCTCGATGTCGTGCCACGCTGCGCCGATCCCGAGCACCGCCCGCCCGCCGCTGATCACGTCGAGCGTCGTCACCTGCTTCGCGAGGATCGCCGGGTTGCGGTACGTGACGCCGGTGACGAGCGTGCCGAGCGACGCGCTGCGTGTGCGCGCGGCGAGCGCGCCGAGCAACGTGTACGCCTCGAGCATCGGCTCGTCCTCACCGCCGAGCGCGGGCAGCTGGTAGAAGTGGTCCATCACCCAGAGCGACGAGAACCCGCTCTCCTCCCCCGCCACCGCCATCTCGACGACCCGGTCGAACATCGCGCTGTCCGCGACCCCCAGCGTGAAGTTCGGCAGCTGGAGCCCGAAGGTCGTCATGTGGCGTCTCCTCTCGCTGCTGCGCCGCCGACGGAGTCGTCGAGCAACGCCGAGCGCACCCGGTCGACGACGTCGGGCTCGACCCCGATCGACTTCGCGTAGCCGTCCCAGTCGCCGTGCTCGGCGCGCATCCCCACCAGCATGCCCTCCATCGTCGGGGCGACGGCCCCGCGCAGGTCGTCGGGCAGCTCGGGCCACCGGTCGGCCGCGTCGGGGTAGTCGCGGCGACCGCGCTCGTGGATCGTCTCGACCACGTCGTGGGTGAGCACGTAGTCGGCGACGATGTCCTCGTCCGAGGCGCCGAGCAGGCCCAGCACGACCGCGGAGAACACGCCGGTGCGGTCCTTGCCGGCCATGCAGAAGAAGACCGCCGGCAGGGTGGACGGCTCGGCGAGCGCGCGCAGCGCGGCCGCGTACGCCGCGCCACCGGAGCGCAGCATCATCACGTAGATCTCGCCCGCGGTCTCCGGCGGATCCCAGTCGGGCGAACGCACCGTGTGCAGCGCCTTGTCGACCGTCGGCAGGTGGAGGTGGTGGATGTCGAGCTCGCCGAGCCGCCCGATGCCGATCCGCTCGAGCTCGTCGTCGGCACGGAAGTCGATCGCGGTGGCGATGCCGCGCTCGTGGAGCAACGGGCCGTCGTCGGGTTCGAGGTGGTGCAGCGAGTCGCTGCGGTAGAGGCGCCGCCACTGCACGATGCGCCCGTCCGCCGTCGGGTAGCCGCCGACGTCGCGGAAGTTGACCGGACCCGCGAGGGCGACCCTTCGTTCGCTCACGTCTCCTCCTGCACCGGCGACGCCGCGGCGCCGTGCTCGGCGGTGTGGTCGAAGAAGCGCGCCGGGTCGACCACGATGAAGATCCCCTCCGCCTCCGCGCAGAGCCGCTCGCCCGCGTGCATCGTGCCGCGGGTGAAGACCTTCCGACCGTCGATCTGCTCCGTGTGGCCCGCGAACGTCAGCTCCGTGTAGAGCGGTGTCGGGCTCCGGTACTTGATCGTCAGCGTGCCCGTCATCGCACCGACGCCGGCAGTGATGTTCGCGATGCCCAACAGCTCGTCGAACAGCCCGGCGATGATCCCGCCGTGGACGCAGCCCGGCGGTCCTTCGTAGGCCGCGCCGAGCGTGGCATGGGCCGTGATGCCCCCGGTCTCACCCACCGTGCACTCGAGCGGAGGCGCGAGCGGGCTGTACCAGCCGACGATCGGGCTGAACGGGAAGTAGACGTGCGGGTCGAGGTCGGACAGCGGGTGGGCCCGCACCGACGGTGCCCACCCGGGCGACACCGGGTCGAGCAGCGCCGCGGCCTGCTCGACCGCGGCCGCCGCCTCGGAGAGCAGCGCGGGCGACGCGTGCGTCCGGACGACCTGGTCGGTGACACGGCGGACGGCGTCGGCGAGGCGCCGGAGCTCGGGCCCGGGAGGGTAGGCGGCGTCGGGACCGTGGCCGTCGACGATCCCCTGTTCGTCGCTCACGGCCGCAGGCACGAAGCGCGGGAGCGTCGAGGGGTGCCGCTCACTCCTCGACGATCGTGATCGCCTGCTTCGGGCACTGCCGGACGGCCTGCTCGACCTTCGGGCGCAGCTCGTCGGGCGGCGTCTCGTCGAGGATGTAGAGGAAGTCGTCGTCGCGCACCTCGAAGACCTCGGGCGCGACGCCCATGCAGATCGCGTTGCTCTCGCACACGTCGAAGTCGACTACGACCTTCCACGCCATCAAACCGTCTCCTCGTCTCCCGGAACGACCGGGACACTACTCCGCGGGCAAGTTGGTGAAGTCGGCCTCGCGCTTCTCGAGGAATGCCGCGACGGCCTCCCGGTTCGCCGGTGCGCCCGTGAGATCGCGGAACATGTCCTCCTCGCGGGCGCGTGCCGCCCGGGCCGCCTCGAGCCGGGTGGCGAGCAGGAGCAGCTTCGTGCCGACCAGCGAGACGATCGGCATCTTGGCGATCGCCCGGGCCAGCTCGAGGGCCTCGTCGAGGAGCGCGTCGGGAGCACAGACCTTGCGGGCGAGCCCCGACGCGACGGCCGCTTCGGCCCCGAACCAGTCCGCGGTGAAGAGCGCGTGCGCGGCGGCCTGCCATCCCATCACGGCCGGCAGCGTGAAGCTGCTGCCCGCCTCGGGCACGACCCCGAGGCTCGCGAACGGGAGGCGAAAGCGCGCCGTCTCCGACACGAGGACGATGTCGCAGTACGGGAGCATCGTCGTCCCCACGCCGACGGCGACGCCGTTGACGGCCGCGACGATCGGCTTCGGGAATTCCTCGATCGCCGCGATGAACTTCCGGAACCCGTGCTCCGCGACCTCGCCCTGCACCTCGTCGCGTCGCGACGGGTCGCCCAGGCGGCCCATCTCGCCGAGGTCCTGGCCGGCGGAGTAGGCCGTGCCCTCGCCGGTGAGCACGACGACGGCGAGGTCGTCGCGCGTCGCCGCTTCATCGAGCGCGTCGGCGACCGCTCCGTACATGGCGGTGTCGAACGCGTTGCGCGCCTCGGGGCGTCGGAACGTGATGAGCCGGACCCGATCCGCGTCGTCGACGGAGATCACGCGAACGGGTCGATCGTGAGGTGCTGCGAGAGGTCGCCGACGAGGTCGCAGAAGATCACGCGCTCGCTGAGTCTCCACTCGCCGTCGACACGCGTGAACGCGTCGTGGTACCGGCCGGCGATGATCGGCTGCAGCGGGAACCCCTCGAGCTGCTGGAAGACCGTGTAGTACGAGCGTGCCGTCGCGGTGCCGGCATCGTCGTCGGCGTCGATGATCAGGTTCGTCGTGACGTGCTTGGTGCGCGGCGTGCCGTCGTCGTAGCGGCACACCATCGTCTCGAGGATCTGCTGGACAGGGGCCGCGCCCTCGACCCCGGGATCGTCCGGCCCCCCGCCCTTGTACCTCGCGTGCGCGAAGAGCTCGGCGACACCCGCGATGTCGCCGAGGTCGATGCGCTCCGCGTACCCGTACACGATGTGCTCGATCGCGTTCCTGGCCCCGTCACTTCTGGCTGCCGACACGGGCGGCACGTTACCGTGCGCCCCTGATGACCATCGGAGTCACACGCGTCTTCCACCTCAACGTGAACTGCTCGGATCTGGAGCGGTCGCTCGGCTTCTACCGCGACCTCCTCGGGCTCCAGCAGGGCGCGCACACCGTGTCGCCCGAGCAGGGGGGCGCTGCGTTCGGGCTCGAGACGGTCGCGTGGGATGCGTGGATCATGCTCGACGAGCGGGGCTACGACGGCGTCGTCCTCGACCTGCTCGAGTGGAAGACACCGAAGCCCACCGGAACACCACCGGTCGCCGCCCATCATCTCGGGTTCGGCCGGCTCGGCTTCACCGCACCCGACGTCGACGCGACGTACGAGCGGATGCTCGCCGCGGGCGTCCGATGCCTCTGTGAGCCCCACGACGTGGCGATCCCAGGCGTCCCCGGGGTGCGCGTGTTCGTGTGTGCCGATCCCGACGGAACGCTGCTCGAGGTCCTCGGCGCCCCGTTGCGGAAGTTCGCGTTCCTCACGATGAACTGCTCGGACCTCGACCGCTCGATCGAGTTCTACGAGTCGGTCGCGGGCTTCACCGCCCGGGCACGGTTCTCGCTCGGTCGCTCCGACGGCGCGTCGCTCGGGCTGGAGGGTGAGGTCGAATCGGAGATGGCGCACCTCGACGACCCGCGCGGCGACGGGTCCTTCGCGCTCGACCTGGTGCAGTGGCAGGCGCCCGGCGTCGCGGGCAGCCCGTCACGCGAGGCGAACCGGCTCGGCGCGTTCCGCCTCGCCCTGTACACCGACGACATCGACGCGAGCTACGACGCGCTGCTCGCCGCCGATGTGCCGTGCTGGAGCCCACCGGCCGAGCTCGACATGGGCCCCGGGATCCCACCCCTGCGGGCGCTCCTCTTCGACGACCCCGACGGCACCGTCCTCGAGCTCATCCAGCCCCCGACCTGATCCGCACCACCCCCAGGGGGTTGCGTCTCTCACCGTCGTGGGGCGGGTCGAGAGACGCAGGCAAGGACGGTCAGGCCTTGGCGGACTTCACCGGGGCGAGGAACTGCATGTCGCCGCCCTCGACGAAGTCACCGAGCGACGCACCGAAGGCACCGAAGGCGTCGGAGCCCATGTGCGCGTCGAGCGCAGCCTGGTTCTCGTAGATCTCCGTGACGTAGAACTCGTTCGGTTGCGTCGTCGAACGGTGCAGCGTGTAGTGCTCACAGCCCGGCTCGTTCGCCGCGATGTGCTCCATCAGCGAGTCCCACTGCGCGGGGAACTCGTCGGCCTTGTCGGCCTTGATCGTCAGCTTCGCGACGATGGACACCTTGCTCATGGTTGCGATCTCCTGAGGACGGGTGATTCAGACTGTCTGCGCGCCGCGCACGAGCTTGCCGGGGCGGGCCCCGGTCTCCTTGCCGTCACGCATGACGACCTCACCCGCGACGATCGTCGCGTCGTAGCCATCGGCGGTCTGCATGAGCCGCCGCGCGCCACCGGGGAGGTCGTAGATCATCTCCGGGCGGTGCAACGTGAGCCCGTCGAGATCGATGACGTTGAGGTCGGCGCGGTAGCCGGGGGCGACGACGCCGCGGTCACCGAGGCCGTAGAGCGACGCGGTGTCGCTGGTCATCTTGCGCACGACGAGCTCGACCGGCAGGCGCTCACCCCGGCTGCGGTCGCGCACCCAGTGCGTGAGCATGTACGTCTCGATGCTCGCGTCGCAGATCGCACCGACGTGCGCGCCACCGTCGCCGAGGCCGAGCGCGCTCGCCGGGTGCTCGATCATCTCGCGGATGGGGTCCTGGGTGAAGTTGCTGTAGCCGAGCAGCGGCCGCAGCAGCAGCTCCCGCCCGTCGTTCTCGAGCAAGAGGTCGTAGAGGTAGTCGGACGGGTCCCGCCCCGCGCGCTCGGCGAGCGCGGCGAGGCTCTGGTCGGGCGCGGGCTCGTAGTCCGGCGGGTCCCCGAGCTTGAAGATCCGGTCGAGCCCCATGCCGATGAACGCCATGCGGTCGTCGGCCGCCGGGCTCTCGGCGAGGATCCGGGCCCGCAGCGCGGGGTCGCGCATCGCCGCGACCTTCTCGTCGAGCGCCAGGTCGTTGAGCGGCTCGAAGCTCGGGCGCCGGTGCAGCGGGTGGAACGTCTGGAGCCCGAGCAGCAATCCGAGCGGACGCCCCGCGATCTGCGGGCGGATCGGCACGCCCTCGTCGTATGCCTCGGTCGCGAGGTCGAGCATCTTCTTCCACTGGTCGGGATCGAAGTCGTGCTGGAGGAGCGCGAACGTCACCGGGCGTCCCGTCTCGCGGGACAGCCGGCGCATCCAGTCCATCTCCTTCTCCGAGGCGGCGAGATCCTCGCCCATGACGCCGGCGGGTGCGAGCTCGAACACGCCGGCGCCGGCGTCCTTGAGCGCACGGCCCATCGCGAACAGCTCGTCCTCCGCCGCGTACGTCCCGGGCACCGGCTCACCGTCGATCGCGCGGTGCGCGATGGTGCGCGAGGTCGACACGCCGAGCGCACCGGTCTCGATGCCCTCGCGCACGATGCGTGCCATCTGCTCGATGTCGTCGGGGGTCGCGGGCTCGTTGCGTGCTCCCCGCTCCCCCATCACGTACCCGCGGACCGCGCCGTGCGGCACCTGGGTGCCGACGTCGATCGCGAGCGGCTGCTGCTCGACGAACTCGAGGAACTCGGGGAAGGTCTCCCAGCCCCACGTGATGCCTTCGGACAGCGCGGCACCGGGGATGTCCTCGACGCCCTCCATCAGACCGATCAGCCACTCGTGCTCGTCGGGCTTCGCGGGCGCGAACCCGACCCCGCAGTTGCCCATCACGATCGTGGTGACGCCGTGGTAGATCGACGGCGTCAGCAGCGGATCCCACGTGACCTGGCCGTCGTAGTGCGTGTGGATGTCGACGAAGCCCGGGGTGACGAGCTTGCCGGTGGCGTCGATCTCGGTGCGGCCCTCGGCGTCGACCCGACCGACGAGGGTGATCTTCCCGTCGTCGACGGCGACGTCGGCCCGGACGCTCGGTGCGCCCGTCCCGTCGACGACCGTCCCACCGCGGATCACGAGATCGTGCATGCGAGTCCCCCTGTCGGCGTCGCTCACTCGGCGCCGGGGTACCCGTCGCCGCCCTTCGGGGCGCTCGCTCCGCATCGGACGGACCCGGCGCGTGCTGGACCGGGCTCTGGCCGAATCGTAACGTGTTCCAGTCTCGTCCCCAACGAGGGGGAGAGGGGGGAGAGCACCAGTGGCCATCACGCTCGCCGACGTCGATCTCACCAACCTCGACACGTTCGTGCAGGGGGTCCCCCACGACCAGTTCGACGTGATCCGTCGCGAGCAACCCGTCTACTTCCACGAGGAGGCGGAGGGCAGCGGGTTCTGGTGCATCACCCGCTACGAGCACCTCTCCACCGTCAGCCACGAGTGGCCGACGTTCTCGAGCGAGTGGGGCATCACGCTGCACGAGGACATGACCGAAGAGCAGCTCGAGCAGCAGCGGATGATGATGCTGATGATGGACCCGCCCGACCACACGAAGCTGCGGCGGATCGTCAACAAGGGCTTCACCCCGCGCATGATCGGCGGCCTGAAGGACAAGGTGCGCGTGATCACCAAGGAGATCGTCGACGACATCGCCGAGCGCGGCGAGTGCGACTTCGTCGTCGACGTCGCCGCGGAGCTGCCGCTCCAGGTGATCGCCGAGATGATGGGCGTGCCCCAGGAAGACCGGCACAAGGTCTTCGAGTGGAGCAACCGCATGATCGGCTCGGACGACCCGGAGTACCAGGTCAGCCAGGACGACTACATGAGCGCCGCGATGGAGATGTTCACCTACGCGAACGGCCTCGCGGCCAAGAAGCGCGCCGAGCCCGGCGACGACATCATCAGCGTGCTGCTCCAGTCGGAGGTCGAGGGCGAGCGCCTCAGCGACATCGAGTTCGACCTCTTCTTCCAACTGCTCGCGGTCGCGGGCAACGAGACGACGCGCAACCTGATCTCACACGGGATGCTGGCGCTGATCGAGAACCCCGACCAGCGCGCGCTCCTCGTCGAGGATCCCGAGAAGATGCCCATGGCGGTCGACGAGATGCTCCGTTGGGCCTCGCCGGTCATGTACATGCGCCGCACCGCACGCGAGGGGTTCGAGCTCGACGGGCAGTCGATCAGCGAAGGCGAGAAGGTCGCGCTCTGGTACATCGCGGCGAACCACGACCCCGACGTCTTCGAGGATCCGCACCGCTTCGACATCAGCCGTCACCCGAACGAGCACGAGGCGTTCGGTGGTGGCGGCCCGCACTTCTGCCTCGGGTCGCACCTCGCGAAGCTCGAGATCAAGGCGATGTTCGAGGAGCTCATGGCGCGGATCCCCGACATGGAGCTCGCAGGGCCCGTCGACCGCCTCCGCTCCAACTTCATCAACGGCATCAAGCACATGCCCGTGCGGTTCGCCGCCACGTCGCGCGCCGCTGCCTGACGGCCGCCGCGATGCCCGCCGCCCTCCGGGGGCTCGACTGGGACGTCGTCGAGCCCTGGCTCCTCGACCACGTCGACGGACTCACCGGCCCGCTCGACGCCGAGATGATCGCGGCCGGTGGGTCGAACCTCACGTTCCGCGTCTCCGACGCCGACGGCAACGCGGTCGCGCTCCGGCGCCCGCCCGTCGCGGCGGTCCTCGCGACCGCGCACGACATGGACCGCGAGTGGCGCATCCTCGCCGCGCTCAGCGCGAGCAACGTCCCCGTGCCCGCACCGTTGGCACGCTGCGACGACGCCGACCTCACGGGCGCGCCCTTCTACGTGATGGCGTTCGCCGACGGGACGATCCTGCGGACCGAGGCGGACGGTGCCGCACTCGACGACGCGGCTGCCGACGCCGCGACCGACTCGCTCGTCGACGTCCAGGTCGCGATGCACGCCCTCGACGTCGACGCCATCGGGCTCGGTGACCTCGCGAAGCACCGCACCGGCTACGTCGAGCGTCAGCTACGCCGCTGGCAGACGCAGGTCGAGCGCGCTCGCGTGCGCGATCTCCCGGTGCTCGACGCGCTCCACGACCAGCTCGCGTCGTCGGTGCCACCCGAGGTCGGCGTCCCGGCGCTCGTCCACGGCGACTACCGCTTCGACAACGTCGTGCTCGGCGGCGGTCACCGCATCGTCGCGGTGCTCGACTGGGAGCTCGCGACGATCGGCGACGCCGTCGCCGACGCCTGCTGGTCGCTCCTCTACTGGGCGGATCCCGGCGACGCGCTGCCCTTCCTCACGTCGGCCCCGACGCTCGCCGAGGGCTTCCCGCGCCGCGCTGAGGTCGCCGAGCGGTACGCGTCACGATCCGGACGCGACCTCGAGGCGCTCGGCTGGTACACGGTCTTCGGCTACTGGAAGATGGCCTGCATCGTCGAAGGCGTGTACGCCCGCCGTCTCGAGGGTGCCAGTGGCGGTGGCGGGCAGGGCGATCCGTCGACCATCGCCAGCCGAGTCGACGCGCTCATCGACGCCGCCCGCGAGGCTTCCGGCGCGCTCGGGTGGGCGAGACTCTCGTGAGCGCATCGCCGTCGTCCGGAGGCGCTCAGGGCCCGAGCGGCCGGGCGGCCAGGCGCAGGATCTGGCAACCTCGGCGTCGACGCACAGCACCTCGTCGATCACCGACGACCGAACGAGAGACCTCATCCCGACGACGGGGGCCCGAGCGGCCACCGAGTGAGAGACAGGAGCCCGGGTGACCGGACCGTTCCGATACGACGGCAAGCGAGTGGTGGTCACCGGAGCCGCCTCCGGCATGGGGGCGGCCACGGTCGCGATGCTCAACGACGCGGGCGCCGAGGTGCACGCGCTCGACGTCGCGCCCGTGAGCGGCGTGTGCGCGGGCAGCTACGAGACCGACTGCGGCGACCCATCGTCGATCGCGGCAACCATCGAGAAGATCGGCGCTCCCATCCACTCACTGTTCAACGTGGCCGGCGTGCCGCAGACGCACGCACCCGACCGGGTGTTCACGGTCAACTTCCTCGGGCTGCGTGACATCACCGAGCGCGTGCTCGACGGCTACATGGACGAGGGCGGCGCGATCGCGAACGTCGCGTCGAAGGCCGGCTCCGGATGGCGCAACCATCTGCCCGCGATCCTCGACGTCCTCGCGACCGACGACCTCGCCAACGGTGCCGCCTGGGCAGCGGCGAACCTCGCCGAGCAAGGCGACCCGTACTTCTTCTCGAAGGAGTGCGTCGTCGTGTACACGATGAAGCGCGCGCACGAGCTGCTCGACCGCGGCATCCGGATGAACTGCCTGAGCCCCGGCCCGGTCGAGTCGCCGATGATGCCGGCGTTCAAGGAGGCACTGGGGTCGGGACTGCTCGACTGGACCGCGGCGCAGGTCGGCCGGATGGGCCGCCCCGACGAGATGGCCGGGCCCCTCGTGTTCCTCAACAGCGATGAGGCGTCGTACGTCAACGGCTTCGACCTCATGGCCGACGGAGGCTTCACCGCGGCGATGGAGCTCGGCCTCGTCGATCTCACCACGCTCCCCACCGGCTGAGCGGCGCGCCACCCACGCGCCCCCCCATCCACCCATCCGCCGTTGGTGCGTTCAGGGGTGAGGAGCACCCCTCAGCGCACCAACGCGAGATGGGTTCGGGGGGGGTCGAGCGTCAGCGGGGGCGGCGGCGGTTCGCGGCTGCGAGCCCCGGGGGCTGCCAGGGGTCACCGGCGCTGATGTCGGTGCCGGGCGGCACCACCTCGTCGATCGCATCGAGCGTCGCCTCGTCGAGACGGACGTCGACGCCCGCGAGCACGTCGTCGAGCTGCTCCATGGTGCGCGGGCCGATGATCGCCGAGGTGACGGACGGGTGCTCGAGCACGAACGCGTGCGCGAGGTGCGTCAGGCTGACGCCCGCGGCGTCGGCGATCTTCAGCAGCTCCTCCACCGCGTCGAGGCGCGCGTCGTGGGCGAGCTGCTGGCGCTCGCTCTGGTGCTGCGAGCCGAACCCGCGTGCGAGGCGTGACCCCTCGGGCGGCGGCTGACCCTTGCGGTACCGACCCGTGAGCAGTCCGCCCGCGAGCGGGCTCCAGGGAATGACGCCGATCCCGTAGCGCGCACACGTCGGAAGCACCGCACGCTCGATGCCCCGCACGAAGATCGAGTACGGCGGCTGCTCGCACACGAAGCGCTCGCGGTTGCGACGCTCGCTCGTCCACTGGGCCTCGACGATGTACTCGGCCGGGAACGTCGAGTGCCCGAGGTAGCGAATCTTGCCCTGGTGCACGAGGTCGGTGAGCGCGCCGAGCGTCTCGTCGATGTCGGCGTGATCGTCGGGACGATGGATCTGGTACAGGTCGATGTAGTCGGTGCCGAGCCGCCGCAGGCTGTTCTCGACCTCCTGCATGATCCAGCGGCGCGACCCTCCCTTTGAGTTCGGGTCGGAGCCCATCGGCGCGAAGAACTTCGTCGCGAGCACGACGTCCTCGCGGCGCCCGGCGAGTGCCTCGCCGACGATCTCCTCGGACTCGCCGGCCGAGTACACGTCGGCGGTGTCGATGAAGTTGATGCCGGCGTCGAGCGCGCGGTGGATGATCCGCACCGACTCGCCATGATCGGGCTCGCCCCACGGGCCGAACATCATCGCCCCGAGGCAGTACTCGCTGACCTGGACGCCCGAGCGCCCCAATGACCTGAGCTGCATGTCGTTACCCTAGATTCCGGTCGCGCTCGCTCGTCCACACGGTACGTGCGGCCGGCCTGCGGCCCGCTCGGCTGCTCGGCTGCTCGGAGGCGCCCCCATGACGATTGACGACCTCGTCGCCCAGCAGGAGATCCGCGACGTGCTCGCGCGCTACACCCGCGGCATCGACCGGATGGATCCCGAGCTCGTCCTGTCGTGCTACCACCCGGGCGCGCACGACGACCACGGAGCGTTCCAGGGGACGGCCGAGGACTTCGCCCAGTGGGTGCAGGACGTGCTCTCGTACTTCGACACGACGATGCACTTCCTCGGCCAGCAGCTGATCCAGGTCGACGGCGACCGCGCACACTCCGAGACCTACTGCGTCGCGTACCACCGCCGTGCCCACCGTGACGGAGAAGAAGGGCACGACCTGTGGATGGGCCTCCGCTACGTCGACGTTCTGGAGCGCCGCGACGGTGACTGGCGCATCGCCGACCGGCGCTGCGCGTTCGACTGGACCCGCCGCGACGCGATCACCGCCGTGTGGGAATTGCCCCCCGAGGCGTTGCGCGGCGCTCGTGACCGCAACGACCCCG
Source organism: Acidimicrobiia bacterium (assembly GCA_040902705.1). Lineage (GTDB taxonomy): Bacteria > Actinomycetota > Acidimicrobiia > IMCC26256 > PALSA-555 > DATBSK01. The sequence goes on along the minus strand of JBBDWT010000002.1, from coordinate 42,483 downwards.
TCTACCGCTGACGTCGCCTCACCCGACCCGCCTCATCCGATCTGCCTCACCCGATCTGGCGGTCGCGCCCCTCCCAGTAGGGCGCGCGCAGCTTGAACTTCTGGAGCTTGCCGGTCGCCGTGCGCGCCAGCGCGTCGCGCAGCTCGATCGACGTCGGGCACTTGTAGTGCGCCAGGTGCTCACGGCAGTGCGCGATCAGGTCGTCCTCGGCGATGCTCGCGCCGGGAGCGACGACGACCAGCGCCTTCACCGTCTCACCCCAGCGGTCGTCGGGGACACCGATCACCGCGACCTCCGCGACGCACGGGTGCGAGAACAGGCAGTCCTCCACCTCGATCGACGACACGTTCTCACCGCCGGAGATGATCACGTCCTTCTTCCGGTCCGAGATCATCAGGTAGTGCTCGTCGTCGATCGCACCGCCGTCGCCGGTGCGGAACCATCCGTCGACGATCGCCGCGCTCGTCGCCTCGGGCTGGTCCCAATAGCCCTCCATGACGACGTTGCTGCGCGCGAGCACCTCACCCTTCGGATCGATGCGCAGGTCGACCCCGAGGGCGGGCGCACCGGTGCGAACCAGCCTCGCCGCGCGCTCCCCCGTCGACAGCGGGTCGTACTCCTCGCGACCCCGGTTCATCGTCAGCAGCGGTGCCGTCTCGGTGAGCCCATAGATCTGGACGAACTCCCAGCCGAGCACCGTCTCGACCTCTTCGATCGTCTTCGTCGGCGGTGGTGCGCCGGCGACGGTGATGCGCACTCGCCCGTGCCCGGGGATCTCTCCCGGCCACTCGCGGGCGGCGTCGACCACCATGCTGACCACGGTCGGCGCGCCGTTCAGCATCGTCACGCCGTGCTCGTCGATGCGGCGCAGGATCTCGGGACCGTCCACCTTGCGGAGCACGATGTGGCGTGCGCCCATGCCGGTGACCGCGTACGGCATGCCCCAGCCGTTGCAGTGGAACATCGGGAGCGTGTGGAGGTACACGTCGCGGTCGCAGACGCCGAGATGCCACCCGAACGTCGCCGCGTTGAGCCACAGGTTGCGGTGCGTGAGCTGCACGCCCTTCGGGCGGGCGGTGGTGCCGCTCGTGTAGTTGATCGTCGCCGTCGCGTCCTCGTCGCGGTCCCACGGCGCGGGCTCGACACCATGGCGGAACATCGCGGCGTCGCTCTCGGCGCCGATGACGAAGCGGTGCGCAGCCTTCACGTCGCGGAGCTCGTCGTCGAGCTCGGGATCGACGAGGAGCACGCTCGCACCCGAGTGCTCGACGATGTAGGCGACCTCCTCGGCGTTGAGGCGGAAGTTCACCGGCACGAGGATGCGACCCGAGCCGCTCACGCCGAAGAGCGCGAGCAGGAGCCGGGCCGAGTTGTGCGAGACGACCGCCACGCGCTCGCCGGCTGCGATCCCGAGGTCGTCGAGGGCCGCGGCCTGGCCTCGCGCCAGATCGGCCACCGCTCGGTACGTCAACTGACCGAGCGACGGCGCAGGCTGGTCGGGCTCGTCGACAATCGCCACCCGGTCGCCGTAGACCCGTTCCGCCCGCTCCAGGAAGTCGTTCACCGTCAGCGGCACGCGCATCTCGCACTCCCCCCATCGACCCGATGGCTTCAGCGCACCATCCGGAAGAAGGTTCGCACGTCGTCGACGAAGAGGCCGGGGACCTCCATCGCCGCGAAGTGGCCGCCCCGTGCCGGCTCGGTCCAGTGGACGACGTTGTAGCGCCCTTCGACCCACGCCCGCGGCACCTTCGTGATCTCCGCCGGGAAGCTCGCGATGCCGGTGGGCACCGAGACGAAGCCCTGAGGGACGGCAGCCTTCCCCGCCTGGCGCATCTCCCAGTAGATGCGACACGACGACGCGGCGGTCTGCGTGACCCAGTAGAGCGTGACGTTGTCGAGCAACCGGTCGCGGGAGAACGACCGCTCGACCTCGCCGTCGCAGTCGGACCATGCCCGGAACTTCTCGACGATCCACGCGCACAGACCGGCGGGTGAGTCCTCGAGCGCGTACCCGAGCGTCTGCGGGCGCGTGCCCTGGATCTCCTGGTAGCCCGCGCCGTCCTTGCGCCATTCGAGGAGGCGGGTGAACTGCGCCTGCTCGTCGTCGCTCAGCGGTGGGCCGTCCTTCGGCGGCGAGACGGTGACGAAGTTCAGGTGGAGCCCCACGACCCGGTCGGGCGCGAGATCGGCCACGTCCGCGCTCACGATCGAGCCCCAGTCGCCGCCCTGCGCGCCGTAACGCTCGAACCCGAGATCCGCCATGAGCGCGACGCACGCTTCGGCGATGCGCCGTGGGTGCCAGCCGCGCTCGTGCGTCGGCCCCGAGAAGCCGAAGCCGGGGAGCGACGGCGCGACGACGTGGAACGCGTCGGCGGCGTCGCCTCCGTGCGCCGTCGGGTCGGTGAGCGGGCCGAGCACGTCGAGGAACTCGGCGACCGAGCCCGGCCACCCGTGCACGAGCAGGAGCGGGAGCGCGTCGGCATGTGGAGAGCGCGCGACGACGGCGTGGATGCGCTGCCCGCCGACAGTGATCGCATGCTCGTCGAACGCGGCGAACCGTGCCTCGCACGCGCGCCAGTCGTACCCGTCGCGCCAGTAGTCGAGAAGATCGGCGAGGTACGCGGCGTCGGTGCCCTGCTCCCACCCGATGCCGTCGATCGCATTGGGCACGCGCGTGCGCGACAACCGGTCATGCAGGTCGTCGAGCACCTCCTGGACCACCGGCTGCATGGCTGTGGTGATCAGTCGAACTGCGCGGAGGTCGGGAGCTCGCGCCGCAGCACCGCGTCGTAGCGGGGCCCGAGGAGCGCTTCGTACGACTCGGTCGTCGGGATCCAGAAGTCGCCGGCGCGGATGCCCGCGAACACCATCTCCGCCGCCTGGTCCGGCGGACGCCCGGTCGTCGACGTCATCTCGCGCAGCGCCTCCGCCACGAACACGTGGTCTGCCGCGGTCGCCTCCGACGGGGCCTCATCCGGGCGGTTCCGCTCGGACCAGCCGATGCGGGTGTCGACCGAGCCCGGGACGAGGCACGAGACACCGACCTGCTCGACGCCCTGCGCGCGCAGATCGTGTGCCACACACTCGGCGAGCGCGGCGGCAGCGAACTTCGACACCACGTACGGGCCGGAGTACGCGACGGTCATCATCCCGGCCATCGACGACGTGATCACCACGTGCGCGGGCTCGCCCTGCTCGATGAGACGAGGCATGAAGGTGCGGACGCCGTGGATCGGCCCCCAGAGGTTGACCTTCAGCACCCAGTCCCAGTCGGCCTCGGTGCGCAACCACGACACCCCTGCCTGGAACACGCCGGCGTTGAGGCAGACCAGGTGCGCACCGCCGAAGCTGTCGAACGCAGCATCGGCGAGCGCGTCGACCGCGGCCGCGTCGGTGACGTCGGTCGGCACCGCGAGCGTCTCGGCCCCGAGCGCCGCGACCTCGGCCGCCGCCTCCTCGAGCGCGGTCGCCTCGATGTCGGCGAGCACCACGCGCATCCCCTCGCGTGCAGCAGTGCGTGCAAGGCCGCGCCCGATCCCGCTCGCCGCGCCCGTGATGACCGCGACCTTCCCGCTGAACTCGTCCATCAACTCCCCATCTCTCGCACGCGGGTGGAGGTGATCGTCATGACGAGCGGAGCGGTCGGAAGCACTCGCGGACGTCGGGAACGAACAGCTCGGGACACTCGAACGCGGCGAAGTGCCCGCCTCGGTCCATGTCGGCGAAGTACGCGATCGGGAACTGCGCCTCGGCCCAGCGGCGCGACGTCTTCATGATCTCCTTCGGGTAGCGCGTGTACCCGACGGGCTGCGTCGGCCGCGCCAGCACGTCGAGCGCCCCGCTCTTCAGCCCTTGATCGAACTCGTAGTACATCCGCGCCGACGAGTGCGCCGTCGCGGTGACCCAGTAGACCATCAGGTTGTCGAGCAGCTGGTCCTTCGTGAACGAGCGCTCGACGTCGCCGTCGCAGTCGGACCACGTGCGGAACTTCTCGACGATCCACGCCGCGAGCCCGACCGGCGAGTCGTCGAGGGCGTAGCCGATCGTCTGCGGCTTCGTGCTCTGCTCCTTGAAGTACCCGGAGTCGTGCTCGTTGTACGCGGTCATCCCGTCGAGGCACTCCCGCTCCTCGGCGGTGATGTCCTCCGTCATCGGGATCGGTGGCGCCATGTTGACGTGGATCCCGATGCAGTGCTCCGGGTCGGCGACGGCGAGCTGGGTCGTCACGAACGAGCCCCAATCGCCCCCCTGCGCGACGTACCGCTCGTACCCGAGCGCAGCCATGAGCTGCGCCCACGCCCGCGCCACCCGCCCCGGGTGCCAGCCCCGCTCGGTCGTCGGGCCCGAGAACGCGTAGCCGGGCAAGCTGGGCACGACGACGTGGAACGCGTCGGCCGCGTCACCCCCGTGCGCCTCCGGATCGCTCAACGGGCCGATGACGTCGAGGAACTCCACGAAGGAGCCCGGCCACCCGTGGGTCAGCACGAGCGGGACCGCGCCCTCGACCGGCGAGCGCACGTGCAGGAAGTGCACGCCCGTGCCGTCGATCTCGGTGCGGAAGTGGTCGAACGCGTTCATGCGCGCCTGGCGCGCGTGCCAGTCGTACGCCTCGGCCCAGTACGCGACGAGCTGCTTCAGGTACTCGCGCTCGGTGCCGTAGTCCCATGCCGCGTCGGGGATCTGCGCCGGGAACCGGGCGCGCCGCAACCGCTCGCGCAGGTCGCTCAGCACGCCGTCGTCGACGTCGATCGCGAACGGCTCGATCGTGACGCCCCCCATCCGTCGACCGCCTCAGTACTTGAGGAGGACGCCGTCCTTCAACGGCTCCCGCTTCTCGTAGAACGGTGTGAGCACCTCGTTGACGTTGTCGGGGGTCCACCGGTCGCTGGTCTCGAACTGCTCGTCGACCGTGGGACCTGCGAGCACGGAGATCTGGCGGCCCCACACGATGAAGACCTGGCCGGTGACGCGCGCAGCCTGCGGCGACCCGAGGAAGGCCACGAGCGGCGAGACGTTCTCGGTCGCGAACACGTCGAAGTCGCCGTCCTTGGCGTCGAAGCCGCCGAGCTGCGCGGTCATCTGCGTGAGGGCTCGCGGCGCGATCGCGTTCGCGTTGACGCCGTAGCGCCCGAGCCCCTGCGCGCAGACGAGCGTGAACTGGATGATCCCGCCCTTCGCGGTCGAGTAGTTCGGCTGGCCCGCGCTGCCCATGAGGCCGGCCTCCGACGACGTGTTGACGATGCGGCCGTACACCGGCCCTCCCTCGGCCTTCGACTTGTCACGCCAGTAGCCCGCCGCGTGGCGCGACGGGCAGAAGTGCCCCTTGAGGTGGACCCTGATCACGAGGTCCCACTCCTCCTCCGACATGTTGAAGATCATCCGGTCGCGCAGGACACCCGCGTTGTTGATCAGGATGTCGAGGCTGCCGTAGCTGTCGATGGCGAGCTGCACCATCGCCTTCGACTGCTCCCAGTCGGCGACGTCGCCGAGATGCGCGACGGCGTCACCACCGGCCGCCTTGATCTCGTCGACGACCGCGTCGGCCGGGTTCACCGCGCCCGCTGGGGCGAAGTCGTTGACGACGACCTTCACGCCCTGACGAGCGAGCTCGAGGGCGTGCGACCGCCCCAGCCCGGCACCGGCGCCGGTGACGACCGCGACCTTCCCGTCCATACCTTCGAGCACGTGCAAAGCCTCCGTGGGTTCAACGGACAATGATGCGAGTCGCCTACGTTTCCCGTCATGGCCACCACCCGTCAAACCGCGCTCGTCACGGGCGCCTCCAGGGGCATCGGCAAGGCGACCGCCGTGGCGCTCGCCGCGGCCGGATTCGACGTCGCGATCACCGCCCGCACCGTCCACGAGGGCGAGGGGTTCGACGACTCCGACTCGTCCAAGCGGGCGGTGCCGGGCAGCCTCGACACGACCAAGGCCCTCGTCGAGGAGCAGGGCGTGCAGGCACTGTCGATCCCGATGGACCTGCTCGACCGCGACTCCATCGTCGCGGCGCCGGCCCGCATGCTCGACGAGTGGGGGCGGATCGACGTCGTGGTGAACAACGCGATCCACACCGGTCCCGGCAGCATGCTGGCGTTCGCGGACACGACGGTCGAGATGATCGAGACGAAGCTCGCCGCGAACGTCGTGTCGCAGGTCGTGCTGCTCCAGGCCGTGCTGCCGCACATGGTCGAGCGCGGCAACGGCACGATCGTCAACGTGACATCGGCGGTCGCGATCACCGACCCGCCGGCGCCGCCCGGCGAAGGTGGCTGGGGGCTCGCCTACGCGATGTCGAAGGGCGCGTTCCACCGGCTCGCGCCGAACCTCACGGTCGAGTACCCCACGCTCACGTTCTTCAACCTCGAACCGGGCTACGTGCAGACCGAGCGCGCGATCCAGAACGCCGAGGCACTCGGGCTCGACGGCCGCTACCCCGGCGCGCCGCCGTCGGTGCCGGCGTCGGTCATCGCGTGGCTCGCGTCGTCACCCGACGCGGTGGAGCTCAACGGCCAGACCATCACGGCGCAGAAGTTCGCCAAGGACCGGGAGCTCCACGACAAGTGGTGGTGACGCGGTCGCTTGATCGCGAGGGCGTTCGGGGGTGAGCCGATGCCGCCCGGGATCCCGAGCGGCATCGCTCACGCGGGGAAGCGGATCTCGTCGGGCGCGTGCACCTGCCCGTCGTGCTCGAAGAGCACGTCGTTGTACCCGTTCCCCGCGCCGACGTACGCGATCGTCTCGGGCCGCGTGTAGGTGACGTAGAGCGCACGGCGGCACGGGCCCTCGCCCGTCGGTGGCGGCGCCGCGTGCAGCACGTCGCCGAAGTGCACCGTCACGTCACCGGGCTCGGCGTCGACGGCGACGACCGGGTGCTCCGCCTCCCGTCCGGGGCGCAGCGGGTGCGACGAGCCGCGGTGGGATCCGGCGACGAAGTGCAGCTGGCCCGTCTCGGCGGACGCACGGTCGAGCTGGATCCCGATCGCGACGCTCGGGCAGAGCACGGGATGCCCGCCGAGCCCGCAGTCGCGGTGCCACGGCAGGTCCGACAGGCCCGCGGTGACCTGCGGGTTCTTGATCACGACGCTCTGCCCGTCGAGGCAGTCGATCTCCGGCTCGAGCCCCTCGCCGCCCAGGGCGCCGAGGCGCCGGAGGCGCTCGTCGTCGCCGAGGTCCCCGATCAGCTCGGACGTCCGTGCGAGGTAGATGAGCCGGCAGCACACAGCGGTGCCGTCGGCCTGCGTGGCCCACCAGGAGGCGCCGTCGTCGGGCGTCGCCACCGCGCGGCGGGCCTCGACCTCGGCGCCGAGCGCGGCGATCTCCTCCTCGGAGAAGACGCCGCGCACGTGGAGGAAGCCGTTCGCGTCGAGCGACTCCCGCAGGGACCGGTCGTCGGTCTCGAGCGTGAACGATCGGCGCAGCTCGTCGGCACGCGGGCCTCGGAGATCGAGGATCGGCCGGCCGTGGTACAGCGCGCGCAGTGCCGGCTCCCATCGCTCGAACGCACCGAGGTCGCCGCGCGACGCCCCGATCATCCCGGCGTACAGCAGCCCGAACGACGTGCGGAGCTCGTTCGCGAAGTCGGAGAACGCTTCACGGGAGATGTCGATGACGGTGTCGGCGGCGACGTCGGTCGCCCAGATCTCGACGCTGTCCGGGCCCGGGACGTACGTGAACGCCACGCCCTCGTCGGCGATCCGGAACGCGAGCGGACCGACCCCGAGCAGATCGGGAGCAGCGAGCGCTCCGTTGCCGGCCTCGATGCGCGCCGGCAGGTCGATGCGGTGGAAGTCCTCGAAGTCGATCGGCGGGAACTCGAGCGCAGCCATGACGGAAGGCTACGAGCCGATCCGGGGCAGCACGTCGGACTCGAACAGCTCGAGCGACTCCCATGCGAGGTCGGCGGGGATCCCGCCCATCAGCGGGTGGAGCATCACCGAGCCATCCTGCGACTCGACGAGGGCGACGCACTCGTCGGGAGTGACGACGCGGTACACGCCGCTCGCCCGCACGTCTTCCCACGCGCTCGCGCCGTGCACGTCGGTGACGTTCTCGTGCGTGCCTTCCTGCCAGGAGGCGTAGGTCTGCGCGTCGAACAACGCGTGCCGGCCGATCTGCGCCCACGTGGCCTCGGGGTCCTTCGACACCATCACGAACCCCGGCCCCGAGGGCAGGCTGCAGAAGCCCTCGGCGAACCCCGCCTTCGCGGCCTCGTCCTCGTACGCGGTGAGGATCTCGGGATCCGAGCTCCCGGGAAAGAAGCCGCAGCGCAGACGCGCGGCTCGCCGCGCTGCCTTCGGCGTTGACCCGCCGACCATGAGCATCGGTCCGCCGGGGGTCGCGGGCTTCGGGGTCACCCGGATCTCCCGACCGCGCCACTCGAACGGCTCACCCGTCCAGGCGTGGCGCATCACGCCGACGTACTCCTCGAGCAGCGCGCCGCGCCCGCGCTTCTCGACTCCCGCCATCTCGAACTCCGCCGCGCGGTACCCGATGGCCACCACGAGCGACAGCCGCCCGGGAGCGATGTTGTCGATCACCGCGCACTCTTCGGCGAGGCGCACGGGATCGTGGAGCGGGAGGATCACGGCCGCGACGTTGACGGCGAGCTGGGTGGTCCGAGCGAGGATCGCCGACGCGAAGGGCAACGGTGCCGGGAGGTAGCCGTCGTCGGTGCCGTGGTGCTCGGACAGCACGGCCGCAGCGAACCCGAGCCGCTCCGCCCACTCGCACATCTCGAGGCACGTGGCGTACTGCTCGGCGTGCGTGGTGGGCGCGAACTCGGGGACGCGCAGGTCGAACCGGATCATGCTCATCGCCATGCCCGGAGGATGTCAGAACCGGCGCGCGCCTGCCAGCGTGGCGCTCGAGCGCCTCCGTGACGTCGCATCGCCGCTCGGAGGTGGTGGCGGCTAGAGGCTCCCGGTCCTCGCGAACTGCACCATCGAGCCGTAGACGCCGATCACCTTGCCGGAATAGGCCTTGTCCGTGGCCCAGTTGCCGTGTCCCATGTCGTTCCAGGTCGGCGCCCAGCCCTTGGCGAAGAACGTGTCGAACTTGCGGGAGGCGGAGGCCGGATCGCTCGAGTACCAGTACGGCGACGGCGGGTTCGCGAGGCCCGAAGCGCGCGACGTCGTGTCGGCGTAGTTCTTGAGGTGCTGGATCTGCGCGCGGACGCCGTCGCGGGGCGTCGGGAAGTCGGTGCCGTGCGCGCAGCTGTCGCACCACCCGAGCCCGGCGAAGTTGTTGCTGGGTGACGAGCGGAAGCCGCCCGTCTCGATCACCGACTGCGCGAACGCGAAGTCGCCCCGAACCCCCTCGGCGGTCCCCTCGTCGACGTAGATCTGCGCGAGGTCGTCGATCGAGGTCTCGATGCGCGGCGAGTAGCCCTTGGCGCGGATCCACGCGGCCATCTGCCCGGCGTTGAGCACCGTCGGCCCCTGAATCGGCTCGCCGCGGGCGCGGAGCGCGCCGATGGTGCGGGCCCGCTCCAGCGCGGCGTTCGCGGCAGCGACCCGCCGGTCGAGCTCGGCTTGCTGCGACGTCAGCTGCGCTTCGAGATCGGTGAGCTCGGCCTGCTCCGTCGCGAGCGCGGTCTGCTCGGTCTGCAGCTTCTGCTCCGCGTCGGCGAGCTGAGCGGCGGTGGCGCGGAGCTCTTCCATGTTCTGGTCGTCACGCTTCGCGGCGGCGTCCGCGAGGATCCGCCGGCGCGCCGCCTCGAGCGACGGGGTCATCGAGATCGGCCCGTAGACGGCAGCCGGTCCGCCGCTGGAGTAGAGCGCGGCCGCGCGCTCACGGACGGTCTGGCGCAGCTGCTCGGCCTTCGCGCGCAGCTTCGGGATCTCGGCCTGCAGGCGTGCGACCTCGGCTTCGACCACCGCGACCCGGGCCTGGACCTCGCCCTGGCGGGCGCGGGTCGCCTCGAGCTTGTCGTTCGCGGCGTGCGCCTCGGACTGCGCCTGCTCGACCTGCACCCGCGCCGCCTCGATCTCGGCATCGAACGGGTCGGCCTGCGCGCCGGCGGGCAGGGCCCCGAGCGCCGTGGTCGCGCACAGCGCGGCCACGAGCGCGGGCACGAGCGCGGCGAAGCGGGCGCGGCGGACCGACAGGAGAGGCATCACGAGCGACCCAGGCTACGCAACACCAGCAACACGGACAACATCACCCCTGGCCCTGATCCTCGGCGCAGCAACGTCGGGGACGGGCGCGGGTTGCCGGGCACGCGTACGCTCGGCGGCCATGCCCGCCGACCTCGGACCGCTCGGACTCTGGACGTTCGGCCTCGATCAGCTCCCCACCCCGCAGGCACGGGACGCCGCGGCGGCCTTCGAGGCCCAGGGATGGGGTGCGATCTGGATCCCCGAGGCCGTCGGTCGCGACCCGCTCGTCCACGCGGCGCTGCTCCTCGACGCGACGGATCGCATCGTCGTCGCGACGGGGATCGCCGGGATCTACTCCCGCGACGCGTTGGCCATGAACGCGGGGTGGCAGACGCTGACCGAGGCATTCCCCGAGCGCTTCCTCTTGGGCCTCGGCGTCAGCCATGCACCCATGGTCGAAGGGATGCGCGGCACGGAGTACCGGCCGCCGATCGCGACGATGCGCGACTACCTCGAGCGCATGGACGCCGGGATCTTCCTCGCCGCGCCCCCGTCGAAGCCGCCCGAGCGCGTCCTCGCGGCACTCGGCCCCAAGATGCTCGAGCTCGCTCGGGAGAAGACCCGCGGCGCGCACCCCTACCTCGTCCCGCCGGAGCACACCGTGCTCGCGCGCGAGATCCTCGGGCCCGACCGGTTCCTCGCGCCGGAGCAGAAGGTCGTGCTCGAGACCGACCCGACGAAGGCGCGCGAGATCGCCCGCGCCGCGCTCGCGATCTACGTCCCGGGGATTCCGAACTACGTCAACAACCTGCGCCGACTCGGGTTCACCGACGACGACCTCGGCGACGTGCCGAGCGATCGGCTCGTCGACGCGATCGTCGCGTGGGGTGACGTCGACACGATCGCGACGCGCGTCCGCGCGCACCGCGATGCCGGAGCCGATCACGTCGCGCTCCAGGTGCTCCCCTACGACGATCCCGAGCGTGCGATGCGCGACTCCCGAACCCTCGGTGAGGCACTGCTGTGAACGAGAGCCGCAGGCTCAGGGGCGGGTGACGACCTCGATCCCCGACTCCCGCGCCACGACCAGCGCGTCGACGAGCCCGAGGAACAGACCGTGCTCGACCACCCCGGCGTGACCGGCAAGCTCGGCGGCGAGCGACTCCGCGTCGGCGATGGGGCCGAACTGGCAGTCGAAGATCAGGTTGCCCTGGTCGGTGCGGAACGGCGGCTGGTCCGCCTCACCCCGCACCACGACGCGCGCGCCCAGCGCTTCGATCGCGTCGCGCGTCGTCGCAAGGCCGAAGTCGACGACCTCGACCGGGAGCGGGAAGCGAGTCCCGAGGCGGTCGGTGCACTTCGACCCGTCGACGACGATCACCTCGCGCGTGCTGGCCTGGGCGACGAGCTTCTCGCGCAGCAGCGCTCCCCCACCGCCCTTGATGAGGTCGAGTGCGGGGTCGACCTCGTCGGCGCCGTCGATCGTGATGTCGATCTCCCACGGGACGTCGTCGGCGAGCAGCGGGATGCCGACACGCCGCGCCTCATCGGCGGTCTCGACCGCGGTCGGCACGCCGGTGACGTCGCGCAGCGTGCCGGAGCCGAGGAGCTCACCGATCCGTCGCGTCGCGTGGATCGCGGTGGTGCCGGTGCCGAGCCCGACGACCATGCCGGAACGCACCTCGTCGTCAACGGCACGGATCGCGGCGGCACGCTTGAGCTCGTCGATCGCGTGTGCCGCGTCCGCTGCCACCGCCGCCGGCCTACGCGTCGAGCGGCAGGCGCAGCATGCGGATCGCGTTGCCGCGGATGACCTTGGAGATCTGCTCGTCGGTCAGGTTCTTGATCTGCTGCTCCGCGATCTCCTTGGTCTCGGGCCAGGTCGAGTCGCTGTGCGGGTAGTCGGTCTCGAACGTCACGTTGTCCTCACCGACCGCCTCGATGTTGTGCAGACCGTGCGGGTCGTCGAAGAAGCAGCCGTAGACGGCGCGGAAGTACGACTCGCTCGGCGGGCGCAGCACCTTGTCGGCGACACCGCCCCACGCGCGGTTCTCCATCCACACCTTGTCGGCGCGGTCGAGGACGTACGGGATCCAGCCGATCTGGCCCTCGGAGTACGCGATCTCGAGCTGCGGGAACCGCTCGAGCACGCCGGACATGAGGTAGTCGGTGAGCGACATCGCCGCGTTCATGTAGGTGAGCGTCGAGCCGACCGCCGGCGGCGCGTCGGCCGACGTCGACGGCATCTTCGACGACGAGCCGATGTGCATGCACACGACCGTCTCGGTCTCCGAGCATGCCCGGAAGAACGGGTCCCAGTAGCCGTCGGCGTCGTGCACGGACGGGAGGCCGAGGAAGGGCGGGATCTCCGTGAAGGCCACCGCGTGACCACCGCGCGCGGCGTTGCGGCGGACCTCGGCCGCGGCGAGCTCCGCGTCCCAGAGCTGCACGATCGGGAGTGGGATCAGACGACCGCCCGAGCCGCCGCACCACTCATCGAACATCCAGTCGTTGTACGCCTTGACGCACAGGTCGCCGAGCTCGCGGTCGGCGCGCTCGAGGAACGTCTGGCCGCAGAAGCGCGGGAACGTCGGGAAGCACAGCGACGCGTCCGTCCAGTTCGCGTCCATGTCCTCGAGTCGTTCTCTCTGGCTGTGACACCCCGGCCGCATGTCGTCCATCGTGATCGGCGAGATGGTGACCTCGTCACGCGGATAGCCGGACGCGGCCATGACACGCGTCATCGGGTACCGCAGGTCTTCGCAGAACCACCAGTCGCACCACTCGCCGTCCTCGTTCGGACCCGCCTCGCGGTACGAGAACACTCCCCCGACGAACTTCATCTCCGCGATCTTCTGGCGTACGACGCGGGGACCGACGTCCTGGAGCCTGGCCGGGAGCCGGTTGGTCCACACGTCGGGTGGCTCGATCACGTGGTCGTCGACGGAGATGATCTTCGGGAGCTCCATGGCCCGGATCATACGCCTGACGGTTCGTCAGGCCGTCCGGGCCGCGCGCGTCCGCTGCGCCCGCGGCCACCGTGCGGTCGACGTGTCGACGTGTCGACGACCATCAGCACGACACCGACCCCGGCCGCGACGATCCCGACCACACCGAACACGAGCGTCTGGTTCACCAGGAGGTCGGTGATCACGCCGTAGCCGGCATCGAACGCGTCGACATTGACCGCGTCGCCCGCCACGTTCGACAACATGTCACGCCCGGTGCGCAACGCCAGGATCACGAGCAGGCAGACGAAGGCACTTCCGAAGCCGATCACCACGAGCGTCAGTGCGCGCTTCGACGCAACGACGATCGCGGCCGCGAACGCGAGGAGCATCAGCACCGGGAACACCCACGACGCCTCGCGGGTCACGTCGACGCCGAACCAGAGCTGGGGCACCTGGTCCTTGCGGACGACCACGATGTCCGGGAGCCCGACGGCGTCGGGGATCTGGTCCGCGACCCCCTGGTTCACCTGCGCGACCAGGTCCTCGAGGATCGGCAGCATGGCGTCGAGGTTCAACGAGAGCTGGTCGTCGCCTCGCATGAGCTGCGCATGCATCCCGCCCACCGCGGTGCGGAACACCGCCTCGAACTGCGGGGTGTCGATCACCTGGCGCATCGCGGGGTCGATCACGACTCGCCCGAGCGCGAGGCGCGGCTCGCGCGCGACGAGCTCGTCGACCAGTCGCGTCACGAGCGCGGCCTGGACGGGATCCTGGTCGAGGATCTCGGCTGCCATGTCCGTGAACTCGTCGGTCGGCAGGATCTGGCGCTGCGTCCAGATTCCCAGGTCCGCGAACGGCACGAGGAAGAGCCCGACGAGCACCAGCAGACCGGCGATGAACCCGCGCATGTGCGGCGCAGTCTGTCAGTTCTCGGTGTTTTGGAGGCGAACGTAGCCGGAGCACCGGTACGTCGCCGCGACCGAGAACGTGGTGCCGTCGCTCGTCACGAGCTGCCCACAGGAGCTCGGACGGACGAACGCCTCGGGGAACGCGGTCGGGCCGATGGTGCGCGGGATGCGGAATCGCATCTTCGACGCCGTGCGAGCGACCTTCGCCGGGGATGCCCCGGGCCCCGCTCGCTCCATGGCGCGGATCCAGAAGTCGGCGGCGAACCACCCTGCGAGCGTGGACGGCGTGACCGGATCGCTCGTCACCGCTGCGACCTGGTCGAGGATCGTCTGCATGCGCGGGTTCTCCGGCGCGCTCTCCGGCGTCGCGAAGTCCGTGAGCACGAAGGCGCCGGCCGCCGACGCGACGAGCGCGGGCGAGTACTGCACCAGGTTCGTCATCACCCCGCCATACCCGCGCGCCTTCAGTGCGTCCTGTAGTGCCGTCACCGCGCTGTAGCCGGCGACGGAGAAGACCGCGCTCGGTGCCTTCGCGCCAGCAGCGAGGATCGCGTCCGCCGTCGCATCGACGCCGGCGGTAGCGCTCTCGCCGCTCTCCAGCACCGCGTGCGCATACGTGACCCGGAACCCCGCGTCTCGCACCAGCTCCGTGATCTGCACGAGAGATCCGGGCACGGCACTCGCCTCGGTGACGACCACCGCGGTCGGCCGCCGCTCACCACCTTCGCGCACGACCTGGGCGACGAGCGTGCCCCAGATCGTCGGCTGCTCGCGCGGCAGCACCGCGGCCCGGCAGCCGGTGATGCCGAACGCCCACCGGTTGCCACAGAAGCCGCCCGCGATCCCCCAGCCGAACGCCGGGACGCGCGCCTCGGCGAGCGTGCCGCCGTCGGTGAAGCGCGACGTCACGACCGGCACGACCGCGTCCACACCGACCTCGTCGACGAGCCGTCGCACCTCGGCCAACCCCATGGTCGCGTCGCGGTGATCGTCGCCCACCCCGAGGAACTCGACGAGACGGCCGTCGATGCCGCCGGCGGCGTTCAGCGCCTCGAAGCGCGCCCGCGCGCCGATCTCGGCGCCACGGAACAGCTCGACGTCGGCGATGCCCGCGACCCGGTACGGAGCGGGCGCGTCCTGCGCCGACGCGACCGGCGACGAGCCGAGCGCGAGTGCCGCCGCCAGGGCCCCGAGCACGACCGCGCTCCGGACTGCCCTCCGGACACGGCGACGCTCAGTCGCGGGGGCCACCCAGGTACGACGCAGCGAGGCGATCTTCGTCGACGTCGCCGCGCGGACCGAACCACACGACGCGACCGAGCTCGAGGAACGCGATCTCGTCGGCGAGCTCCATCGCTTCTCTGGCCTTCTCATCCACCAGCAGGATGGCCGATCCGAGGGCCCGCAGCTCGCGCAGCGCGCGCACCACCTCTTCCGCGGCGAGCGGGGCCAACCCGAGCGTGGGCTCGTCGGCGATGAAGACCTTCGGCGGCTTCGCCAGGGCGGGGGCGAGGCTGAGCATCTGCTGCTCGCCGCCGGACAGCGACCCGGCGCGCTGGGCGCGCCGCTCACCGAGGATGGGGAACCGCTCGTAGGCCTTGTTGCGGTCGGAATCGGACCTGAGCAGGATCGCCAGGTTCTCCTGCACGGTCAGGCCGGGGAAGATGCCGCGCGCCTCGGGCACGAGCAGGATCCCGTCGCGCTGACGCCGGTACGCGGGATGCGCCGTGACGTCCTGGCCGGCCAGCACCACGCTGCCGGCTGTCGGCTCGAGCAACCCGGCCGCGACCGAGCACAGGGTCGACTTGCCGGCACCGTTCGCGCCGAGCAGCGCGACGGCACGGCCCTCGGGCACGTCGAGGTCGACGCCGTGGAGCACCTCCACGTCGCCGTACCCGGCCACGATCCCTTGCAGCGACAACGCAAGCGGTTCCGATGCGGTGTCGCGTTCCGTGGATGCGGAGCGACCGCCCGCGGGGGGGGGGTTGACCCCCCCC
>JBBDWT010000002.1:10810-26517 GCA_040902705.1 Acidimicrobiia bacterium | reverse complement strand
CGGGCGGGGTATCCCCGCCCGCAGGGAGCGACGCCGGAGAGGCAGGGAGCTCGCCCTCGTGCAGCTCGGCCTCGGCTGCGTCGATGACGGCCTGGCGCTGCTTGGCGCGGCGCTTCTCCAAGCGCTCGTGGCCGACGATCGCGAGGACGCCGTCGGGATTCTTGGCCAGGTTGATGGCACCGAGGCCGAACAGGATCGGCGTGAAGTACTGCGAAGCCGTGAGCTCCTGGAACGTCCCACCGAGGAAGTCGGCGCCGATCCACTCGAAGATCTGCGACGAGCACGCGAACGCCAACCCGGCGAGGAGCGCGCCCCCGGGGCGGCGGATGCCGAACGTCACGGCGATCGCGATCCAGATCAGTCCCAGCAGTGGCGGGACCGACGACTTGCTGATCGCGAAGTTCACGACGCCGTAGAGCGACCCGCCGAAACCGGCGATCGCAGCGGACAGCGCGAACACCGCGACCTTCTGCTTGGCCGGCGAGATGCCGACCGTCCGCGCCGCGACCTCCGAGCTGCGCACGGCGAGCATCGCCCGTCCGGTGGACGACCGCTGGAGCGCGTGGACGACGAGCGTGACGAGACCGAACATCACGAGCAGGAGCAGCACCTGCTGCTGAGGCTGGGAGAAGTCGAGCCGGTCCTGCGGCCCGTTCATGATGAGGTCGGCCGCGTCGTTGAGGACGGGGACGTCGAGGCTCGGGGGCCGGATGGTCCAACCCCCCGATCCGTGGCCGATGGGCTCCGACGCGAAGAAGAGCAGATCCGCCGCGAACGCGACGGCGAACGTCGCCAGCGCGAGCACGAGCGCGCCCAGTCGCCGAACGGGCAAGGACACGATCGCACCGACGACCGCAGCGAGCGCGGCGCCGAGCAGCGCAGCCCACACGAAGTTCAGCTTGCCGTGCGACGCGACGAACGGGAGGTCGATGCCCCAGTCGCGCTCGAGCGCCCACCCCGCGGCAAATCCTCCCGCGGTCACGAACGTTGCCTGCGCCAGGCTGACCATGCCGCCCATGCCGGTGACCACGACGAACGACAGGAACACGAGACCGACGGCGAGGCCGCGTGCGATCAGCGATGACTCGTAGATGTCGGCCTGCATCCAGCCGACGTCGATCCACTGCAACGTGAACGCGACCAGCACGATCGTGAAGAGCGCCCAGGGGAGCCGGCGCCGCCATGCCGGCAGCCCGACGCGGTGGTCGGGTGCGGGCTTCTCGTCGGCGACCGACCCCGCCTCGCGCTCACGGCTCAACCGCGCGTAGACGTAGAACAGCACGAGGGTCAGCACGAACGGGATCGCTTGCTTCAGACCACTGAGCCGTGCGAGGAACGTCGGGAAGATGTCGTCGGAGTACCCGGCGAGGAGGTTCACGAGGACGCCGAGCAGCAGTCCGCCGATGAACGCGCGCGGGATCGACCAGAGCTCGCTGAAGGCGACCGCGGCGAGCGAGCCGAACACGACAAGCGTGAAGACGATGTCGCTCAACTGGAATAGCGGGGCGATGAGCACGCCACCCAACCCGGCGAGGATCATCGACAGGACCCACGCGAGCGCAGAGGTCCGCGCGTCGTTGATCCCCCGGAGGCCGGCGAGCTGGCGCCGGTCCACCACTGCGCGCATCTGCAGTCCGGCGCGGGTGCGGCGCAGCACCACCCACAGCAGCACCGCCGAGAGTGCCGCAGCGACGAACACGGCGATCTTGTTGCTGTCGAGCACCACGTCGAAGACGCGGAAGACCTTCGCCGGATCGGGCCCGACGCCGGGAGCGTTGCCCGCGGCCTGCGTGTCGGCCGCCGACGGCAACCCGAGGTCGAACACCGCATCGCCGACGCTCTCGGCGAGCCACTGCACCAGTGCGGGCAGCGCGACGAGCAGTCCGATCGTGCCGACGATGCGCGCGTAGACGGGCGCGGCCGCGAGGCGCCGGAGGAGGATCCGGTCGAGCAGGATCCCGAGGAGCGGGGCGAAGACGAGGACCGACAGGATGAGCGCCGGCACCCAGTGCATGCCCTCGCCCGTCGTCAGCTGGAAGTAGAAGTACGCGACCGCAAAGGCGATCGCGCCGTGAGCGAAGTTGAAGATGCCCGACGTCTGGTAGGTGAGCACCAACCCCGACGCCATCATCGAGTAGATGGCACCGGTGACCGCACCGGAGACGACCAGGTTGAAGAAGCGCTGCACGGGTTCGGTGACCTCGCCGTTCTCGTGATGGACGGACGACGGCGGCCGGGCTGAGCCCGGCCGCCGTCTCCGTCACACTGCGGTGGTCAGTACTTGATGGGCCTCAACGTGTTGACGTTGATGTTCTGGAAGCACTGGAACGGCACGGCAACGGTGAACGCCGTGCCATCGCTCTCGCTCAGCTGCCCGCACGGCGTACCGGCCTTGAAGCCCTTCGGGTACTTCGTCGGTCCGACGAAGCCCTTTTGCGAGTACGTGATCTTCGCCGCGGCCTTCTGGATGGACTTCGACGTCGGGTTCTTCCCGGCCTTCTTCAGCGCCGCGATGAACATGTCCGCCGCGAGGTAGCCCGCGATCGTGGGCTGGTTGATGACCTCGTCGGGGGCCTTGACCGCATCCACGGCATCCACGAACTCCTGCACCGCCGGCGTCGTGTCGGCAGCCTCGGGAGTGGCGAACTGCGTGAGGATGAAGTCGCCCTTGACGATCGCCGCCGCCTGCGGCGAGTAGAGCACCGCGTTCGTGGAGAGACCGTCGAATCCGGCCGCGTCGAGCGCGGGCGCGAAGCCGAGCAGGTTGTTCTGCGAGATCACGACGAACACCACGTCCGGCTGGTCGCCGTCGGCACTCGTCATGATGTCGTTGATGTACGGCGAGAAGTCACTCACCGGGGTGCCACCTTCGGCTGCGGGCATCGACGCCTTCTCGTAGACGACGTCCATGTCGACGGCCTTCGCCGTCGCGGCGATGACCTTCACACCCGACTTGCCGCTGTCGTTGTCTTCAGCGATCACCGCGGCGGTCTTGCCCTCCGCTCCCTGCTCCTCGCCCTGGGAGATGAAGTACTCGTCGATGAGACCGCCCCACGTGTTGCTGGCGACCTTCACCGGCGGCTTCGGGGTGAGGCATCCGCTGAAGCCGAACGCGAACGTCGTCTCGCAGAAGCCTGCAGAGATCCCCCACCCGAAGGCCGGGACTCCCTGCTGCTCGGCGAACTCCGCGCCCTCGAGGTACCACGGCGACAGGACGGGCACGATCGCCGCGACCTGCTCCTGCTGGATCAGCCGCTGCGTCTCCTGAAGGTTCGTGTCGGCGCTGTTGCCGTCGTCGCTCCAGCCGAGGTAGTTGATCATCCGACCGTTGACGCCGCCCTTGTCGTTCTCGAGCTTGAATCGAGCCTTCGCGCCCGTGTCGGCCCCGAACTGCTTGTACGGGTTGTTCGGGCCGAGACCGGCGACGGTGATCTCGTCGTCGGTGATGCCCGCTGACTGCTGTCGCACGTCGGCACCGGCGACGCTCACCCCTGCCAGCGCGACGACCGTCGCTGCGGCCACCGCAATGGCGACCAACTTCCTTCGTTTCACAGTTCCCCCTTTGGGTGTTCCAGTGTCATTGAGATCTGGTGTCATTCAGGTCTCGCCGAGGTACGCGGTGCGCACCGCCGGGTCGCGCTTGATCTCGTCGGGCTCCCCGACCGCCAGGACCCGGCCGAGATCCAGCACCGCGATCCGGTCGACCTGGTCCATGACGAAGCCGACATCGTGCTCGACGAGCAGCACCGAGCACTGCCCGTCGCCCCGGATCGACTGGATGAGCTCACCGAGTCGCCGCGACTCCTTCGCGTCGAGGCCCGACGTGGGCTCGTCGAGCAGCAGCAGACGCGGTCCGTCGACGATCGCGCGCGCGACCTCGACCATGCGTGCGAGGCCGATCGGGAGCGATCCGGCCGACTCGTCGGCGACCGCCGTCAGGCCGCACCGCTCGATCACCTCGCGAGCACGCTCACGGCGGGTGCGCTCACGCCGGCGTCGGGTCGGGAACGAGACGAGGTCGGCGACGACGCCACCGCCGCCACCACGCCATTCGAGAGCGGCGAGCACGTTGTCCTCGACGCTCAACCATCCGAAGGTCTGGACCCGCTGGAAGGTGCGACGGAGCCCACGGCGTGAACGGGCGACGGCGCCGAGCTTCGTGATGTCGGTGCCGTCGAGCCTCACCGTGCCGGCGTTGGGTGCGTTGACGCCCGAGATCACGTCGAAGAGCGTCGTCTTGCCCGCGCCGTTGGGGCCGATGAGCCCGAGCACCTCGCCCCTGCCGACGGTCAGGTCGACGTCGGCGAGCGCAGTGATCCCACCGAAGCGGACGGTGATGTCGGTGAGCTCCAGCGTCGGCGTGGAGGTGGCGGCGTCGGGCCGCGGAGCGCTGCTCGCGACGTCGGCTGTGACCACGCTGCTCCCCCCCGAGCCCGCTGCCGTCCCTGACCGCGGATGCGATCTGACGCTATATCAGATCCTCTGGCGCGACCATGCCGACGCGCGAAACATTGAGCGCGTCAGAGCCGCGGGAGCAGCTCGGTGAGCAGGCCGTCGATCTCGGCCACGCAGGCCTCGAACTCGGGGAGATCGCCACCTGCCGGATCGGCGACGTCCTCCCAGGGCTCGACCTCGACCGATGCGAGGTCGAGCGCGGCGAGCCGCTCGGCGAGCCGGGCGTCGCCGCCCTCCTGGAGGTCGCGTACGAGGCGCTTGAGCGTTGCGGTGCGGGAGGCAGCCTCGGGGTGCTGACGACGCATGTACGTGACGTGCTCCCCCGCCATCGCGATCACGATGTCCGTCACCGCGACGTCGCCGTCACGAAGCTGGTGGCTGCGGTGCCCGTCGGCGCGCACACCGATCGCGCCGAGCGCGTCACGGGTGCGCCAGCTCATCGGCATGCCCTCGACCACGTGCGTGCCTGCCGTGACCACGGTCAGGTCGTCCCGCCGCGCCAGCGCGATCGCGCCGCCGATGACGGAGCGGGCGGCGTTGCCCGTGCAGAGGAAGACCACGTGCGGCACGGCCGGATCGTAGGGCCGGCCGGTGCCCTCGGCCGAGTCTGGCCGAGTCTGGCCGAGCGTTCAGCCGAGCTCGGGCGGAGGGATCTTCGCCTGACGCGTCTTCACGCGGGCGCCGGCGACGGCAACGAACTCGCCGTCGTGCTCACGGAACCGCTCGCGGTGGATCCACGTCGGGCAGCAGTTCGCGTCCATCTTCTTGTAGATGGGCGTGATGGCCACGAGCTGACCGTGCCGGAAGATCACGTTCCCCTTGTAGAGCTGGTCGTGCGCCAGGACCTCGGGGGTGCCGGCGTCGTCGGTGCCGACGATGTCGACGTCGAGGATCTGGCCGGTGCCCTCGGCGCGGTACCCGATGACGAGCTCGTCCGTGCCGTCGCGGGTCACGTCGACCGCCTTGGCCGTGACCCCTGCGTACAGCGGGCCGGGCTCGGCGCCCTGGGGCTGCGTCTCGAGCGCGACCTCCCAGCCATCGGGAACGTCGGCGGACGGGCGGTACACCCGCACGATCCACGGGCGCGACGCGAGCACGTCGTCGACCTTCGGCCCCGGCTCGACGGTGACGACGAGGTCACCGTTCGCCGTCTTCACCACGGTGCAGTCGCCCTCGCCGGAGTCGAGGAGGGTCTGACAGCCCTGGGTCGGTGCGAGCGTGCGGGTGACCGCCTCCGCGGGAGGAGTGATGATCGCGCCGTCGGTGCCGAGCACCCGGTCACTCGCCGCGGCGGGCGCGGCGAGCCCGGCGACGACCGCGACCGCGAGCGCGCCGATGAAGAGGGTTCGAGCGGGATGCATGCGACAACGGTAGTGGTCGTGATGCCATGCCCAGGGGTCGCCCCCAGGCCCGCGTACGATCACATCGGCACGGCACCGCGCGCTCGGGGGAGTGATGGTCACGTCGGCGGCCCCAGGGTCCCATGACACCGCGGCCACCGGACCGTCGGTGCTCGCGCGGGTCGGTGAGCTGGTGCCCTGGCGAGCGGTCGTGGTCCCGTGGCTCGTGTCGCGCCTGGTGTGCGCCGGCGTCATCCTCGGCGCCGCGTCGTGGCCGTTCGACGCGGGCCTCGAGTTCCGTGGGTTCCAGATCTGGGACGGCGCCTTCTACACGAGCATCGCGCGTGGCGGGTACGGCGCGCTCCCGATGGGGGATCTCCAGACGCGCTTTCCGTTCTTCCCGCTCATGCCGGGGCTGATGCGCGGCCTGCGCGAGATCGGGCTCGGCGACCAGGCGTCGATCGTCATCCTCAACCAGCTCGTGCTGCTGCTCGCGTTCGCGGGCGTCTTCACGATCGCTCGGCGGCACGCGTCGCCCCGGGCCGCAGCCCTCGCCGTGTGGGCGCTCGCCGTGTTCCCCGGCTCGTTCGTGTTCACGATGATCTACCCGTCCTCGATCTTCCTCGCGGCGACCGTCTGGGCGTTCGTGTTCGTCGAGGACCGCAAGGACTGGGCCGCGGCCGCGATGGTCGTCGTCGCGAGCCTCGCGCGCCCGAACGGCATCCTGCTCGTCGTCGCGCTCGTCGTCGCGCTGCGGTCGTGGCGACGGATCACGGTCGTCTGCACGCCCGCGGTGATCGCCGTCGTGGGGTGGTGCGCATGGCTCGGGGACCGCACCGGCGATCCCCTCGTCTTCTGGAACGCGAAGTCGGCGTGGCCGGAGGTCTCGGTGCTCGACCTCGCCACCGCGCCCCTTCGCTACGACTACGCATGGCCCCACTTCCTGTTGGGGCTGGCCGCGGCGGGGGTCGTGTGGCACCAGCGCAAGCGACTCCCGACCTCCTGGCTCGCGTGGACGGCGATCGTGCTGGTCCCGCCGCTGCTCGTCGGGGTCGTCGGGCTCGGTCGCTACGCGAACGAGTGCTTCCCACCGTTCGTCGCGGCCGGGCAGATCCTCGAGCGCTGGTCGCCATGGGCCCGCCGACTGACGTTCGCCCTGTCGGTGCTCGGGCTGCTCTTCGCGGCGGTCATGGTCATCCGCTTCGACCGGATCCCCTGACCCCGCGCTTGCTGCTTCGCCGCGGGCCGCCCGGCTCGGCTCGGGCGGCGCACGAGGCGTGCGCCGCTCCTCCTCGTCTCAGGAGCCCGCTCAGGGAGCCGGCGCGGTAGCGCCGGTGAGGGCGCAGATCGTGGTGACCTCGTTGGCGCGCGAGCCGGCGGGGTCGCACGTCACCACGACGGTGCCCTCGGCGGTCGACCCGTCCTCGAACACGACGGTGAAGCTCGCGTCGAACCCGGTGAGGTCCTCGCGCAGCCTTCCGGTCAGCGTGAAGCTCTTCACCTTCGACCCCGGGACGTTGTCCGCGGTCAGGATCAGCTGGAGCGACTCGTCGATGCGCCCGGTCACCGGGCCGAACGCGTCGGTCTGCGTCGTGAGCGCAGCGTTCGGGTCGCTGATCCGCACGGTGCCCGAGATCCGTCGAACCGCCTTCGCGTCACCGCCGAACAGGTCGCCGTCGAAGTCGGCGGCGATCGTGAGATCGCTCGTCGCGGGGTCGATCGTGAGCTCGAGCGCCGCGGGGCCCGTGGTGTTGAAGGTCGAGTTCGTGAACGTCCCGACGTAGCGGCCGTCGTACTGCTGGGCGAGCGCGACGACGGGGTCGGGCGACACCGGGACCGCGGTCGTCACCACCGGAAGGGTTGATGTGGTGGTCGTGGACGACGTCGTGGTGCCACGCGACCGCGGGCCGACCTTCGTCGCGGCGGGGTCGTCTTCGCGGGTGACGACCAGGGCGACCGCCACGGCGGCCCCGACCGCGAGCGTCGCCGCGACGACCGTTGCGATGACGATGGTGCGGCGCCGTTGCTGGTGGTGACGCCGCGAGGACCGCGAAGAGCTCAGATCACCGTCCATCACGCGAGCGTAACGTCTGACCCGACACGCACCGTCGCGCGCCAGCACCTGCGACAGCGGCGACGACACGATCGACGAGCATTCTCGACGGCACGGAGGAGCGGTGGCGCTCACGGAGCAGGAGCAACAGGAGCGACGCTCGGCGATGCGCGAGATCATGCTGGCGACGCCGTACATCGCCGGGCTCGGCGTCGTGGCCGAGCAGTGGGACGCCGACGGCGTGCGGCTGCGCCTCCCGTTCGACCCGCGACTCACGAACGACGGGCACGTGCTCCACGGGGGCGCGGTCGCGTCGCTGGTCGACACTGCGGGCGCGTCGGCGGTCTTCGCCGGTCACGACTTCGACAAGGGCGCACGGGCTGCGACGGTGTCGATGACCGTCAACTTCACCGGCGCCGGGCGCGACACCGACCTGATCGCGAACGCGCGCTGCGTGCGCCGCGGCCGCGACCTCAGCTTCGCAGAGATCGACGTCTTGGGTCCCGACGGCCGCCTGGTCGCGACGGGATCCCTCGTCTACCGCATCGTCTGACGTCCGCGCGCGAGGCCACGCCGAAGGCGTCTCGGCCCTTCGACGAACGCAGGGTGGATCAGCGGTCCGAGAACCCTTCGGTGTCGTGTTCGCCCGCGGCGGGTGACCGGCCGGGCGCGCGGGCCGGGCGGGCCCGATAGATCACCGGATGCGTGAACGCCGGGCCGTCGTCGGTCTCGACCACGATGCCGCGCGCGCGGAGGTGCGCGTCGTCGATCACCTCCGCTCGCGAGAGCACGGGCGAGATCGGCGCACCTTCGGCGAGCAGCCGCGCGACGGCCTCGTCACGCCGCATCGGTGCGAGCGCGTCCATGATGCGCGCCCGTACCTCGACGGCACGCGCGACCTGCGCGGCGACGCCGAGCCCGACGAGGTCGTCGAGACCGAGTGCGCGACACGTCGCGTCCCAGAAGTGCTGCTCGACGATCACACCGAGCGCGACCCAGCCGTCGGACACCGCGAACGTCCCGTACGCCGGGAGGCCGCGCACCGGTCCTTCCACACCGTCGAGCGCGCCCCCGCCGACGACGTTGGTCCACGACGCGAGCACGTCGGTCATCGACACGTCGATCGTCTCGCCGCGCCCCGTCCGCTGCCGCCCGATCCACGCCGCGCAGATCGCGAACGCGGCCGCGAGCCCTCCGGCGAGGTCGCCGAACGGAAGTCGTGGCGTCGGGCTCGGAGCCGGCTCGCCACCGTCGGGCGCGAGCGCGCCCGAGTGGGCCTGGTAGTTGACGTCGTGGCCGGGCGCGTCCACGAGCGGGCCGCTCGCGCCGAACCCGGAGAGCGAGCAGTAGACGACGCCCGGGTTCACCGCCCGCACGTCGTCGGGCCCCACACCGAGCCGGGCCGCGACGCCCGGGCGCCAGCCTTCGACGACCACGTCGGCCTCCGCCGCGAGCTCGAGGGCACGAGCGCGCGCGGCCGGATCCTTCAGGTCGAGCACGACGCTGCGCTTGTGGCCGGCGACGGTCCGGAAGATCGCGGGGAACGCCCGCATCGGGTCACCGCCGGGCGGCTCGACCTTGAGGACCTCCGCCCCGAGGTCGGCGAGCAGCTGGGTCGCGTACGGGGCCGGCCGCCACTGCCCGAAGTCGAGGATCCGCATGCCGTCGAGAAGGTCGTCGTCCATCGGGCCATACTCTCGCAATGTCGACCGTCGAGGTCCGCCCGGCCGAGCAGCGCTTCCACACGAAGATCGACTGGCTCGACTCGTGGCACTCGTTCAGCTTCGGCAACCACTACGACCCGCGCAACACCCACCACGGGCTCCTCGTCGTCAGCAACGACGACCGAGTGCGCGCCGGCTCCGGCTTCGGCACGCACGGCCACTCCGACATGGAGATCGTGACGTGGGTGCTCGAAGGGGAGCTCGAGCACACCGACAGCTCAGGCGGTCACGGCATCATCTATCCCGGCCTCGCGCAGCGCATGAGCGCGGGCCGCGGCGTGCGCCACTCCGAGATGAACCCGAGCGCGACTGCCGACGTGCACCTCGTGCAGATGTGGGTGCAGCCCGACACCGCGGGAATCGATCCCGGGTACGAGCAGCGCGACGTCAACGACCAGCTGCGGGGAGGCGGCATGGTGCCGGTCGCGTCGGGCACGGGCCACGACGGCGCGGTGACGATCCATCAGCGCGACGCGGTGCTCTGGGTCGGGCGTCTCGCAGCGAACACGAGCGTCCCCGTCCCGGATGCACCGCACGTGCACGTCTTCGTCGCGATCGGCAGCGGCGCGCTCGACGGCGCGGGCGCCGTCGAGACCGGCGACGCGATCCGGCTCACCGACGCCGGCCCGCGGACCTTCACCGCCGGGCCCGACGGCTCCGAGGTCCTGATCTGGGAGACCGCCTGAGGGTGATGACATGATCGGCACGAGCCGCCGGCTCGCGGTCCCCCTCGCAGTCGGGGTCGCGGTCGTCCTGTTCGCGCGCATCGCATGGGATGTGCCGTGGGGCGTCCTCGTCCAGGGCGCGATCGTCGGTGGACTCAGCGCGCTGCTCGCGCTCGGCCTCGCGATCGTCTGGCGCGCCAACCGCGTCATCAACTTCGCCGCCGGCGACCTGGGCGCGGTGCCGGCGACGCTCGGGGTGCTGCTGACCATCAGCACCGTCGGCCTCGGCTGGTGGGGAGGCCTCGCGGTCGGGCTGGCCACGGCGCTCGCGCTCGGCGCAGTCGTCGAGATCGTGATCGTGCGCCGCTTCACCCGGTCGCCCCGCCTCGTCCTCACCGTCGCGACGATCGGTCTCGCGCAGCTGTTGGCGGCCGGCGCGTTGCTGCTCCCCCGCGCGTTCACGCTCGAGGGAAGCACCATCCCCCAGCCGTTCGACGCGTCCGTCACCATCGACCCGATCACGTTCCGTGGCGCCGACGTCGTCGCCGTGATCGTGATC
The DNA here is from genome assembly GCA_040902705.1 of Acidimicrobiia bacterium. Classification (GTDB taxonomy): domain Bacteria; phylum Actinomycetota; class Acidimicrobiia; order IMCC26256; family PALSA-555; genus DATBSK01. The sequence goes on along the minus strand of JBBDWT010000002.1, from coordinate 15,721 downwards.
CCGCTCGTGTTCCTCGGGCTTGCGCTCTTCTTCTCCCGCGCCGACGTCGGCATCGCGGTGCGGGCCGGCGCCGAGCGCGCGGAGCGCGCGGCGACGCTCGGCATCCCGGTGCGGCGACTCCGGACGGTCGTCTGGGTCCTCGCGGCCGTGCTCGCGTTCTTGGCGGTGTACCTGCGCGCCGGGATCATCGGTCTCCCGATCGGCGAGGTCCTGGGGCCGGCGATCCTGCTGCGCGCCCTCGCCGCCGCGGTGATCGGCGGGATGGAGCGCCTGCCGCTCATCGCCGGGGCCGCGATCCTGCTCGGCATCGTCGAGCAGGCGGCGATCTGGCACTGGCAGGAGCCGGCCTACGTCGACCCGGTGCTGTTCGGTGTCGTGCTCGTCGCCCTGCTCGTCACGCGCGTGCGATCCGACCGATCGCCCGACGTCTCGACCTGGCAGGCCGCACGCGAGGTCCGGCCGGTGCCGCGCGAGCTGGCGCGGCTCCCGGAGGTACGGGCCGCGCGGTGGGCCATCACCGGCGTCGTCGTCGCGGTGTTGCTCGCGGTGCCGATCGTGCTCTCCGAGAGCCGCGTCAACCTCGCCGCGACGATCCTCGTCTTCGCGATCATCGGCCTCTCACTCGTGGTGCTGACCGGATGGGCGGGGCAGGTCAGCCTCGGCCAGATGGCCTTCGTCGGCGTCGGGGCCGCCGTCGCCGGCGCGCTGACGGCGCGGCTCGGCTGGGACCTCGTCCCCGCGACCGTCGGTGCCGGGCTCGTCGGCGCCGGCGTTGCCCTCCTCATCGGCTTGCCGGCGCTGCGGCGACGCGGCCTGACGCTCGCGGTGACCAGCCTCGCGTTCGCGCTCGCGACGTCGTCGTGGCTGCTCAACCGGAGCTTCTTCGGCGAGGGCGCGTCGCTCGACTGGCTCCCGCCGGAGCGCATCCCGCGTCCTGACCTCTTCGGCCTCGACCTCGGTACGGAGACGCGCTTCTACTACGTGTGCCTCGGCGGCCTCGCGCTCGCGTACCTCGCCGTCATCGGTCTTCGGCGGACACGCTCGGGCCGGACGCAGGTCGCCGTGCGCGAGAACGAGCGCGCGAGCGAGGCATTCGGTGTCCACGCCCGACGGACGACGCTCTTCGCGTTCGCATGCTCGGGCTTCCTCGCCGCGTTCGCCGGCGCGCTCTTCGTGCATCAGCAGAACGGGCTGACGCTCGGCCCGTACCGCCCCGAGGAGAGCCTCGAGGTCTTCACGATGGCGGTGATCGGCGGGTTGGGATCGATCCCCGGCGCGTTGCTGGGCGCGGTCTACGTGCGCGGCGTCGACTACTACTTCGCGCAGGAGTGGCAGATCCTGGCCACGGGCGCGGGCCTCCTCGTCGTGTTGATGCTCCTCCCCGGCGGGATCGGCGGCGGGCTCGCCGACCTGCGCGACGCCGCGCTCAGGCGCGTCGCCCGTCGGCGACGCCTCGACGTCGGGAGCCTCGCACCGTCCACCCCCGAGCCGGCGCGCGTCGCCGCACCCGACACTGCCGCGATGACGGCCATGCCCGCGACCGAAGGTGCGGCACCGGCGATGCTCGAAGTGCGCGGGCTCGTCGCCGGGTACGACACCACGCGCGTGCTGCACGGCGTCGATCTGACGGTCGCCGAGGGCGAGGTCGTCGCGCTCCTGGGGACCAACGGCGCGGGCAAGTCGACCGTGCTGCGCACGATCGCCGGCCTCACGCGTGCGACCGGCGGCTCCGTGCTCCTCGGCGGCATCGACATCACACGTGAACGCCCCGACACGATCGCCGCGCGCGGGGTCGCGAGCGCACCCGGGGATGCGGGCACGTTCCCAGGGCTCACGGTGCGGGAGCACCTGCGGCTCGCGACCTGGACGCGCCGACGCGACGGCGACACCAGCGCACGCAGCGCGACCGCTGCGCTCGAACGCTTCCCCGAGCTGCGCGACCGCCTCGGCGCGCGTGCGGGCGACCTCTCCGGCGGCCAGCAGCAGATGTTGAACCTGGCGATGGCACTCATCGCTCGTCCGCGGCTCCTGCTGCTCGACGAGCTGTCCCTCGGGCTCGCGCCCGCGATCGTCGACCGACTGCTCGGTGTCGTACGCGAGCTCGCCGCCGCCGGGACGACGATGCTGCTCGTCGAGCAGTCGGTCCCCCTCGCACTCGAGGTCGCCGAGCGCGCCTACTTCCTCGAGCAGGGCGTCGTGCGCTTCGAGGGCCCCACCCGCGAGCTGCTCGACCGCCCCGACCTCGTGCGCGCCGTCTTCCTCGACCGCGGGACTCCCGCGCCGACCGCGACGCCGGCCTCCCGTCCCGAAGCCGCCCGCGACGGTGGTGCCCGACTCGAGGTGCGCAACGTGTCGAAGCGGTTCGGGGGGATCGTCGCGCTCGACGGCGTGTCGTTCGACGTGCGCGACGGTGAGATCCTCGGGCTGCTCGGTCCGAACGGCGCCGGCAAGACGACGCTTTTCGACGTGCTCGGCGGCTTCGTCGCCGCGGACGTCGGCACCGTTCTGCTCGCCGGCGGCTCGGATGACGGGACACTCGCGCAGCTCGGCCACCGATCCGCAGCGTCGCGTGCGCAGGCCGGGCTCGGACGCTCGTTCCAGGACGCCCGGCTCTTCCCTGCGCTCACGGTCGGCGAGGCGGTCGCCGTCGCGTGCGACGACCTGGTCGAGGTGCGCGACCCGGTCGCGGCCGCGCTCCACCTCCCCGCCGTCGCCCGCTCCGAAGCCGCGATCCGCGCGCGCGTCGACGAGCTCCTCGAGCAGTTCGCCCTGGCCGATCGACGCGACGCGTTCGTGCGGGAGCTGTCCACGGGGACGCGCCGGGTCCTCGACCTCGCGTGCGTCGTCGCCTCGCACCCGCGCGTGCTCCTCCTCGACGAGCCGTCGGCCGGGCTCGCGCACGCGGAGAAGGAGGAGATGGCCCCGCTCCTGCGGCGACTCCGGGACGAGCAGCAGCTGACATTGGTGATCATCGAGCACGACATCGGTCTGCTCACGGCCGTCGCCGACCGGATCATTGCTCTCGACTGTGGCGTGGTCATCGCCGATGGCGCGCCCCACGACGTGGTGCGCGATCCCGCGGTCGTCGCGGCCTACGTGGGGCAGGCGCCATGACCCGCACGCGCGAGCCCTCACTCGCGGCCGGGCTCCTGCGGTACGTCCCAGCCGTCGTCGTCGTGGTCGCGCTGGTCGTCGCGGGCGCGTTGACCGGCACTGACGGCAGCGGGGATGGCGGGGCACCGCACGGGAGCGACACGCGACCCACCCACCTGCCGCTCACCTTCGCCGAGGCGCAGGCGCAGGGCGTCGACGTCGACTGGGGCCCGACGTGCGATGTCGAGCGGGGCACGGTCGCCGTCCCGCTCTGGTACGCGCCACCGTGCGTCGAGCCCCCCCGCTCCGCTGACAACGGCGGCGCGACTGCGAACGGTGTGAGCGCAGACGAGATCGTCGTGGCCGTGTACCAGGCGCAGCCCGACCTCCTCGAGCAGACGTTCCTCGAGCGCAGCGGCAGCGACGAGACGCTGGACTCCGAGCTCGCCACGATCCAGCAGTACGTCGACTTCTTCCAGGCGCACTACGAGACGTACGGGCGGAGGGTGCGGCTGGTGCCGATCCGGGCCAGCGGACCACCCGACGACGACGTCACCGCGAAGGCCGACGCCATCCGGGTCGCGACGGAGATCAAGGCGTTCGCGTCGTTCGGCGGCCCGAGCCAGACGACGTCGTACGCCGACGAGCTGGCCGCGCGCAAGGTGCTCTGCATCGGCGACTGCACCACTGCCGCGCCCCAGTCGTTCCTCGAGTCGCGCGCGCCGTACATCTGGCCGTCGCTCCCGTCGCCCGACCAGGCCGCGGAGCACTGGTCCGCCTTCGTCGGCAAGGAGCTGGCGGGGCGGCGCGCGCGGTTCGCGGGCGACCCGGAGCTACGCCGCGAGCAACGCCGGTTCGGCGTCGTGCGCTACGACGACGAGCCCGGCACGTTCGACCAGAGCTTCGCCAGGTTCACCGACCTGCTGGACGAGCAGGGTGTCGACCTCGCGACCCAGGTGCCGTACCAGCTCGATCTCGAGTCGGCCGGGGAAGCCGCGCGTTCGTCGATCGCCGCGCTGCGCGAGGCCGGGGTCACGAGCGTGATCATCGCCGGCGACCCGGTGTTCCCCACGTTCCTCACGCGCGAAGCGACCGCGCAGGGCTACTTCCCCGAATGGGTCGTGATGGGGTACGCCTACACGGACACCGCCGTGTTCGGACGCCAGTACGACCAGGAGCAGTGGCGCAACGCGATCGGTGTCACGCTCCTCCCGACGCGTCAGGCCGACGACGTCGACGAGCTCGCCTCCATCCTCGTGTGGCAGTCGGGCCGGCCACCGATCGCGAAGACGTTCCGACTGCTCGTGCAGGCGCCGCTGCTCTTCTTCACGGGCGTGCACCTCGCCGGGCCCGCCCTCGGGCCCGAGACGTTCCGCGCCGGGCTGTCCCGGTTCCCGGCCGGCCGGCCGACGAGCGCACCGTTCCTCCACCTGTCGTGGGGACGCCACGACATCTGGCCCCGCGTCGATCTCACCGGTGGCGACGACGCCGCGGTGATCTGGTGGGACCCGTTGGCGACCGGGCCCGACGAGGTCGGCAACGACGGCACCGGCCTGTGGCGGTACGCGCGGGAGGGCGCGCGCTACCTGCCGGACGGGTGGCCCGACGGGAACGTCGGCCTGCACGATGACGCCACGTCGGTCACCGTGCTCGAGCAGCTACCGGCCGACGCGCGTCCGCCCGACTACCCCTCCCCTGGTCGCGCTCGCTCGGGCGGACGGTACGTCCGTCCGCCCCTTCGGGGACGCTCGGCTGCTCCTGCGCCTGGTCGCGCTCGCTCGGGCGGACGGTACGTCCGTCCGCCCCTTCGGGGACGCT
>JBBDWT010000002.1:10614-10710 GCA_040902705.1 Acidimicrobiia bacterium | reverse complement strand
CGGCTGCTCCTGCGCCTGGTCGCGCTCGCTCGCTCCCCTATTCCGGACCCTCGACGTCGACCCACCCCTGACCCTCGACGTACCGGCGGATCACGC
>JBBDWT010000002.1:1259-10514 GCA_040902705.1 Acidimicrobiia bacterium | reverse complement strand
TCCGGACCCTCGACGTCGACCCACCCCTGACCCTCGACGTACCGGCGGATCACGCGCGCGGGGTTCCCGACCGCGACGCAGAAGTCGGGCAGCTCGCCCGTCACGACCGATCCCGCTCCCACCACGACGTGGCGCCCGATCGTCGCCCCGGGCAGCACGATCGTGCCGTGACCCAGCCAGCACGAGGACCCGATCGACACCGGCCGCGACCGTGCGAACTGCTGGCTCGGCGGCATCGTCGTGTCCTCGTAGCCGTGGTTCGCGTCGGTGATGTACACGCTGTGACCCGTGAACACGTCGTCGCCGATCGACACGCGCTGGTGCCCGACGATCCCGCTGCCCCGGCCGATGAGACACCGCGAGCCGATCGACACCACCTCGACGTCGCCCAGCTCGTGCTGGGGCGACACCCCGGCCGACAGCGTCACGTACGGACCGATCACCGTCCCGGTGCCGACGCTGATGTAGCGCTCCCCGAAGAGCGCGGTCACCGGGAAACAGATCGCGCTGCTCTCACCGAACGACCGGAACCGTCGGACGCGGCGGCCGCGGCCACCGATCGCCGCCCAGCGACTGGCGTGCTCCCAGGTGCCTCGCAGCGTCGCGCCGACGAGGCGCCGGAGCGGATCGATCACTCGGGCGCGCCGATCACCACCACGCGGTCGTCCGGCTCGAACCGCAACCGCGCGGACTTGGGCGGGTTCACGATCACCGCGGCTTCACCTCGTTGCCCCACCCTTCCCTCGCCCGCCTCGCGACCCGCGCGCCTCGGCGCGCAACGCCCGCAGGACCACGACCGCCGAGACGACCACCGCACCCAGCACCACCACCACGAGCGCGACGAGCACGGGTGGCCACCCGGGGTCGAGCCCCCGATCCCGCGCCCCGAGCACGTTGGCCAGCGCGGCTGCGTGCACGCCCGGACCCTAACGTCGGTCGCGTTCGCTGCGCGCGATCGCTGAGATGGGACAGGATGGGGCGAGCAGCGCTGCGGCCCGCGGGCCGGCCGCACGGAGGCGCAGCGCTCTCGGCAGCCGAGCCGAGCCGACTCACTGGAGCCGTCATGCCGCGAGGTGCACCCGTTCGCGTCGGAGTGCTGCTCGACTTCCCGCACGCCGACGGCGGAACGGCGACGGAGGCCGCGGTGCGTCGCGGGTTCGCCGAGGTCTCCGACGCCGGGCGGCTCGATCGCGAGATCGAGATGGTCGTGAAGCCGGTCGCCGGGCTCCCGATGGGCAGCGAGCACGACGTCACCACGGGCTTCCACGAGCTGGTCGACGCCGGCTGCCTCCTCGTCGTCGGTCCGTCGATCAGCGACAACGCGCTGATCACGACACCGATCGGTGACGACGTCGGCCTGGTCACCATCAACTACACGGGCGGCGAGCGCACGCGCGGCCACTACGGGTTCCACTACCAGGTGGGCTCGTTGGAGGAAGAGCCGATCGCGCTCGCCGCACGGCTCGTCGAGCGCGGAATGCGGCGCGCGGCAGTCGTCCACGACCGGTCGCCGGTGGGGCGTCGCTACGCCGAGTGCTTCGACGACGCCGCCGCGCTGCTCGGCCTCGAGCTCGCGGCACGCCACGCGATCTCGCCCCTGGCCGAGGACGCGACGCAGGCGGTCGCCAGCCTGCGCGACGCCGACCCCGACGCGGTGGTCTACCTCGGCCTCGGGGTCTCGTCGCGTGCCGTCGCGCTCGCACTGGCGGACGCGAGCTGGGACGTACCGGTCGTCGCGAACTCGGCCCTCATGTTCGGGTACGCGCGCCCCGAGTGGCGCGACGGCTGGGCCGGTTGGGAGTACCTCGACGCGATCGCCGACGACAACGAGCGGCGGCGGTCGCTCGCCGCGCTGGACCCGTCGCTTGCCGTCGCGCCCGTCCCCTGCGCCCTCGTCGACATCGGGCGGCTCGCCGGCGAGGCGCTCGCGATCACCGACCACACGACCCGGGCCGGAGTGCGGGACGCGCTCGAGCGGGTGAAGCGACTCCCGGCTGCGTGCGGCTACGCCGGCACGACCATGGGCTTCGGCGTGTACGAGCACGGCGCGCTCGACCGGGGGTTCCTCGTCCTCCGCCAGTGGCGCGACGGGAAGACGGTCCAGGTCGAGCGCTGACGGTCCGGGATCGAGCTCGCGCGGGACCTCGCGGCCGAATGGCGCGTCAGACGGTCATGATCTCGATGAGGTGCTCGACGCCACGGAGATCGGCCGCGTTTCGCGTCACGAGCGAGGCACCGTGCGCGTGCGCGGTCGCCGCGATCAGCAGGTCCATCACCCGCGCACGGGGTTGACGACCGCGGCGCGCGACCTCGGATGCCAAGTGCCCGTAGCTGCGTGCGACGGCACCGTCGACCGGTAGCGGCGTGTAGAGGTGCTCGATCAGCGAGAGTCGCCGCAGGCGCTCCGCTCGCACGTCGGGGTCGTCGGTGACGAGGGCCCCGAAGTGCAGCTCGGAGAGCGAGACCGCGCTCACGGCCAGCTCACCGGCGAGCGCCGGGACGTCGGTTGCGACGAGCACGCTGGTGTCGAGGACGGATCGAGTCAGCGCAGCCACGCGTCGCCGACCGTCTGATCCACTCGCTCACGGTCGGCCGCCCATGCCGGGTCCGCAGGCCCGGCGAAGATCTCGGCGATGTCGGCGAATCGGCGCCAGCGTGTCGGTGTCGCCGGCCCCAGAACGGCGGCCGGGCGCCCCGAGACCGTCACGACCAGCTCTTCGCCCGCCTCAGCTCGTCGTACCAGCTCACTCGCGTGCTGTCGCAGCTCCCGGAGCCCGATGCTCTCCACGAGGACAGGGTAGCACGTGTGCTACAAGGGGTCGGCTGACCGGCGCGTTCGGCCGCCCCTCGCGTGACTGGCGCGGCACCGCGTGAACTCTTCGTTCGCACCCCGGCACGATTCGAAACCTGCGCCCATGGCTCGAGAACCCGTTGCCGGGCGCCGTCTCGTGGCTGTCACACCCCCCTGGTTCCCTGTGGGTGACGGGGCCGACCGGGCCCCGGGAGCGAACAGGAGCCACGATGGACACGAGCACGACGATCACCCTCGAGCCGCCGGCTCCCCCGGCGGTGCGTTGGGAGCCCTGCACCGAGTTCCACGGCGCCGACGTCGACGGCGGCGTGTGCGCCGGGTGCGGCTGGTCGACCGACGACCACTCCGACGACCACGAGCTCCCCGCCGCCGCCTGACGCGAAGCGCGCGCGACGGCACGCCGCCCGCTACGCCGACTTCCGCGCGCGCGGCTTCTTCTTGGCGGTGCGCTTCGACTTCGCCGCCGGCGGGAGCTCTTCGCCCTCGTCTCCGGCTTCGTCTTCGTCACCGCCACCCCCGCGACCGGCGCGCGCGAGGCTCGCCTCCAGCGCCGCCATGAGGTCGACGACCTTGCCCTGCTCCTCGAGCTGGGGCTCGGCGACGATCTCCTCGCCGGCGGCCTTGCGCTCGATCAGCGACATGACCTGCTCGCGGTACGCGTCGTGGTACTTCTCGGGCTCGAAGTCGCCCGCGAGCGCGTCGATGAGCTGCTTCGCCATCTCGAGCTCACGCTCGGTGGGCTCGGGGACCTCCGCGTCCTCGGGGACCACCGCCTCGGGCGCGAGGACCTCGTCGGCGTAGCGCATCGTCTCGACGCACAGCACGCCGTCGACCGGGCGGATCGCGACCAGGCTCTCCTTCGAGCGCATGATCACCCGACCGATCGCCACCTTGCGCAGCTCCGTCATCGCCTCGACAAGCAGCTTGTAGGGCTTGAGGCCCTGCTTGTCGGGAGCGAGGTAGTACGGCTGCTCGAAGAAGATCGGGTCGATCTGGTCGAGATCGACGAAGTCCTCGATCTCGATGGTCCGGCTGGCCTTGGGAGCGAGCGACTTGATCTCGTCGTCGCCCATGACCACGTACTGGCCCGGGGAGATCTCGTACCCCTTGACGATGCGGTCGTTCGACACCTCCTCCCCCGTTGCGTCCGACACCTTGCGGTAGCGGATGCGCGCGCCCGTACCCTCCTCGAGCTGGTTGAACCGGACGTCCTTGCTCTTCGTCGCGGACACCAGCTTCACGGGCACGCTCACGAGCCCGAAGCCCACCGTTCCTGACCAGATCGCACTCGGCATACGTATAGGTTCGCAGACTGTGCCGCAGTCTTCCAAGACCGCGATCGAGGTGGCTGGCGACGACGGCAGGGCCCGTCAGCTGACCCTCACGAACCTCGACAAGGTGCTGTACCCCGAGACGGGGTTCACCAAGGCCGCGGTGGTCGACTACTACGCCCGGATCGCCCCCGTGATGCTCCCCTACCTGCGGGATCGGGTGGTGACGATGGTCCGGTACCCCGACGGGGTCGACGGCGAGTCGTTCTTCGAGAAGCGCTGCCCGCCGCATGCCCCCGAGTGGGTGCGCACCGCCGAGCTCGACGGGGTCACCGGGTGCGTCGTCGACGACCTGCCCACCTTGATCTGGACGGCGAACCTCGCCGCCCTCGAGCTCCACACCCACCAGGCCACGGTCGACGACCCCGATCACCCCACGGCGATCGTCTTCGACCTCGATCCCGGGCCCCCCGCCGGGATCCTCGACTGCTGCCGGGTCGCGCTCGCGCTGCACGACTCGCTCGACGGGCTCGGGCTCACGACGGTCGTCAAGACGTCGGGCTCGAAGGGACTCCACCTCGCGGTGCCGATCCGGGGGGCCACCTCCGAGCAGACCAAGGAGCTCGCGAAGGCTCTCGGGCAGCTCCTCGCCAAGCAGCATCCCGAGCGCGTGACGGTCGTCATGAATCGCGACCTGCGCGCCGGCAAGGTGTTCGTCGACTGGAGCCAGAACGACCGGCACAAGACCACGGTCACCGCGTACTCCCTCCGCGCCCGACCGACTCCGAGCGTGTCGACGCCCGTGTCGTGGGACGAGGTCGCGGAGACGCTCGAGACCGGCGAGGCGGCGCGACTCGACTTCGACGCGCCCGCGGTGCTCGAGCGGGTCGAGCGCGTCGGGGATCTCTCCGAGGCGGTGCTCACCGTCGAGCAGGCGCTGCCGAAGCTCACCTAGCGTGCGCCCAATGAACCTCGAAGGACGCGTCGCGATCGTCACGGGCGCGAGTCGCGGCGTCGGTGCCGCCACCGCGGTCGCGCTCGCGGCGGCGGGAGTGAAGGTCGCGTGCGCGGCGCGCGCCACCGATGCGACGCCGCTCCCGTTGCCGGGGACGGTCGACGAGACGGTGCGGCGTGCACGTGAGGCCGGCGGTGAGGCGATCGCCGTGCCGACGAACCTCGCGGTCGACGCCGAGGTCGAGCAGATGGTCGCGACGACGATCGACGCCTTCGGACGGGTCGACATCCTCGTGAACAACGCGGCGATCACCTTCCCCGGCGATCTCGCGCTGTCGATGAAGCGCCACGACCTCGTCTTCGACGTCAACCTGCGCGCGCCGCTGATCGCGATCCATGCCGTGGTCCCCGGGATGCGCGAGCGCGGCGAGGGGTCGATCCTCAACGTCTCGTCGCTCGCGGCGCTGAACTACTTCCCCACCTTGATGGCGTACGGGATGTCGAAGATCGCGCTCGAGCACCTCACCGTGTCGGCGGCCGCGCAGCTCCGGCCGGACGGGATCGCGGTGAACACCTTCCGCATCGACGTGCCCGTCGCCTCCGAGGGCTTCGTCGCGAACGCGCCCGAGCTCGACCACTCCGACTGGGAGCCGACCGAGGTGGCCGCCGAGGGGATCGTCTGGATGCTCCGCCAGCCCGCCTCGTACACCGGCCGCAACGAGAGCATGGCCCGGCTCGCGAGCGAGCACGGGATCATGACGTCGCTGCAGGGTCGGGTCGAGGGGCCGAGCGCCGGTGCCGTGTTCGAGAACCCGATGCAGCTCGAGCCCTAGCGCGACTCACCGCAGCACGAGACCGGTCGGCGCCTGCCCCAGCGCGATGACCTCGCGCCCTGTCCACACGAGCGTTCCGGAGTAGTTCGGTGCAGTCGGCGGGCTCGCGAGCGGAGACCACGCACCCGTGCTCGGGTCGAGCGCGAGGGTCCGCGTCCCGGCGACGTCGAGGTTGCCGGTGGTGACCACCATGGCGTCTCCGGCCCAGACGATCTGCGCGCCGCCCGCACCCTCCCACGGCGGCGCGAGGTCGAGCGGAGCGTCGGGGAGCGCGCGCCACGTCTTCGCGAGCGGGTCGTACGCCGCGGCGGGCGCGGACTGACGCTCGGTGCTGCCATCGAAGGCGACGAGGTACCCCCAGAGGATCACCTCGCCTCCCGTCCACACCATGCGGGCCTCGTCGAGAAGGCCGGTCGGTACGCCGTCCGGAACGACCGGTGCGGGGGGGGGAGCAGATGCCAACGCCGCGCCCGAGGGTCATACGCCGCGGCGGTGTCGGTGAACTCTCGCGAACCGATCCCGATCTTCTCCGAGGCCAGACCGCTCCACACGACAAGCTCGCAGCCCGTCCACGCGCTCGGCGCATCGGGACGCGATGCGAGCGGCCCCGCGGGGATGCGGCGCCACCGGTTGGTCCGCGGGCGGTAGGCCGCGCCGGCGTGGACGGCGTCGACGCCGCGCCTCCCGCCCCAGACGATGAGGTCGGTCCCGGTCCACGCGCCGACCGCGCCCGCAGTCGCGTCGATCGGCGCGTCGGGGAGGCGTCGCCACCTCCGACGCTCCGGGTCATACGCGGCCGCATCGTTCATCGGCTGGCCGCCGCGACCCACACCGCCCCAGACGAGCATCTCCGATCCCGTCCACACCGCGACGTGACCACTCCGAGGACCGATCGGCGCCTGCGGCAACGCGCGCCATCTGCCGGAGTCGATGTCGTATGAGGCGCCGTCGGCCGTCGGACGCCCCTCGGCCTCCTCCCCGCCCCAGACGATGAGCTCGGCACCCGTCCACACCACCGACTCGAACACCCGGACATCGGCCGGGCCCGGCACGAGCGCTACCCACTGCGAGATCGGGGTCGGTCCGGGAGCCAATGACTCCCTCGCCTCACGAACGCAGCGGGACCTCGGCGGCTCGGGCTCCCGAGCCGCGACGGTCGGCACCGGCACGGCGACCACCACAGAGAGCACGGCAGCGGCACTCACGCACCGGAACCCAAGGCACGCCCAACGGCTCATCACAGAGACGACTCCCTCACGTGCAGAGGGGTTGCCCGTCGAGAACGGTCCCAGTCACTGTCACAGTGGCGTGATACGAGAGAAGGGTGGAACGCTCTCGCCCGCCGCGTGACGCCCAGCGCTCGCGGATCTATCGCGCCGAAGACCCGATGCCGTCGAGCCCCCTGCCCGGGCTCGACGCGTGCCGGAACTACGCGGAGCGGGTGGTCGGCACGCTCTGGTGGCAGGCGCGGTTCCCGGACCACTCCCTCGACCGAGTGCCCCGCTTCCGCCCCGGCAACGGTGCCCGGCAGGCGTTCTTCGCCGAGCACCACGACGGCGAGCAGACGATCACGCTCCCCCGCCGCTACCGCACGAAGGGCGTCGTGCTCCACGAGCTCGCGCACTGGGCCCTGTTCGCGCAGCCCGACCTGCCGCACCACGGCGGCACCTTCGCGCGGCTCCTCCTCGACGCGACGCACGAGTTCCTCGGCCCGGAGCGGGCGATGATCCTGAGCACGTCGTACGCGGTGCAGCGCGTCCGCGTGGGGCACCTCGCACGCGTCGGCCCCGACGGCCGGCCCCGCTACGGGTGGGACGAACGCCTGCGCCTCGGTCGGGGGCGTGCGCTGAGCATCGGCTGGCTGACCCCCGCCGGGCCCGACGTCATCAGCGGCACGTTCCTCGGGTACGGACCCGGCGGAGGCGCGGTGCGCATCGCCGATGCGCTCTCCGAGCACCGCATCCCGACGAAGTCGGTCTTCACCGTCGACGCGCTGCCTGCTCGCTAGCCTCCGGTTCGTGCAGGAGGGCAGTCGCCGGGCCATCGCCGCCGCGTTCCTCGCCAACTTCGGGATCGCGCTCGCGAAGTTCGCCGCGTTCGCGGTCACCGGCGCCGCGTCGCTGCTCGCCGAGGCGATCCACTCCGTCGCCGACACGGGCAACCAGGGCCTTCTCTTCCTCGGCGGCCGGCAAGCGGAGAAGGCGCCGACGCGGCTGCACCCCTTCGGCTACGGGCGGGAGCGGTACTTCTGGGCATTCGTCGTCGCGCTCGTGCTGTTCTCCCTCGGTGCGATGTTCGCGTTGTACGAGGGGATCAACAAGCTCATCAACCCGCACGAGCTCGAAGACCCGATCGTCGCGTTCGCCGTCCTGGGGCTCGCGGTCGTGTTGGAAGGTGCCTCGTTGCGCACCGCGGTGCACGAGGCGGCGAAGGTCCGGCGCAAGCACTCGTGGTGGGGCTTCATCCGGACGTCGAAGACCCCGGAGCTCCCGGTCGTCCTGCTCGAGGATCTCGGCGCGCTGATCGGCCTGACGTTCGCCCTGCTCGGCGTGGCCCTCACGGTCATCACCGGCAACGAGGTGTTCGACGCGCTCGGGAGCTGTGCGATCGGCCTCCTCCTCGCCGCGATCGCCGTGGTGCTCGCGATCGAGATGAAGAGCCTGCTCATCGGCGAGTCGGCCTCGCCCGAGGAGCAGCAGAAGATCGCCGACTCGATCGAGAGTGATCCCAGCGTCGACCGGCTCATCCACCTGCGCACCCAGCACCTCGGTCCCGAGGAGCTGCTCGTCGCCGCGAAGATCGACTTCGACGTTCCCACGATCGAGATCCTCGGACGCGCGATCGACGAGCTCGAGGCCCGCATCCGCACCGCGGTCCCGAACGCACACGTGATCTACATCGAACCCGACGAGTACCGTGCCCCGGAAGGCGACAACGACCCGGAGTGACCCTGGGTCGGGACGGGAGCCGCGTCATGGCCGACGACTCCGCCGCGACGATCGCCGCGGTCGACGCGTTCAACGAAGCGTTCAACGCTCACGACGTCGATGCCGTCATGGCGCACATGACCGACGACGCGGTGTTCGAGAGCACGAGCCCGCCTGCGGGTGAGCGTCACGTAGGCACCGACGCGGTGCGCGCCGCGTGGGAGGCGTTCTTCGCGTCGTCGCCCACCGCGCACTTCGACGCCGAAGAGGTGATCGCCACCGGTGACCGGTGCATCGTGCGTTGGGTGTACTCCTGGACGGACGACGACGGCACCGCGAACGGCATCCACGGGGTCGACGTCCTGCGCGTTCGCGACGGCTTGGTCGCCGAGAAGCTCGCCTACGTGAAGGGCTGACCGCGTCCCCCTGAGTGTTTTGGGGGGGGGGGGGGGGGGGGG
>JBBDWT010000002.1:0-1249 GCA_040902705.1 Acidimicrobiia bacterium | reverse complement strand
GGAAACATGCGCTCAGCGCATGTTTCCGACGCCAAAACCCCGATGCGTTCAGTCGAGGCGGCGGAGCTCGGCGCGATAGCGGCGCCCGTTGTCGACGTAGCCCTTGGCGAGCGGGACGATCATCCCCGGGTCGACCGCGTCGAGCTTGAGCTTGGCCGGCACGCCCATCGCCATCGCACCGCTCGGCACCTCCATGCCGTTCGGCACGAACGCGCTCCCGGCAACGAGCGCTCCCGTGCGCACGATCGCGCGATGCAGCACCACCGAGTTCGATCCCACGAGCGACCCGTTCTCGACCACGCAGCACTCCAGGTGCACGAGGTGGCCGACGACACAGTCGTCACCCACGATCGTGGGGAGCTCCTGCGTGCAGTGCACGACGCTGCCGTCCTGGATCGACGTGCGCGCGCCGATCTCGATGCGGCCGTAGTCGCCCCGGAGCACGGCCTGGGGCCAGATCGTCGAGTCGGCGCCGATGGTGACGTTGCCGATCACCGTCGCATCGGGGTGCACGAACGCTTCGGGATGGATTGCCGGCTCCGAGGCACCGAGCGCGTAGATGGCCACGGGTCCGACGGTAGCCTTCGTCCCGTGCTCGACGCCGCGACGCTCGACGCCCACGCAGCGGCCATCGCTCGCGACGGCTACACGATCGTCGAGGACGCCATCGGAGCGACCATCGTCGATGCGCTCGTCGACGACCTCCGCCGGCTCGAGGACCGGTACGAGGTCGTGCCCGCCGACAACTCGTTCGAGGGCTCGCGCACCGTGCGCATCTACAACCTCCTCGCGTTGGGTCGGCTCTACGAGGCGGTCCCCGTGCACGAGAACGTGCTGCCGATCGTGGAGCGCGTGCTCGACCGGGGCTGCCTCGTCTCGTCGCTCTCGTCGATCGCGATCCAGCCGGGCGAGACGGCGCAGCCGATCCACGCCGACGACCAGCTGATCCCCCTCGACAAGCCGCACGCGCCGACCGTGTGCAACTCGATGTGGGCGCTCACCGACTTCACTGAGGCCAACGGCGCGACGCGCGTCATCCCCGGCTCGCACCTCGCGGACCACTCCCCCGACTACGGCGCGCCCTACGACTCCATCCCGGCCGAGATGCCCAAGGGGAGCGTGCTCGTCTGGCACGGAAGCCTGTGGCACGGCGGCGGCGCGAACACGACCGAGGAACGACGGGTCGGCCTCGCGATGAACTACTGCGCCGGGTTCATCCGCCAGCAGGAGAACCAGCAGCTCGGGATCC
>JBBDWT010000001.1:52071-55689 GCA_040902705.1 Acidimicrobiia bacterium | reverse complement strand
GCACGTCGGCATGCGCCTGGAGGTAGGCCTCGCTCGTGCCGACGTCCTCCCAGTACCCGTCGGCGACGTGACCGTGCAGCGACAGGCCCTTCGCCAGCGCGGCCGGGAACACGTCGCTCGAGAAGTCGACGACCTCGCCCTCGGGGATGAAGTCGAAGACCTCGGGCTCGAGCACGTAGATCCCGGTGTTGATCGTGTCGGAGAACACCTGGCCCCAGGTCGGCTTCTCGAGGAAGCGCTCGATCGCACCCTCGGGGCTCGTGATCACGATCCCGAACTCGAGCGGGTTCTCGACGCGCTTGAGCGCGATCGACGCGAGCGCTCCACTGGTCCGGTGCGCGTCGGCGAGCGCCGACAGGTCGATGTCGGTGAGGACGTCACCGGAGATCACGAGGAACGTGTCGTCGAGCTCCACCGACGCGTTGCGGACCGAGCCCGCGGTGCCCAACGGGCTGTCCTCGGTCGCGTACCGCATCGTGACACCGAACTCCGAGCCGTCCCCGAAGTAGTCGCGGATCTGGTTGCCGAGGTACGCGACGGTCACGACGATGTCGTCGAAGCCGTGCCGTGCGAGCAGCGTGACGATGTGCTCCAGCATCGGCCGGTTGACGAGCGGCATCATCGGCTTCGGTTGGTTGCTCGTGAGCGGGCGGAGGCGGGTGCCTTCGCCTCCCGCGAGGATGACTGCCTTCACGCGGGTGCCTCCAGGTTCGTCGATGGTGTCACCGCACGGCCGTCACGCAACGCGCGGCGCGCGAGCGGGATGTACGCCGCCGCGGCGTAGTAGCTGAGGAGCAGACCGCCGATGCCGACCATCCACGTCGCCAGCTCGAGGACGTCGCGCTGGGTCCCCGGCCCGAGGTTGCTGACCCACAGGAAGCCGGGGAATGCGAACATCAACGCGAACGTCCCCGCCTTGCCCGTCCATTGCACGTCGATGCGCCGTGCGCCGGCAGCCGCGAGCGCGAGCGTGGCGACGCTCACCGCGGCTTCCCGGAGGAGCACCGCGACGCCGAACCAGGTGGGCACGGCCCCGTCGATCATCAGCGCGAGCACGGCGGTCAGGAGCAGGATGCGGTCGGCGGTCGGATCGAGGATCTTGCCGAGGTCGCTCCCCTGGTCGAAGTGCCGGGCGATGTACCCGTCGACCCAGTCGGTGGCCCCGAGGGCGCAGAGGAGGACGAGCGCGGCCGTGCGCTCGTCGGCCCCGAACAGGAGCCACACGAACAGCGGCACGCACAGGAGCCGCACGACGCTCACCAGGTTGGGGATCGTGAGCACCCGTCGGGCCGGGTCGCGCTCGGGGATCCCCATCCCCCAATCGTACGTGGCGCCTTGCGGTGACCCCGTGGAGGAGCCGGTCCCCGGCGCTACCCCGGTGCCGGGGACGACGGGGCCCGGAGGGCGTGGATCGGCCCGCGGGCGTCGCGCAGCGATGGCGCGGGCTTGCCGGTGCGGGACGCGATGATCTCGGCGCAGATCGCGACGGCCGTCTCCTCGGGCGTCCGGGCGCCGATGTCGAGCCCGATCGGCGCCATGAGCCGGGCCAGGCCGGCATCGTCGACTCCGGCATCGCGCAGGCGCTCGACCCGGTCGGCATGGGTCCGGCGGCTGCCCATCGCGCCGAGGTACCCGACCTGCGTGCCGAGTGCCGCCACGATCGCCGGGACGTCGAACTTCATGTCGTGGGTGAGGACACAGACGGCATCGCGCGGTCCGAGCGACGCACCGATCGACCGCAGGTGCCGGTCCGGCCAGTCGCAGACGACCGCGTCGGCGAGCGGGAACCGCGCCCGGGTGGCGAACACCTCCCGCGCGTCGCACACCGTGACGTGGTACCCGAGGAGCTTCCCGGCGCGCACCAGGGCCGCGGTGAAGTCGACCGCGCCGAAGATGATCAAGCGCGGCGGCGGCGCGAACGATTCGATGAACACCTCGACGACGCGCTCGCGGGCTTCGCCGTGGCGGCCGTAGTGCCGGGTCACCGTCGTCCCCGACTCGAGCTCGCCCCGCGCGTCGCGCGCGACCACGCGGTCGAGATCCCGGTCACCGAGCGACCCGACCGCCGGGGTGTCGGGCGCGACGAGCAGCTTCGCCCCCACCCCCGGACCGCCGACGACGCTCGCGAGTGCGACCGGCTGCTCGGCGCGCAGCGCGTCGCGCAGGAGGTCGAAGACCGGAGTCGCGTCCGGCGCGCCGGGAGGCTCCATCAGCTCACCCAGCTCACCAGTCGAGGGGCTCGACATAGACGTGGATCGTGCCGCCGCACGTGAGCCCGACCGCGAACGCCTCGTCGTCGGAGTACCCGAACGTGACGACGGATCGCGGCCGCTCGCCGCCGAGCACCGCGAGCGCCTCGGACACGACGGCGCCTTCGACGCACCCGCCCGACACCGAGCCGGCCACCTCGCCCGCGTCGCTCACGGCCATCGCCGCGCCGGGGTCGCGGGGGCCCGACCCGTCGAGCCCGACCACGCGCGCCACGGCAACCCGCTTGCCCTGCGTGCGCCACCGGTCGATGTCGTCGAGGAGCTCCCTCATGGCCGTCCGATCACCGCGACGAGCTCTTCGAGGGCCGCAACCGAGTGGCCGGTCACGAAGTCGTCGACGTAGGGCAGCGCGGCAGCCATGCCGCGCGCGAGGGGCGCGTAGTCGGCGGTCGCCTTCAACGGGTTCACCCAGATGATCCGGTGTGCGACCCGCGCGAGGCGTGCCATCTCCTCGGCGAGGACCTCGGGGTCACCGCGGTCCCAACCGTCCGACAGCACCACGACCACCGCACCGCGGGCCATGCCCCGCACGCCCCAACGGTCGTTGAAGGCGCGGACCCCCTCTCCCAGGCGCGTCCCGCCCGACCAGTCGACGACGCGGTGCGCGGCTGCCGCGAGCGCCGCGTCGGGGTCGCGGCTGGACAGCTCGCGGGTGAGCCGCGTGAGCCGGGTGCCGAGCGCGAACGCCTCGACGCGCGAGCGGCCGGCGACCGCGACGTGCAGGAAGCGGAGCAGCGCGCGGGCATACGGCTCCATCGAGCCGCTGATGTCGCAGAGCAGGACGACTCGCCGGGGCTTGGTGGCCGGTGCGCGGAACGCACGGCTCGCGGGCTCACCACCGGCACGCAGCGAGCGGCGGACCGTGCGGCGGAGGTCGGGCGTGCCGCGTGCGCGCCGGACCGGCCGCTTGCGTCGGGAGGTGCGCAGCGCTCCGGTGAGCCGCAGGTCGGCCATCAGGCGACGAGCCTCTGCGTGCTCGGCGTTCGTGTACGTCGCGAAGTCGCGCTGGCGCAGGATGTCGGCCCGGCTCCACCGGACGGCGACGACCGGGACGTCGGCGTCGTCGTCCGTGGGCGCATCGGGCGGCTCGGCGCCGG
Organism: Acidimicrobiia bacterium; assembly: GCA_040902705.1. Classification (GTDB taxonomy): domain Bacteria; phylum Actinomycetota; class Acidimicrobiia; order IMCC26256; family PALSA-555; genus DATBSK01. The sequence continues at coordinate 52,322 of JBBDWT010000001.1, read as the reverse complement.
TGCCGTCGTCGAACGCGACGGCGATCTCGAGCGGCGGTGGCCCCGTGTCCGCCGGGCTCGTCGCGTCGCGACGGTCCCAGAACGCGTGGAACGCACGGTCGTAGACGGAGGCGTCCTCGGGGCTGCGCAGCAGCGTCGCTCGCCCGGCCCAGTAGGCGTCGTCGCGGCGGTCGAGCCCGACGGCGTCGAGCGCGCGCGCGTACGTGATGGTCGCGCCGACCGGGACGTCGAGCCCCGCACCGCGCAGCACG
>JBBDWT010000001.1:26091-52061 GCA_040902705.1 Acidimicrobiia bacterium | reverse complement strand
CGCAGCACGCGCGCGAACGCGACGGCGGCCCGGTCTGCGTCGGTCGCGTCGGCCGGCGGTGCGGGCGCGACCGGGGCGTCAGGCACCGTGGCGCTCCCCCGCGCCCGCCACGAGCTGACCGAGGCCGTGCGCGCGCGCGCGCTGCTGGTCCTCGCGGTACTTGAGCACGGTGCCGAGCGTGACGTCGACGGTCGCGGCATCGAGGTGGGCCGCGTCGAGCGCAGCGATGGCGTGCGCCCAGTCGATCGTCTCGGCCACCCCCGGCGGCTTGTAGAGATCGAGGTCGCGCAGCGCTTCGACCGCGGCTGCGACCTCCCGCGCGAGCCCGTCGCGCACCTCGGGTGCCCGCACCCGCAGGATGGCCAGCTCGCGCTCGAAGTCGGGATGCTCGATCCAGTGGTACAGGCAACGCCGCTTCAGCGCGTCGTGGACGTCGCGGGTCCGGTTGGAGGTCACCACGACGATCGGCGGCTGCGGTGCTCGGAACGTCCCGAGCTCGGGGACCGTCACGGAGTAGTCGGCGAGGATCTCGAGCAGGAACGCCTCGAACTCGTCGTCGGCGCGGTCGACCTCGTCGATGAGGAGCACGGGCGGCGTCGGGTCGTCGGAGGCGATCGCCCGGAGCAGCGGCCGCCGCACGAGGAAGCGCTCGGAGTACAGCTCGTCCTCGTCGACCGGAGCCCCGCCCGCCTCGGTCGCCCGCAGGTGCAGCAGCTGGCGCGAGTAGTCCCACTCGTAGACCGCCTGCGCGACGTCGATCCCCTCGTAGCACTGGAGCCGCACGAGCTCCCCGCCGGTCCAGCGCGCGAGCACCTTGGCGACCTCCGTCTTGCCGACGCCGGCCTCGCCTTCGAGCAGCAGCGGGCGCTCGAGGCGCAGCGCGAGGAAGATCGCGGTCGCGAGCCCGTCGTCTGCGAGGTAGTCGTTCTCGGCGAGTGCGTCGCGCACGTCGTCGACGGACTTCACGTCGGCCACGCGTCAAGGGTACCCGGGGTGCGATTCCCTAGAGGCCGAGTGCGCTGCCCTCCGAGCGCGGATCCGACGTGACGCCGTAGCCGCCCGCGGTGCGCCAGATCGCGTGCGCGTGACCCATCCCGGAGTCGTACCCGCTCGTCGTGCGAACGTCGTGACCGAGCGCGCGCAGTCCCGCCACGACCGCATCGGGCATGCGGGTCTCGGCGCGCACCGTCCACGTCCCGACATCGGCGCGCCAACGCGGCTCGGAGATCGCGTCGGCCGGGTCCGCGCCTTCGTCGATGACGTGCCCGAAGACCTGCACGTGCACCGCGGCCTGCGCGTCGCCGCCCATCGAGCCGAACACGAGCCACGGCTCGCCGTCGCGCAGCCCCATCGCCGGGATCAGCGTGTGCATCGGCCGCTTCCCGGGCGCGAGCACGTTCGGGCGCGCGGGATCGAGCGAGAACGAGAAGCCCCGGTTGTTCAGGTTGATCCCCCACTCGGGCACGTGCACCCCGGAGCCGAAGTGGACGAAGTTCGACTGGATGAGGCTCACCATGAGCCCGTCGGCGTCGGCCGCGCAGAGGTACGCCGTGCCGCCCGGCTGGGCCAGCGCGGCATCCGGAGTCCCGGCCCGGTCGGGGTCGATCGCGGCTCGGCGGGCGGCGACCCAGCCGTCCGAGTACAGCGTCGAGGCGGCGACCGGCATGGCGTCGGGGTCGGTGATCCACTGGTCTCGGTCGGCCATCGCCGCCTTGAACGCCTCGATGCGCAGGTGCTCCCGCGCGACCGGGTCCCGCCGGCCGAGGTCATCGAAGCCGTCGAGGATCCGGAGCGCCTCGAGCGTGCTCGCGCCCTGCGTCGGCGGCGGGAGCTCGGCGATCTCCACGTCGCGGTACGGCGCGCGCAGCGGCGCCGCCCACTCGCCCGTGTGGGAGGCGAGGTCGGTCACCGCGAGGCTGCCGCCGCCGTCGGCGATCGCGCCCGCGATCGCGTGGGCGATCGCGCCGCGGTAGTACGCGTCGGGACCATCGGCCGCGAGCGCCTCGATCGTGCGCGCGAGCGCGGGCTGGCGCAGCACCGACCCCACGTCGACCGTGCCGTACACCTGCATCCAGGCTTCGAACGAGCGGTACATCTGTCGCGACTCCTCGAAGGGGATCGCCCCGGCGGGCGTCACCTCGAAGCCGTCGCGCGCGAGGCGGACCGCCTCGGTGGCGAGCTCGCCGAAGTCGCGCGTGCCGAACCGCTCGAGGAGCGCGAACCATCCCGCCGGCCCGCCCGGAGTCGTCACGCTGTCGGCGCCGAAGACGGGCATGTGCCCGTGACGCGCCTGCACGTCGTCGCGTGACGCGGCGGCAGCCGAGCGACCCGAGCCCAGATACCCGTGCAGCTCGCCGTCCCAGACGATGGCGAAGACGTCACCGCCGTACCCGCAGAGGTAGGGAGCCACGACCCCGAGGGCGAGGTTCGCCGCGAGCGCTGCGTCCACGGCGTTCCCGCCGCGGGCCAGCGTCGCGGCACCCGCCGCGCTGGCGAGGTAGTGCGGTGTCGCCACTGCCGCGCGCGGGAAGCGGTATCGCCGGGCCACGGCGGCGCAGCCTAGGCGTGCTGACCAGGAACCCGGATCACTGCCCCGTCTGGATCCGGAGCAGCTCGCGAGCGAGGTCGAGCGGCGGACGCTCCGGCTCCACCTGCTCGAGCAGCGACCAGCGGTCCCAACCCGAGATCGCGGCGACCGACTTCGATCCCTCGAGCGTGTTGCGGTTGATCCCCTGCCAGGACACTCGTCGCCCTCCGAGCGTCCCGGACATCTCCCACTCCGTGAAGACGGACTCCCGGCGGGCCGCCCACTCCAGGACTCGGAGCTCGATGTCGGGCACGCCGCGCTTGACCGTCGCGACGAACTGCTCGGCCTCGTCGAACGCATAGGGCACGCGCGCGCCGGCGACGCGCAACGTCGCTCCGCGGTGCATGAGGCGGTCGAGCCCGCCGTCAGCCTCGGCCCAGTGCTCGGCGAAGGCGGTGACGAAGCACTCGATCTCCTGTCCGGTCGACATCGTGCTCCCCTCCCCCGCGGGCATCCGATCTCCCGCGCCGTGAAGGCACACGATATATCATCTAGTCATGATGCATCAATGCACCTTCCTGCGGCCCTGATCGAGTGTCCTCGCAGCTCACCGTCGCTCATGCGGTCGCCGACGAGACGCGACTCGCCATCCTCCATCGGCTGACCGAGGACCGGGCCGCCGTTGCCGAGCTGGTTGCCGAGCTCGACAGACCGCAGGCGCTCGTCTCGAACCACCTGAGAGTCCTCCGAGACGCGAACCTCGTGGCGTTCGACCGCGACGGGAGGAAGTCGATCTACCGCATCGCGAACGCGTCGGTGGCAACGCTGCTCGAAGCGCTCGCCGCGCTCTCCCGCAGCTCGCACGAAGCACGGGCGACTCCGACGCTCTCGCGGGCGCGCACGTGCTACGACCACCTTGCTGGCGTCCTCGGGGTCGAGCTGTTCCAACGTCTCATCGATGTTCACGCACTCGAGGTACACGACGAGGACGTCGGCCTCGGACCGGCCGGGCCCGAGGTGTTCACACGCTTCGGCATCGATCTGGAGCGAACGGCCAAGGCTCGGCGACGCTTCGCGACCGCGTGCGTCGACTGGACCGAACGCCAGGCGCACCTGGGCGGAAGCCTCGGCGCGGCCGTGTGCCACGTGTTCGTGACCCACGGCTGGGTGATTCGGCAACCAGAGACGCGGGCCGTGATCGTCACGAGATCCGGAAGAGACGCGTTGCGCCGACTGGCTCAACCGAGATCTCATGCCGAGCCACGGTGTGGCCGCGACGCCGTGACCGGAGTCACGCCGCCGCACTCGCGTCGGTGACGCATACTCGAGTGTCGTGGGGCGGCAACCGACGATCATCCCGGTGGCGGGCGCAACGACCGTCCGAGTGACGACACAGTCGGGCTCGGTGACGGTCGTCGGCGAAGACCGGTCGGACGTCCTGGTGGAGCGGGGCGCCGAAGCCGTGACCTCCGGTGCCCAGGGCATCGAGGTCGTCGGGCGTTCGGGCAAGGTCGAGGTGCGTTGCCCGGCCGGGACCGACGTGTTCGTGGGCACGGCGTCGGGTTCGATCTCGCTGCAGGGACGACTCGGGCAGGCGCGGGTCACGACCGAGAGCGGCACGATCGAGATCGACCAGGTCGGAGGGGCCGACGCGCGCACTGCCTCCGGTAGCATCGAAGTGCGGAGCTGCGACTCAGCATGTCGCTGCCACTCCCAGAGCGGCGACCTCCGCGTCGGCCGCGCCGGATCCGTCGACCTCGCCACCGTGTCGGGAGGCATCGACGCGGATGCAGTCGGCTCCGCGACCGTGCACGCGGGAAGCGGCACCGTCACCCTCGGAGTCGCGGAACCCGGCACCGTCGATGTCGACGCCCATTCCGGCTCGGTCACCATCACCGTGCCCAAGGGGCAGCACCCGGCGACCGACCTCCACGCCGCGAGCGGAGCTGTTCGCTGCGACTGTGCACCGGGAACCGACGGGGCCGTCCGGGTCACCACCCGAAGTGGCAGCGTCACGGTGACCGAACGGTGAACGCAGCCGGCGGCCAGAGCGTCGGCGCCATCGTGTTCACCGACATCGTCGGATTCACCCAGTTCACCGCAGCCCGCGGGGATGACGAAGCGCTCGCGTTGCTCGACCTCCAAGGTCGCCTCGTCCACGACGCGCTCCCTCCCCAGGCCCGGATCGTCAAGGATCTCGGCGACGGGCTCATGCTCTGGATCCCGGCCGCTCCCATTGCCCTCGAGACGTGCCTCGAGCTGCTCGACCGCTTCGCCGAAGTGACGCGCGGCGGCTCACCGCTGTGGGTGCGCATGGGCATGCACTGGGGCTGCCCGACGCCCCGCGGTGACGACTTGGTCGGTCACGCCGTGAACCTCGCGTCGCGCATCGCCGGCGCCGCCGGCCCGGGTGAGCTCCTCATCTCGGCCGACGTCGCCGAAGCAGCAGGCGATGCATTGCCGCGCTTCCAGCTCGAAGAGCTCGGGCCGGTGGTGATGCGCGGGATCCCCGACCCCGTCCGCCTCTACCGCACCTCACGGCACGAAGCGGCTCCGATGCCTGTCTGATGCGCCGCGCCCGGCTGGCGTCAGCTGGTGGCGCGCTCGGCGTCGTCGTACGGACGACGGGCGCACTGCTCGTACCGCGCGAGGATCTTCGCCTCGAACTTCGTGTCGCCGCGCCGGACTGCGATCTGCGCGAGGCGCCGGAAGTGACGCTCGAACGGCGGCACCGCGGCGAGGAGCGCCTCCGCCTCCGTCGCCGCGATCAGGTGGAGGAGGAGGGACTCGGCCTCGTCGTCGTCGCCCTGGATGATGAGCTCGTCGACGGTCGCGGACCACTCGGTGTGGTGGCGGCCCTTGTACTCCCCCGGCGCGTCGACGTGGCTGGTCGCGCCTCCGACGCAGAGGTCGCAGCGGTCCCCGAACCCGATGACGATCCCGCAGCGGCGGCAGCGGCTGATCGTCGCGTATCCGCCCGGGAAGCTGTGCTCACCCGACAGCGGGAGCTCCGACTTGTGGACAGCCATGTGTAGGACTCCCCCCGACCTGGGGATTGCTTGGGGAGATCTTCGCTCTCCCTGTGGATGACCGAACGCTAGTCACCGCGCGGGACAGACCACAAGGGGCGCTCCCGCCCCGGTGGCCACTTCCGGGCCTCTGACCTGCGGGTCTGTGCCGGGAGGCGGGTGTCACACCCTGTCCTCATACTGAGGGCATGTTCGACTTGGACGAGATCGCCGCGGAGGACCGTCTCGGGTGGTCGGCTGTCGCCGTGTCCGTGCGGCTGCTCGAGCTGCTCTCGCACCAGCACGAGGTGGCCGCCGAGGTGCTGCGCTGCGCCGGCGAGTGGGACGCGATGGCCGCCTGGGCCGAGGACGGATCGCTGAGCGCCGCGTCGTGGCTCTCACAGCGCGCTGCGGTCACCACGCACGACGCCCGTGAGCTCGTCCGCTCCGCGCGGCTCGTGCAGGGTCACCAGTCGACGGCGAAGGCGCTCGCCGCGGGCGACATCTCTCCTGCCCACGTGCACGTCGCGGCGCGCGCGGCGCGACACGTCGAGGACCTCTACGGCGAACACGAGGACGGGATCCTCGACGCCGCACGCGTGACGTCGCCCGAAGACTTCAAGATCCCGATGGAGCACTGGCGCTCCCTCGCGGAGAACCTCGTCGGCCGAGAGCCGTCCGAGGCACGGATCGCGCGGCGCCACCTCCACATCTCGCAGATGCTCGACTCGATGGCCCGCATCGACGGGTGGGTCGACGCGGAGACCGGCGCGCGCTTCGCCGCGGCGCTCGACGCGCTGGAGCCGCCCGACCCGGTCGACGGTCCCGAGCCCCCGCGGAGCCTGTCGCAGCGGCGCGCCGACGCGCTCGGCACCCTGGTCGGGGGCACGCCCGGAGCCGGCACGACGTTGGCGGTCGTCGTCGACCTCGATCGCCTCCAGGGCCGCTTCCCGACCGACCTCGTGCACACCCGCTGCGAGCTCCTCGGTGGCGATCCCATCGATCACGCGACCGCGGTGCGGCTCGCGTGCGACGCCGCGGTGAGCCGAGTGCTGATGCGGGGCACGAGCACGATCCTCGACCTCGGGCGGGCGACGCCGGTCGTCAGCGGGGCCCAGCGCCGAGCGCTCGCGATCCGCGACGGCGGGTGCGTCGAGCCCGGGTGCACCGCCCCACCCGAATGGTGCGACGCCCACCACAAGCTCCACTGGATCCTCGGAGGCCGCACCGATCTCGACAACCTCGAGCTGCGCTGCCGGCGTCACCACGTCGCCGAGCACGCACGCGCGGGACGCTCCCCGCCCTCCCGGCCCTCCCGGCGGACGTAGGCCGCCGGCGGGAGCGAGCAACGCTCACCGATCGGAGCGAACGCGAAGGCGACGCGACCGAGCGCGCGAACTGGGCCGAGCCTCAGCCGCTCGCGGCCTGGGCCGAGCTCCTCGCCACCAGCGCCTCCAGCCCGGGGATCAGTCCGGCGGCGATCGACGACGCGCCGCGTCGCTGCCCGCCCATGTACTGCTCCCCGACGCAGCCGTGGCCCGAGAACTCGGGATCGGTGCAGAAGTGCAGCCCGTCGATGTACCGGACCCCGACCGTGTCGTTCGCGTCGCATCCCGGCTCGCCTCCCGGGAGGCACGGCATGCGCCACACGTACTCCCCCGTGTCGGTGCGGACGAACGAGCCCGCGTCGAGCAGGGTGATGTGCTCGGGGTCCTGCGCCGCGAGCGCCCCGTAGTAGATCGCCTCCTGCGCGGGGCCCGTGCTGAGGTTGTCGGCCTCCTGGGTGCCCGTGATGAACCCGGGCGACGGCACGAGGAAGACGTGCATCCCGGCGTCCTTCCAGATCGCGATCAGGTCGTCGACCGAGCGGTGCCACGGCTCGCCGCAGCGCGGGTCGTACGCGACGAACGCGAAGAGGATCCCGGCGTCCGGACGTGTCTTCTGCACCTGCTCCCTGATCGCCGGCAGCTCGTTGCACAGCAGGAAGTCGGGTGGGTTGACCGTCGCGAACCGCACGCCGCGCGGCCGCATGATCTTCCTGAGGCAGTCACGCATCTCACCCGCGAGCGAGTTGCCCTCGAACTGGACCACGAGGCGTCGGTCGGGATCGATCCGCGTGGCCGGTGCCGCTCCGCCGTCGCAGCGGGGGGCGCCTGCGTACCCGGCCTGGACGTCCACGACCTCGGCCGCAGGCGCCGCGGTGGTCGGGGCGGTGCGCACGGACGGGAACGCCACGGCCGGCACCACGAGCACGACGACGACCGCCACCACGACGCCGGCCGCGGCCACCGTGCCCGGGCGGAAGCCGAGGCGCAGCGTGCCCGTCCGGATCGGCTGCTCGAGCAGCGCGTAGCTCGCGAGCGAGACCGCGAGCGTCACCACCGACCGGACGAGGAAGAGCCACGGCTCCCCGATCCCGGTGCCCCCCTCGGTGATCCACAGCGACACCGGCCAGTGCCACAGGTACACGCCGTAGGAGATGAGCCCGAGCCCCACGAGGGCGCGCAGGCTGAGCAGGCGCGCGAGCGGGTTGAAGCCCGGCTGCGCCGCCGCCAGGAGCACCAGTGCCATGGCGATCGCGACGAGGCCGTAGCCCCCTTCGTAGAGCCAGGACGACTCGACCGTCAGCGAGGCCATCGCGACCATGAGCGCGACCGCGCCACCAGTGCCGATGACCACGACCGCGCCGCGCCGCGTGCGCGAGACGGCGGGGACACCGAACGTGAGCACGGCGAGCGCGGCGCCGATCAGGATGACGAAGGCCCGGCTGTCGGTGCCGTAGTACACGCGGTTCAGGTCGCCGCCCGACGCGAACAGCGTGATCATCCGTACGAACGAGAGGATGCCCAGCACGATGCACAGCGCCATCAGCGCGCGCCGGAACGTCCGACGCCTCGCCGGCGCAAGCGCGCCTCCCCGGCGCCCGACCAGCTTCGTGACGCCCACCACCAGGAGCGGCCACAGCAGATAGAACTGCTCCTCGATCGCGAGCGACCACATGTGCCGCAGCGGGCTCGTCGCCTGGTGCAGGAACTGGTCGATGTACGCCTGCCCCGAGTCGATGAAGTGCCAGTTCGCGACGTACCCCAGCGCGGACAGCCCATCGAGGCCGAAGCGGTGCGCGTCGACCGGGTCGGGGAAGATCAGCGAGTAGACGCCGACGACTCCGAGCACGAGCACGAGCGCAGGTAGGAGCCGTCGTGCCCGTCGCACCCAGAACGACGAGAGCGAGATCCGCCGCGTCCCGTCCCACTCCTTCACGAGCAGGGTCGTGATCAGGAACCCGCTGAGCACGAAGAAGAGGTCGACGCCCAGGAACCCCCCGGGCGCCACGTCGGGAGCGAAGTGGTAGCAGACGACGGCGAGGACGGCCACGCCCCGCAGTCCGTCGAGCGCCCGCAGGTGCGCGAGGCGCGTCGAGGGAGCGTCCGGTGACGGACGCGCGAGGGACGTCGGAGTCTGAGTTTGCTGACAGGCTCCCGTCGTCACCGCGCTCGAAGCAGCGCCGCCGCGAGCCAGCACGCTGGCGTCGGTGATCGCGACAGAGTACCGGAGGTCGGTTCGCACGCCGGCCCGGCGGCCGTGCCTACTCGAGTCCGGAGATGTCAGGTTGCGGAACGTCGACTGTGAACGTGGGGTGACCACGGACGCGTGTGGCGAGCAGCGTCGGTGGTGGTTCGGAGGCCCTATGCACGCAATGACCGCAATCTGAGCCGCGAGAGATTGGCGGCTGGAGAGCCGTTGCGGTGATCGTGCGTGGACCCGCGCTGATGCCTCACGGGACGGGCCCAGTCAAATCTTCGCCGAGGTGCCGGCAATGCCCCCGGCGGGCTTGCCCAGAACTGGCGGATAGGAAGCGATCACCGCAGGGCACATCGTGGAATGGCCCTCGATCTCGTTTCAGAGGTCATTGCCGATATCGCCGAGCGAGAGGTCTACGCGCCACTCTTGGTTCTCCAGCTTGGCGCGTGAGTAGGTAATGCCGCCGCGATGCGCCACCTCGAACTCGTAGAAGTTCGCGTCTGGGACCGTCTTGAGTGAGAACCGATAGATGCACCCGAGCCCCTCGAGATCCTTACCGGAACCGAGTGCTCCGGTTGCCAAGACCGTGCCTCCTTCGTCTGACACGCGGACCTCCGTTCCTGGCCCGATGTCGTTGTAGCCCCCAGTGCCAATGCAATCGAGATCCGCTGTGTCCTGGTCAAACAGAGTGAACGTGCCGCTGACCCGTTGCCCCTCGTCACCGCCACCACCTCCCAGGACAAACACGGCGATCAGGACGATCGCAATAAGAGCGCCGCCTACGACCGCCGGAATCAGCCATCCTGGGCACGCGCGAACTCCAGGCTCGTCGGCGGTGACAACACCTCCTGGAACCGGTACTCGATCGAAGGCCTCATTAGTGGGTGGCGCTTCGCTCAGACCTGTCGGGAGTGGCTCGCCGCAGTCGCCGCAGAACCGTTGTCCCTCAGGGTTCGCATGGCCCTGGGTGCAGTCTGCCATCCGAGATGAACCTCCGGAGTGCTTGCCCCGTCAATGAGCGGCTGGCTTAGATCGTCAACTTCCAGATGCCGCGCGAGTCTTCGAAGAGCTCCGAACTCGGTGTGTAGATGACGTAGAAGTCACCTCGTTGTGGGCCGACTTCGAAGATGACATCCCCGGCGATCTCACCGCCCTTGATCAGATCACCCGTATCGAGAGTCGGCGACAAAGAGAAAGTCGGTTGGATCACCTGGCCTGCAGGCGTTTGAACCGACCAATCGAAAGGCGTGTATCCCTGGGTGCCGTCATCACGGCTGCAGAGCTTGACCGAGACCCGCAGATAGCCATTGGTCTCGAAGTCGGACAACGCCTCGGCGAACCCGCCACCGACCACAGTCGTCGTGTAGCCGCCCAGGTTCGCGGTTCGGCCAATCGCGCGCTCTTGGTCTTCGTCTCGCTTGTCCTTACGGTCCTTGAACAACTTCCCTGAGTTCTCGTTGCCACTGTTCTTCGCAGGCTTGCCATTCGCCCGAACGATGGTTCCTGTCGCCGCGCATGGCTTGGCCGCGCGGACGCTGGGCGCCACGTTCGCGCTTGCTGTCAGGCTTGCGGCTGCAATGAGGATCCCCGTCATCGAGCCGACAACCATGGGCTTCATACAACGCATGACACTCCCTGCCCTCGAAGCTGATGTTGAGCGCGGACGTTAGCCCTGCCGCCAGGAACGCGCTCTGGAACACCCGTTTCACCAAGTCCCTTGGTGTTCGGCTGCTGGTACTCGAAACCTGGAACGGTCTTTCCCAACCTTGCGATCTAGCTGCGTCGAGTGCTGGTTCACGCGAATGGGTCGAACCATCACGGTCAGAATGAGGAGCACCCCAAGGCTGACGACAATTGCGAGCCGGCCAGCGAACGTTGGCACTCGAGCGAGGCCGATGACCGCCGCTGCAAGCGCGCAGAGCCAGATGCCCGCGACGAGGACGATGTCGACCAGATCAACTGCGACGATCGAATCACGCATCGCTTTTCCCCTCAAGCGGTGCTAGCGGACAGCGTGTCTCGCCAGCAAGGCCGGCACTTCGCTGTACGTGCGCTCATTCACCGCGTACGCGATGCCAACGCACACAAGCGCGTTGACCTGCAACTTCGCTGGTCGGGCTGCCGGGACTCGAACCCGGGACCTTCGGTCCCCCAGCGGCCGCTCGATCATCCATTGTGTCCAGCCAGTCTGTCGAGTTCGCGTCAGGGCTGGTCAGAGACGGTGTCGGGGAGGTGTGTGTGCACCCCGTGACGTCGCGTCCAGGGCGTGGCAGCGAATTGTGCTGTCAATGCGCTGTCATTGCGCGACCCGCCGCACCCTGATCGAGCACTCCCACGCGACGACTCGCCAGAGCTCGCGCGACTCGATCGAGCACGTCACTGCACCCGCCTCACGCACCTACTCACAGGTTGATGCACCAATGCCGGTTCCGCCCTTCGGGCCGAACCCGCGCGAATTGTTAGGGCAACTAGTAGCGCGCGGGGCACTTGTGAGTAGCGCGGATGTGAGGGCAAACGTGAGATGTGAGCGCGTGCTGCGGACGACCACGGACGGCCCGGCATGAAGGGCTCGGTCCGCAAGCGCGGCTCGACGTGGACGTGCCAGTTCTCGATCGGCACCCGCGAGCACCGCCGTCACATCACGAAGGTCGGCTTCCGCACGCGGCGCGAGTGCGCGCGCGCTGCACGACGCGATGGCGCTCTACGGCCGCGGTGGTCCGGCGGCGCCGAGCCGGCGCACGCTGGCCGACTACCTCGAGCGCGAGTGGCTGCCGGTCCAGGAGGCGAGACTGCGCCCGTCGACGTTCCACGGCTACCGGCGCGTGATCCAGCAGCAGATCATCCCGCTGCTCGGCAGCATCCGGCTCAGCGACCTCACCGCCGGCGCCGTCGCTGCCTTCCTCCAGGACCTCCGCTCGTCGACGCCGAGGCGCAACGGCGCGCCCGCACTCTCGGAGCAGAGCATCAAGCGCGCGTACCGGGTGCTCTTCTCGGCGCTCGCACACGCGGTCGAGCTCGGTCTGGTCGTGCAGAACGCAGCGGCGCGGGTCCCCCGATCGGCACGCCCTCGACCGCCGCGCAAGGAGATGCGCGTCTGGAGCGCCGACGAGCTGCGGAAGTTCCTCGATGCCACCGCCGACGATCGCCTGCACGCGCTGTTCGTGCTCGCGGCGACGAGCGGGCTGCGGCGTTCGGAGATCCTCGGCCTCCGCTGGGACGACGTCGATCTCGACACAGGAACGCTCGCGGTGCGCCGGGCGCGTGTGGCAGCCGGCTACGACGTGTTCGAGGGTGAGACCAAGAGCGGGTGCTCTCGCCTCGTCAGGATCCCCGAGGGAACCGTTGCAGCACTGCGCGTGCACCGGACGGCCCAGCTCGAGGAACGACTCGCCTGGGGCGCCTCGTGGACCGACATGGGCTACCTCGCGACGCGCGAGGACGGGCTACCCCTGCATCCGCACTCGCTCACCGACGCGTTCGAACGCAAGGTGCGCGCGATCGACGTGCCGGTGATCCGCTTCCACGATCTCCGTCACACCTGCGCGACTCTGCTGTTGCAGGCCGAGGTCCACCCGAAGGTCGTGCAGGAGATGCTCGGTCACTCCTCGATCGCAATCACGCTCGACATCTACAGCCACGTCGTGCCCAGCATGCAAGACGAAGCTGCCGATCGCCTCAACGCGATGGTATTTGGTCACAGGTAGTGGCAGCGCCTGCACAGGTCAATCATTAGTCTGCGGGTGTGGCAACCCTCAGGTGCCCAGCCTGCGGTGTTCGCGGCGAGTTGCGTAGCACCGAGGCGAATTTCGAAGTCCGTGGCCAGTGGCCGCAGGGCGGCTGGCCGGTAAGAAAGTGTCGGAGTTGCGGAGCAGGATTGATCGTCAAGCCACGACTAGTCCCGCCTGGAGTGAAGGCGACTCAGATCCCTGCTGCAACGTGGAGCGAGATGCAGGAGCAGTGGCGCGAGCACTTCGGCGAGTGAGGTTGGTTCGTGGAATACACCGACGTCTTGGACTTTCTGTTGGAGGATCGGCAGCTCGCTGCCTTGCGCGGTTCGGCTCTTCCAGTTCAGGGCACTGACACGGAGATCGTCGAGATCGTCTGCTTTCAGGCTTACATGCAGCGCACGAGTCTGTGGGAGCTGACTCCCGGAACGCGTTTCAAGAAGAACAGTCGCGACTGGAGCGTGGGCGTCATCTCGACCTGCGTGGGTTTCTGTCTCGGCGCATCGCTGTTCAGGGGAGTCGAGATCGATTCAGTGAATCGCGAGTACCTAGCCAAGGCGCTTGATTTCGCGCAGCTCGGCGCAGCCGGCCTACTGGATGAGCGAGAGGACTTCGCGTCGCTCGGCGCGCGTGGAGCCCGAGTGCTTGAAGCCGCGTTGAACAGGGCTCGAATCAAAGTCAAGAAGCCATTCGACTTGTTGCGGGATATCGGCCTGTCATGGGTGGTCGCCACCGAACAACTGCGCGAACTTCAGCAGGGACCAAGTCCCATCGCCAGAGGTTCCGCCAGCCAGGAGGCGTTCGATCGCGTAATTGGGCCTGAGCCGCAGACCTGACAGCCACGTCGTACTGGCTGCAGGACGAGACGGCGACGAGGCTCAACGCAGCCGTGTTCGGCGATTGAACGAAGTGATCACCGCGTCCGCGGTTCTGGCGCAAGAATCGGACCATGGATCTGGCGCATCTCGATACCCAGTTGGTTGCCTTGCGGGCGGTGTGTGACGAACTGCAACTCTCGGAGCTCGCATGGGCCGCGGTCGCCACGACGGTTCACGCAGAAGTTGCGGCTCTTGATGAAGTAGCGCTCAACCGTCTTCGCTTGGAGGTCCTGATTCCGCCCGAGCGATACCTCAGCGAGATGGGCGCGTTTCAGTCGTGGATGGATTTCGCTCACAACAACGCCGACAATCCGGTTGTGGTGCGTGCGCAGGTCATGACGGAGTTGTATGTCGCGTTTGTCTGGCTGCGCGACGCGCTCATGCTCCCCTTGGCCAAGGAAGTTCCGAGCGACTCCGTGTTCGCCACCGCAGCCGGGTTTCTGTCGAGTGGTACTCGTCGTCTGCTCCGGAACGCGATCGCCCACGGGCGTTGGTGCTACCTCGATGACTTCTCAGGCCTTGAATGTTGGGCCGAGCCGTCTCCTGGAGCGGCACACGCTCGGTTCGTCGTCTCGCAGGATGAACTTGGCGGATGGCAGATGCTGAGTCGCGGGACGAGCATCGCCGCGCTGCTTGCACTCGCTTCAGGATCAGCCTGATCGGTCCGGCGAACCTTGGTCTCGAGTCTCTGCGACCTGCCGTACTGCGCGTTTCAAGCTTGCGAGCAGATCTGTGGCGGCGGAGACGGCCGTGTCGACGTCCAAGTCCGAGCCGAGCCATTTCCATACCAGATCGCCGTCTTGTGAGCTTGTCCACGCCATGACCTGGAGTCCGTGGCGTCGGATCCGCGGATTCCGCCCGATGTCGAGTGTGTAGTCATCGACGTGCTCAGCGACGTCTCCCAGCGACTTGAGATTCGGTAGGCGATCGTCGAAGGCCGTCATCGCGAACCCAAGCTCGAAGGCCACCTCGGGCACTGTGGCTGCCAAGGACACTGAACGACGCAGACGAACGAGCGCGACGACGAGGAAGTGGAAGTCGATCTCGAGTTCTTCGATCTCGCGGTGTGCATCGATTCTGGTTCGTTGGAGGTGCGCGGCGTAGTGCCAAGTCTTCGCTTCGGTCACCATGCGTTCCAGGACCGCTCCGCTTGTCGGGGGCGCTGCTTGGGACGCTTCCCACCGTGCGAGACGAGCGCGGCCTTCTGGACCGAGGCCGAGTACGTCGCGAAGCTTCCTGGGCAGGCGAACGGCCATGGCATCCACCATCGCGCGCTGGACCAGGTTCGGCGAGATCATTGCAGCGACCAAATGGGCGCTGTCAATCCGCTGTCATCGCGCTCATCCGAGCGTACGATGCGCGCATGAGAAGCGCGCTGACCTGTTCCTTCGTTGGTCGGGCTGCCGGGACTCGAACCCGGGACCTTCGGTCCCCCAGACCGACGCGCTAACCAAGCTGCGCCACAGCCCGTCGGTGCTCGCGCAGACTCACCGCGAACGCCGGACGGCGATGCTACTCGGGGCCTCTCACAGACCTGCGAGCCACTCGATGCCCTGGAACGCGCGGTAGCCGAGGTAGACCGCGAGCGCGCCGAGCAGCAGCTTGAAGTGCCACGGGATCGGGTCGAGCTGCTCGTCCCTGTCAAGAACGGTGTCGGGAGCGACGTCGTCGGTCGCGACCGCGCGGGCGCCACCGGGGTCGACGGCGGTGCCGCAGGTCGGGCAGGTGCCGTCGGCGTGGACGCCGGGTGGTGCGAGGTAGCGATCGCAGCTCGGGCACCAGGGCACCGCGCCATTCCAGCACCCGCGCGGTCGGCTCCCCTACTCAGCCGACTCGCTCAGCCGGCTCGCTCAGCCGGTTCGAGCCGCGTCAGCCGTTGCGACGACGCACCCGGAGCTTGATCGGCGTCGGGCCGAGGTCGAAGCCCTCGCGGATCTTGCGCTCGAGGTAGCGCAGGTAGGTCTGCGGGAGCTCGTGGCTCACGAAGATCGTGAACGTGGGCGGGTCGATCGCGCCCTGCGTCGCGTAGAGGATCCGGGGTCGGTAGCGCTTGCCTGCGGGGACGGGGTGCTGGTCTTGGGCCTCCTGCACGCACCGGTTCAGCGCCGCGGTCGGGACGCGCTGGTGGTACGCCTCCTCGGCCTGGCGGAGCGCGGGCAGCACGTCTCCGAGCTTGCGACCGGTGAGCGCCGAGACCTTGAGGACGGGCGCGTAGCCGAGGAACGCGAGGCGATCGTTGACGTCCTCGAGCACCTGCGCACGCTGCTCCGCGTCGTGGATCAGGTCCCACTTGTTGAGCACGATCACGATCGCGGTGCCGGCCGCGTCGATGCGCTCGGCGAGGCGCTGGTCCTGGTGGGTGACGCCGGCGTCGGCGGCGATCACGAACAGCGCGGCGTCGGCGCGGTCGACGGCCTCGAGCGCACGGAGCATGCCGTAGTACTCGGTCGTCTCGTCGATCCGGCTGCGACGCCGCATCCCCGCGGTGTCGACGAAGCGCAGCCAGCCCTCGGGCGTCTCGACGAGCGTGTCGATCGAGTCGCGGGTCGTGCCGGGCGCGTCGTGCACCACGGAGCGCTCGTCGCCGACGAGCTGGTTGAAGAGTGTCGACTTGCCGACGTTCGGTCGGCCGACGATCGCGACCGCGAACGCCCCGGGGTCCTCGGGAGCATCTTCCGTCTCCGCCGGGAGCGCGGCGACGAGCATGTCGAGCAGATCGCCGGTGCCGCGCCCGTGGGTGGCGGAGATCGGGATCGGCTCACCGAGTCCGAGTCGCGAGAACTGCCACGCATCGGCTTCGCGTCGATCGTCGTCGACCTTGTTGACCACGACGAGGACGGGCTTGCCTGATCGGCGCAGGATGCGGGCGACTGCATCGTCCTCGTCGAGGACGCCCGTGGTGGCATCGACGACGCAGAGGACCACGTCGGCCGAGGCGATCGCGCGCTCGGCCTGATGGCTGACCTGGCGTACGAGGATCGCGGGATCGTCACCGGCAGCGCTCGCCGGCAGCCAGCCACCGGTGTCGATGACCGTGAAGTCGCGGCCCGCCCAGTTGGCTTCGAGCTCCTTGCGGTCGCGGGTGACCCCGGGGCGCTCTTCGACGATCGCGATGCGCTTGCCGACGATGCGGTTGACGAGCGTCGACTTGCCGACGTTCGGTCGGCCGACGATCGCGACCACCGGGAGCGGCGCGGTCATCGGAGCGCGGCGACCAGGGACGCGCCGTCGGACCGGATCACCTCCACGTCGCGAGGGAGGTCGGCGACGGTGAGGTCGTCGAGGAACCGGCCTTCGGAGAGCGCCACATCGGGCAGCAGGTACCGCTCGTGCGCAGGCTGGGTGTCGAGGACGCGCGTGAGGTCCGCCCCGGTGAGGAGGCCGGTGACCGCGATGTTCCCGCCGAAGAACCGGTTGTCGATCGCAACGGTGCGCACGGGCGCGCCGGCCGCCGTGCGGAGACGCGGGAGCAGCGGGCCGATCACCTGGTCGCCGTACTCGCCGGTGAGGATCGCGATCGGCCGGTCGAACGCGGCGGCGGCACCGTCGGTCGCGTCGTCTGGTTCGTCCGCGCCGGAACTGGCCGAGGCGCGCGGCGCGCGGTACCCAGCAGCCGGCGCGCCGTCGACCGACGCAAAGAAGCCCGAGCGGGTGCCGATGCCCTCCACCGGGATCCCGCGCAGGGCGCGATCGACCTCCTGCACGAAGGTCGCGGCCATCCCCACGCCGTTCTCGTGCTGGGGCAGGTCTTCGTACTCGTCGAGCTCCGGGAAGGCACGTCGGGCGAGCAGGTAGAGCTCGTCGGACGCGTAGACGAGGCGACGGCCGAGCACGTCGAGGAAGCGCGCCTGCCAGCGCTCGACGGTGTCGATGACGTCGGCGGCCTCGGCGGGCGTGTGGGAACGGAGCTCGGCCTCGCGGCTGTGGGCGCTGACGCCGAGCGGGACGACACCGGCGCTCGCCAGGCGTGGGAACCGGTCGAGGATGCCCAGCAACGTGTCGTCGAGCGCGGCGCCGTCGTTGAGGTCGGGGCAGATCACGATCTGACCGTGGACCTCGACGTCCGCGTCGAGCAGCGAGCCGAGCCAGCGCAGGCTCGTGGCGCCGCGGCGGTTGCGGAGCAGCCGCGCCCGCAGGTCGGGGTCGGTGGCATGGATGCTCACGTACAGCGGGCCGAGGCGCTCGGCGATGACGCGCTCGAGATCCGCCTCGGTGAAGCGCGTGAGGGTCGTGAAGTTCCCGTAGAGGAACGACAGGCGGTAGTCGTCGTCCTTCACCGAGAGGCTCGGGCGCATGCCGGGCGGCAGCTGGTAGATGAAGCAGAAGGGGCAGTGGTTGTCGCAGGTGCGAACCCGGTCGAAGACCGCGCTCGCGAGGCCGAGACCGAGCGGCTCGCCCGCGGCCTTGTCGACGACGTAGCGGCGTTCGAGGCCACCACGACGGATCTCGAGCTCGACGCGGGGCTCGTCGGCCTGGAGCTGGTAGCGGATGACGTCGCGCACGGCCTCACCGTTGACGCTGAGGAGCTCGTCGCCGGCGAGGAGGCCGACCGACGCGGCGGGCGAGTCAGGCGCGACCGCCGTCACACGGGCGGTCTGCATGCACCGAGTCTACGGGAGCCCTTCGGAGGTCCTACCCTCGACGCGATGGCCTCCGAGACGCCCGTGGAGCTGCGTCACGACCGGCCACGCGTCGATCGGGTGCTCCTGGCCGAGCCGCGAGGCTTCTGCGCCGGAGTGGAGATGGCGATCAAGGCACTCGCCTGGATGGTGCGGGCGTTCACTCCGCCCGTGTACTGCTACCACGAGATCGTCCACAACCGGCTCGTCGTCGATCGCTTCCGCGACCTGGGCGTCGTGTTCGTCGACTCGATCGACGAGGTCCCGGCCGGCGCACCGCTGATGCTCTCGGCGCACGGCAGCGCGCCCGAGATCGTCGCCGCAGCCCGCGAGCAGCAGCGGTTCGTCGTGAACGCGGTCTGCCCCCTCGTCACGAAGGTGCATCACGAGGCCAAGGTGCGCGCGGGCAAGGGGTACACGATCCTCTACGTCGGCCACGAGGGTCACGATGAGGCGATCGGCACCCTCGCGGTGGCACCCGACGCGATGCGCCTCGTGGAGCGCGAGGCCGACCTCGAGGCGACCCTCTCCACGGTCGACGACCCCGAGCGAGTCGCGCTGCTGGCGCAGACCACCCTGTCGTTGCGCGACTGGGAGGGGATCATGGAGCAGGCACGCTCCGCCTACCCCGACCTCTGGACGGCCTCCCGCAACGACCTGTGCTTCGCGACCACCAACCGCCAAGCCGCGCTGCGCGAGCTGGCGGCCCGGGCCGATGTCGTGGTCGTGATCGGGAGCTCGAACTCCTCGAACACGATCGCGCTCACGAAGGTGGCGACGGAGGCGGGCTGTCCGCGCGTCCTGCGCGTCGACGGCCCCGAAGAGCTCGACATGGACGAGCTCGGGGGCGTGTCGGTCGTCGGCGTGACGGCCGGGGCGAGCGCACCGGAGGGACTGGTGCAGGCGGTGATCGCAAAGCTCGATCCGCGAGAGGGGGTCGAGCCGGTCTTCGTCACCGACGAGGTCGAGTACTTCCCGCCGCCGCGTGAGCTGCGCGAGCTGATGCCGACGCTCGACGCCGTCGCGGCGTTGCTCGTCGGTGGCGACCCTCGGGGCAGCCGCGCGCAGCGCGGCCCCTTCAGCGACGACCGTACGACCGACGCGTCAGACGTGCTCGCGGGCCTCGGTCGCTGACTCCACCGGGCTCGGCTCGGCTCCCGCGAGCGCCTGGGCCTCGTCGAAGCACGCCTGGAGCTGCTCGTGGAGGATCCGCGTCACGCGCGCGACGTCGGATCGGCGGCGCACACCCTCCCCGCCTTCGGTCGCGATCGGAGGACCGATGACGATCGCGACGCGATGGAAGCGCGGGAAGACCTTGCCACTGGGGAGGATCTGCTCGCTCCCGCCGATGCCGACGGGGAGGATCGGCACGCCGTGCTTGAGCGCGAGGTACGCGACGCCGTCGTAGAGCTCGTGGATCTTCGGGCCGCTCGTGCGGGTCCCTTCAGGGAAGATCCCGAGCGGCTCGCCCGCGTCGAGCGCGGCGCGTGACGCGCGCAGCGCGGCGCGGTCGGTGCTCTCGCGCTCGACCTCGATCGCACCCAGCCGCTGGAAGAGCCAGCGCCCGAGCTTCGAGGTGAAGAGCTCACGCTTGGCCATGAACCGGATGCGTCGGCGGGTCACGTAGGCCGCGAACGGGATGTCGAAGATCGACCGGTGCGAGGGCGCCACGATGTACGCCCCGTCCTTCGGGACGTGCTCGCGGCCGACCACGCGGACTCGGAAGATCGCCTTGAACGGCGTGAGCAGGATCGCCCGGACCCACCGGTAGAAGGTCACCGCTCCCCCGCTCCGCCGTGCTCTGTCGATCCCGACGAGGTGGTTGCCGCACGGAACCGCTCCACGATGTCCGTGACGATATCGGTCGCGGTCCGGCGCGTCGTGTCGACGATCAGCGCGTCGTCGGCGGGCTGGAGCGGGGAGGCCGCGCGGGTCGAGTCGGCCCGGTCACGACGGTCCAGATCCTCGCGGACGGCTTCGACGTCGACCTGACGTGCAGCCGCGACCTCGTCGCGCTGGCGTCGACGCGCGCGCTCCTGGTCGCTCGCCGTGAGGAAGACCTTCAGGGTCGCGTCGGGGAAGACCACGCTTCCGATGTCGCGGCCTTCGACGACGGCACCGCCGTGCGCGTCGACCCAGGCGCGCTGGCGCGCGACGAGCGCGCGGCGGACCTGCGGGTGTGCGGACACGGTCGACACCGCAGCCGTCACCTGTGGCCCCCGGATCGCCGCGGCGACGTCGCGCCCGGCGATGGTCACGCCGTCGTCGAGGTCCAGATCGAGGCTGCGGGCGAGGTCACCACACGCCGCCTCGTCGTCGAGGGCGACGGCTTGCTCCAGAGCCGCGAGGGTCACCGCCCGGTACATCGCACCGGTGTCGAGCACGCGCAACCCGAGCGCGGCGGCGACGCCGCGAGCGACGGTCGACTTGCCGGCACCCGAGGGACCATCGATGGCGATGACCCGAGTCATGCCGGTTCCGCCAGGCGGTCGAGGTCGTCGAGGAACCCCGGGTACGACACCGCGGCGGCGTCCCACCCCTCGATCGTCGAGTCGCCGGGGACGGCGTTCGCGGCCGTCGCGGCGGCGAGGGCGATCCGGTGATCGCCGTGCGAATGCAACGACGCCCGCCCCGGGCGTCCGCCGCGCACGACGAGGCCGTCGTCGCGCGGCTCGGCACCCACACCGAGCGCGACGAGCAGGTCGACCACGGTGAGGACGCGGTCGCTCTCCTTGACCCGCAGCTCGGCCGCGTCGCGGAACTCGGTGACGCCGTCGGCGAACGCACCCGCGACGGCGAGGGCCGGGATCTCGTCGATGATCGACTCGTGCGCGTGGATGACGGTGCCGTGCAGCGGTGCCGCGCGCACCGAGATGGTGCCGACGGGCTCGCCCAGGCGCTCGTCGTGCTGCTCGACGTCGATGTCGGCACCCATGCGCTGCAGCGCCTCCAGGAACTCGATCCGTCCGGGGTTGAGCAGCACGTCGTCGAGCACGAGGTCGGAGCCGGGCGTGATCGTCGCCGCGACGACGAGGAAGACGGCCGACGACGGATCACCAGGGAGCTCGAGGTCGAACGGCCGGGGTGCACCGTGCTCGACGCGGAGCGTCTGCCGATCGACTCGTTCGAGCGGTGCACCGAGGGCGGTGAGCATCCGTTCGGTGTGATCGCGGCTCGGGGCGGGCTCGACGATCTCGGTGGTGCCGTGGGCCTGGAGCCCGGCGAGCACGAGCGCGGTCTTCACCTGACCGCTCGGCTGCGCCAGGGTCAGGCGTCGTCCGGTGAGCTCGCCGCCCTGGATCGTGAGCGGGGCGCGCCGGCCGCCGTCGTCACCTTCGATCACCGCGCCCATCGCACGAAGCGGCTCGACGACGCGCGCCATCGGCCGTGTGCGGAGTGACTCGTCGCCGGTGAGCACGGTCTTGAACGGTCGGCCGGCAACGAGGCCCGCCAGCATGCGCAACGTCGTTCCCGAGTTGCCGCAGTCGATGTCACTGCCGCTCTCGTGCAGTGCGTCGACTCCCCTGCCCGCGACGACGGTCGTGTCCTGGTCGCGCTGCACGTCGACCCCGAGGGCAGCCAGCGCACCCGCGGTGCTCGCGACGTCGTCGCCGGGCGCGAGCGACGTCAGACGCGTCTCCCCGCGTGCGAGCGCTCCGAAGATCAGCGCGCGGTGAGACATGCCCTTCTCGCCGGGCAGTCGCAAGCGACCGCGGAGCGGGCGCGGCCCGGAGACGGTGACGGACGAGGTCATGGCAGCGTGGTGCGCACCGCGTGGTACCCGCGCGTGGCGAGGGCGTCGACGAAGGTGTCGGCGTCCGCTGCCGCGAGCAGGAGCACGAGCACGCCGCCCTCGCCTTCGACCGAGTGTGCGATCTCGATGTCCGCGATGTTGACGTCGAGCGTCCCCGCGAGCGTCGTCACCTCCGCGAGGGAGCCGGGACGGTCGGCGATCGGCACGTGCAGCTCGGAGAGCTCGACGTCGTCGGGGAAGCCCGTCGGCAGGCTGCGCCGAGCGGAGCGTGCCCGCTCGAGCACGTCGAGCAGCCCGGCGCGGTCACTCGCCGCGACCATGCTTCGTACCCCGTCGAGCGCGGCGACGTAGTCGTCGAGCGCGGCGACGATCGCGTCGCGGTTCGCGACGCAGATGTCGGGCCAGATCCCGGGATGCCCGGCCGCGATCCGGGTCATGTCGCGGAAGCCTCCTGCGGCGAGGCGCAGGAGCAGCGCATGGCTCGTGCCCCGTGTCGCGGCGACGTCCATGAGCGTCGTCGCCGCGAGCTGGGGGACGTGGCTGACGACGGCGACGAGGGCATCGTGCTCGGCGGGGCTCACGGCCGAGACCTCCGCACCGAGGCGCCCGAGCAGCTGCTGGAGCGCAGCGAACGCCGTCGGATCGGTGCGCTCCGTGGGCGTCAGCACCCAGGTCGCGCCCGAGAACAGGTCGGCGCTGGCCCCGTCGAGCCCGTCCTGCTCGGACCCGGCCATCGGGTGCCCGCCGACGTAGCGGGAGGCGAGGTCGGGCCGCTGCGCCTCGACCGCGATCACGACCGGCTCCTTCACCGAGCCGACGTCGGTGACCACCGCTGCACCCGCGTCGAGTGCGTCCAGGACGACCGAGGCGATCGCACCCACGGGGACCGCGACGATGACGAAGTCCGCCCCGGTCGCCGCCTCGGCGACGCTCCCGACGGCCGCGTCGAGGGCACCCAGCTCGACGGCACGAGCGGTCCGGTCGGCATCGTGGTCGAAGCCGCGGACCTCGATGCCGGCGCGCCGGAGCGCGAGCCCGACCGAGCCGCCGACGAGGCCGGTCCCGACGATGCCGACCCGCGTCACTGCCGGGGTCACTCGGGGAGGTCGTCGCGCAGCGCGCGTGCGCCGCCGAGGTAGACGTGGTGGAGATCGCTGCGGTCGAGCGCGGTGTAGCAGTGCACGAGGACCCTCACGACCCGCGGCATGCCGTGCTCGATGCCGAGCTCGCGCGCGCAGAGAAGCGGCACGTCGCCGAGGCCGAGCGCGCGCGCCGCGGTCGCGGGGAACTCGGCGGTCAGGTCATCGGTCGCGGTGAAGATGATGCTGACGAGCTCGTCGTGGTCGATCTCGTTGCGCTCGAGGAGCTCGTGCACGAGACGCTGGGTCTTCGTCTCGATCTCGTCCTTCGTGTTGTCGTCGCAGGTGATCGCACCTCGCAGCGCGCGCAGCTTCACCGGATCGAGGTTAGTGCGAGGCCTGTTCGGCGCCCGGGGTCTGATACGCGGCTTCGTACAGCGCGCGGACTTCCTTCGGTTGCAGTGCTCGCCACGTTCCCGGGGCGAGGCGCTGGTCCGCGAGCGTGCCGATGCGGGTGCGCACGAGCCGCTGCACGGGGAGGCCGACGGCCGAGCACATCCGACGCACCTGGCGCTTGCGACCTTCGTGGATCGTGAGCTCGAGCGCGCTCCGACCCGCTCCCCTGCTCACGAGCCGGACGCGCGCGGGCGCGGTCGGGCCGTCGTCGAGCTCGACCCCCGCACGAAGCCGACCGAGCGCCGCCTCTCCCGCGTCGCCGCTCACCTCGGCCAGGTACGTCTTGTCGACGCCGTGCCGCGGGTGTGCGAGGAGCTGCGCGAGATCACCATCGTTCGTGAGCAGCAGCAGCCCTTCGGTGTCGAGGTCGAGCCGACCGACGGGGAAGACGCGCGGCTCGGCAGGCACCAGCTCGAGCACCGTCGGTCGCCCCTGCGGGTCGCTGGCGGTCGTGATGACGCCCTGCGGCTTGTTGAGCAGGTAGTAGACGAGGTCGGGGCGCGCCGCGAGGGGCACACCGTCGAGCGCCAGGCGCTGGCGCTCGAGGTCGGCGCGGTCACCGAGCGTCGCGACGATGCCGTCGATCGTCACCCGCCCGGCACGGATGAGCTCCTCGCACGCGCGGCGCGACCCGAGGCCGGCGCGGGCGAGCAGCTTCTGGACGCGCTCCGGCTCGGCCACGGCGGGCCTCAGTCGGCGTCGTCGATGCCGTCGGCCTCGTCGCGCTGCACCGCGAGCGCGGGATCGTCGGGCATGCGCAGGCCACGCTCGAGGGCCTCGACGATGCTGGCGTCGGGGACGAAGTCGCCGAGCGGGGGGAGGTCGGCGGCGGAGTCGAGGCCGAGCCGTTCGAGGAACACCGATGTCGTCCCGTAGAGCAGCGCGAGGCCGGGTCCGGGATCGCGCCCGATCTCCTCGACATAGCCACGAGCGACGAGCGTCTGGAGCGTGGTCTCGACGTTGACGCCGCGGATCGCCGAGATCTGGCCGCGCGAGATCGGCTGCTTGTAGGCGACGATGGCGAGCGTCTCGAGCGCGGGGCCGGAGAGCCGGACGTGCTGGCCGTCGACGACGAACCGCTCGACATAGGCGGCGACGTCGGGATGCGTCTGGAACCGGTAGCCACCGGCGACCCGTGCGAGCACGAAGCCGCGACCGGCCTCGTCGTACTCCCGGGCGAGCTCGGAGCAGAGCAGCTCGACCTGCGCGACCGGCAGCTCGACCAGCTCGGCGAGGAAGCGCGGCTCGACCGGCTCCGTCGACGCGAGCACGACCGCCTCGATCGCCCGGCGCGCCTCTCGGTCGCGCTCGGACGGCGTCACGTCGTCGTCGGCCCGCACGTCCGGCTCGCCGGCCTCTGGATTCGGGTCGGCCCGGTCGAGGTGGTCACGCGCGACCGCGTCAGCATCCAGCTCCCGCGGATCGATGTCGTCGGGCGGCAGCCGGCCGGCACCGAAGTCGGGGGTGTCGTCGAGATCGCTCACGTCGTCTCCGGTCCCGGCCGGCTCGCCGGCTCGCGCACGTCGTCCCAGTCGGCGATGCTCGTCGAGTCGAGGTCGCCGTCGGCGATGCGACGGATCTCCAGCACGCCGAAGTTGTGGAGCTGCTCGAGCTCGACGATTCCCTGCTTGAAGAGCTCGAGCACCGCGAGGAAGCGGACGATCGCGTCGAGCCGCGTCACCGCGTCGGCCGTGAGCTCCCGGAACGTGACGGCCTTGCGTTCCGGCAGGCGGTCGAGCACGACGAGGATCGCGTCGGCGACGCTCGCGCGGATCGGCGCGACGTGATCGGTGCGGACCTCCTCCACGGGCTTCGCCTCGAGCACGCGCCGCGCGGCGTCGCGGAGCCGCTCGGGTCGCAGGCGGGTCAACGGGTCGGGCACCATCGAGCGGAAGGGCTCTTCGGGACCGGCCTGGCGGGGAACGCTGCGCGCGGCGCGGCGCATGAGCGCAGCGAGCGCGTCGGCGGCGTCCTTGAAGGTCTTGCACTCGAGGAGGCGGGCGAGCAGCAGGTCGCGCTCCTCGAACCGGAGCAGCTCCTCGTCGAGGTCGAGGTCCGACGGGCCGGGGAGGAGCCGGCGGGTCTTGAGCTCGACGAGCGTCGCCGCGATGAGGAGGAACTCGGTGGCGATCTCGAGGTCGAGCAGCTCGAGGCGGTCGAGCTCGTGCAGGTACGCATCGACGATCGTGGCGAGCGAGATCTCCCAGAGGTCGACCTCTTGCTTCAGGATCAGGTGGAGCAGGAGGTCGAAGGGACCCGCGAAGACCGGCGTCTGCACCTCGTAGCCCATCTGGACCGAGGGTACCGGACGGTTCGCGGCCGGATTCGGATGAGGCTGGAACCGACGCCGCGCCACTACCCTGCCCGAGATGGAGCAGCCGAGCGTCCCGCAGGGCGGCCGT
>JBBDWT010000001.1:8101-25991 GCA_040902705.1 Acidimicrobiia bacterium | reverse complement strand
CCGCGCCACTACCCTGCCCGAGATGGAGCAGCCGAGCGTCCCGCAGGGCGGCCGTAGGTACCCTGCGGCCGAGCGAGCGCGACCATAGAGATGGCACGGGTGTTCAGCGGCATCCAGCCGACCGGCGAGATGCACCTCGGCAACTACCTCGGCGCGGTCCGCCACTGGGTCGCGCAGCAGGACGAGCACGACTCCCTGTTCTGCGTGGTCGACCTCCACGCGATGACCGCGCCGTACGACGCGACCACGCTCGCGGACCGAACCCGCCAGACGGCGGCGCTGCTGCTCGCGGCCGGGCTCGACCCCGAGCGCTGCACCCTCTTCGTGCAGAGCCACGTCCCCCAGCACACCGAGCTGACGTGGATCCTGAACTGCGTGGCGACCATGGGCGAGCTGCGCCGCATGACCCAGTTCAAGGAGAAGGGGCAGGGGCAGGAGTCGGTGAGCGTCGGGCTCTTCGACTACCCCGTCCTGATGGCTGCTGACATCCTCGCCTACGACACCGAGCGCGTCCCGGTCGGTGACGACCAACGCCAGCACCTCGAGCTCGCACGCGACGTTGCCCTCCGGTTCAACCACCGGTTCGGTGAGACGCTCGTGGTGCCGGAGGCGGCGATCCCACCCGTGGCGGCCCGGGTCATGGATCTCCAGGAGCCGACGGTGAAGATGTCGAAGTCCGCGGAGTCGCCCGGCACGATCGCGCTGCTCGAGCCGGCGACCGCGACGACGAAGCGGATCAAGAGCGCCGTGACCGACTCCGACACGCAGATCCGGTTCGATCCCGAGACCAAGCCCGGTGTGTCGAACCTCTTGCAGATCTTCGCCGCGTGCACCGGTGACGATGTCGCGACCGTTGCCGCGCAGTTCGACGGCAAGGGGTACGGCGAGCTGAAGGCCGGGGTGGCCGAGGTCGTCGTGGCGCTCCTCGAGCCGATCCAGGCTCGCTACGCGGAGCTGGAGGACGACCGCGCCTACGTGCAGGAGGCCCTCGCCCTCGGAGCCGGGAAGGCGGAGGCGATGGCCACGGCCATCGTCGGTCGAGCACGGGACGCGGCCGGCCTGCTGCCGCGTCCCTGACCGGAGCCGAGGCCTCACGGATCGACATCGGGTCAGTCGTCGTCGGCGTCATGGAGCGCCGCGACCACGGGCGCGGGGATGCCGGTGTCGTCCCAGGTCCGGGGATCGTGGTGCGCGGCCGCCCAGCGTGCCGCGGCTTCGGTACCGCCCGCCGCCCGGATCTCGACTGCACCGAGCGCCGGGTGCTGGAGGTACAAGCCGACCCGCCGGGTGATCCCATCCCGGATCGCCCAGGCGGGAGCCTTGTCGCGACCCGCGACCGCGCCGGCGATCGTGGCCCCGACCCGCCCGAACACGCCGAGATGCGCGTCGACCTTGCCGACGTCGTGGAGGAGCGAGGCCTCGAGCCACCGGGGGTCGCCAGCGTAGGGCGACCCCTCCAAGGTCTCCTCGACCCTTCGGGTGACCGCGATCGAGTGGCGCCGGTCGTGGTTCGCCATGCGCGACCAGAGTGCGAGCTCCTCGAGCCCGAGGATGCCCGCGACCCAGGCCTCGTCGCGGGCAGCGGGACGGCCCGGCCAGAGCGACGTGAAGAACCGGCGGGTGAGGTGCAGCGCGCGCGTCATCGGAGCTAGCGCACCACGAAGTCGTAGAGCGCGTCGAAGAAGGGGGTGACGATGGTGTCGATGACGCCCGTGAAGAACACGAGGCCGAAGAGCACGAGGATCCCGTACGGGCGGAAGCGGTACCAGTGCGGCAGCCAGTCGGCCGGGAGCACGCGCTCGATGAGCGCCGAACCGTCGAGCGGCGGGATCGGCAGCAGGTTGAAGAGCCCGAGGAGAAGATTGATGAGCGCGAAGTAGAAGACGATCTCGAGCAGCACGTCACCGGTCGAGCTGTCGATCGCGCCGCCGAGCCCTCGGCCTTGTGCGTACATGAACCTGGCCGAGAGCGCCGCGACGGTGGCCAGCAGGAAGTTGGTCGTCGGCCCGGCGAGGCTCACGAGGACCATGTCGCGCCGCGGGCGGCGCAGCCGCGACGGATTGACGGGCACCGGCTTGGCGAACCCGATCACCGGCAGTCCGGACAGCGCGCCGAGCGCGGGCAGGATGATCGAGCCGAACGGGTCGATGTGCGGGATCGGGTTGAGCGTGAGCCGGCCGGCGCGCTTGGCGGTGTCGTCACCGCACCAGAGCGCGACGACGCCGTGGCTGATCTCGTGCAGGATGACGGCGACGACCAAGCATCCGAAGAAGATGACCGCCTCGCGGAGGGGCACTGCTACATCTTCGTCGCGTGCGGACCCTGTGCTGCTAGCGGGCCTTCGAGGCGCAGTCGATGCAGAGCCGCGCCGCCGGCATCGCCTCGAGCCGCGCGTCGGCGATCTGGCTGCCGCACGACTCGCAGCGGCCGTAGGTGCCCTCGTCGAGCTTGGCGAGCGCGTCCTCCACCTCTTGGAGCGTCTCGGTGAGGGTGCTGGCGATCGCCTCGAGCTCGCCGCGCTCGGCGGTCACCTGGCTCGAGTCGGCGAAGCCGTCGTCGAACACCTCCGAGCCGGGCTCGAGCTCATGGAGGCGCGCGCGGAGGCGCTCCCGCTCGTCTTCGAGCTGGACGCGCACGACCGAGGTCTCAGGCGATGCCATGGCGGCAATGGTACTGGCGCAGCAGGCCGGGCGGTCCCGGAGAACGGGCCGGGCCTGACGCCGGTGTCAGGTGGGCTCGGGGTCAGGTGAGCGGGGCGACCGGTGAGCGCGCGCGGGGATGGGCCCGGTCGTACACCGCCCGGAGCCGCTCGGCCGAGACCTTCGTGTAGACCTGCGTGGTCGAGACGCTCGCGTGACCGAGCACCTCCTGCACGACGCGGATGTCCGCGCCGTGGTCGACGAGGTGCGTCGCGCACGAGTGGCGCAGCACGTGGGGGTGGACCCGCTCCCCCAGCCCGGCCCGTCCGCCGGCGTCGCGCACGATGCCCCAGCAGCCCTGACGCGTGAGCCGGGAGCCGCGCGCGTTGAGGAAGACCGCGTCACCGGCATGGCGCCCATGCGCGCCCGGGCGGAGCAGCTCGGGCCGTCCACGCGCGAGGTAGTCGTCGAGTGCGCTGCGGGCCGGGCGCCCGATCGGGACGATGCGCTCCTTGGCACCCTTCCCGAAGACGCGCACCAGGCCGCTCTCGAGATCGAGGTCGGCGCGGTCGAGGCCCGTCAGCTCGGTGATCCGGAGTCCCGCGGCGTAGAGCGTCTCGAGGATCGCCCGGTCGCGTAGCGCGCGCGGTGTGTCGCCCGCGACAGAGTGGAGCAGCGCGTCGACCTCGGCCTCGGAGAGCGCCTTCGGGATGCCCGCGGGCACGCGCGGCGCGCGGACGTCGTCGGTCGGGTCGTCGTCGGCATGTCCTTCCTCGACGCAGAACCGGTGGAACGACCGAACGGACACGAGCGCCCGCGCCACGCTTGCCGGAGCCGGCGGGCGGCCGTCGTCGTCGCGCGCGGCCGCGCGATGCTCGACGAACGCCCGCACGCAGGCCTCGTCGACCTGGCGGGGATCGGTGATCCCGCGCTCGCGCACGAACGCGGAGTAGTCGGCGAGGTCGCGCCCGTAGGCGGTGAGCGTGTTCGGCCGCAACCCGCGTTCGACCGCGAGCCACGTCGCGTGCTCCTCGAGCAGCTCGTCGAGCGCGTCGCGCGCGACGACCGCCATCAGCGTTCCGGCCCCCCGCGCTCGAGCAGGCGCTGCGTGAGCAGGAGCCCGATGATCGTCGTCGCGTCGATGAGCTCGCGCGTCGCGATCAGCTCGTCGACCCGACCGAGGGGGACGGTCTCGATCGTCATCGCCGCTTCCTCGGCGGTCGCAGCGTGCGCGTGGTCGAGCGGGGTGATGTCGAGCGCGGCGTAGATGTACGCGTACTCGTCGGAGAAGCCGGGCGAGGTGTATGCCTCGGAGAGGAGGACCATGCGACCGGCCCGATAGGCGACCTCCTCCTCCAGCTCACGCCGGCCGGTGAGCTCGGGCGGCTCGCCGTCGACGTCGCGCTTCCCGGCCGGGGCCTCGAGGAGCTCTCGCCCCACCGCGGCTCGGAACTGCCGCACGAGCAGCACGTGCTCGTGGTCCTCCGTGACCGGCACGACCGTCACGGCACCGGGATGGCGCACGATCGTCCGGCGGAACGCCTGGCCGTCGTCACTCTCGACGGTGGCTTCGACGAGCTCGAGGAACGCGCTGTGCACCCGCGTGGTCGTGTCGACGACGCGAAAGCGGGTCACGATGCGACCGGCGGCACCAGCTTCGGAAGGCGGACCTCGGTCGACGCGAGCGGTGTGTCGATCGGGAGGTGGGGTGCTCGCCCTTCGGCGCGGTCGGCCGCCGCGGCGACGAACGCTGCGAACAGCGGGTGCGGACGGTCGGGGCGGCTCTTGAACTCCGGGTGCGCTTGCGTCGCGACGAAGAACGGGTGCAGCGTGCGGTCGAGCTCGATGAACTCCACGAGGCGGTCGTCGGGCGAGGTGCCGGAGCACACGAGACCCGCGTCCTCGAGTCGCGAACGGTACTTGTTGTTCACCTCGTACCGGTGGCGGTGGCGCTCGTACACGACCTCTTCGCCGTAGGCATCGTGGACCAGCGTGCCGGGCACCAGCTTGGCGGGGTACGCGCCGAGTCGCATCGTGCCACCGAGGTCGACGATGTCGCGCTGCTCGTCCATGAGGTCGATCACCGGGTGTGGGCTCTGCGAGTCGAACTCGCTCGAGTTCGCACCGGCGAGCCCGCACGCGTCGCGCGCGAACTCGATCACCGCACAGTGCAGGCCGAGGCACAGGCCGAGGAACGGGATGTCGTGCTCCCGCGCGAACGCGGCCGCCGCGATCTTTCCCTCGATGCCGCGGAAGCCGAACCCGCCGGGGATCACGATGCCGTCGAGCTCGCTCAAGCGGCCCTTCGCAAGGAGACCCTCGGTGTCGTCGGACGCGATCCAGTCGATCTCGATGTGCGCGCCGCACTCGTAGCCACCGTGGCGGAGCGCTTCGGCGACTGAGAGGTAGGCGTCGGGCAGGTTGATGTACTTCCCCACCAGCCCGATGCGCACGGGCCGGTCGGCGGCCGCGACGCGTGAGACCAGGGCCTTCCACTCGTCGAGATCGGGCTCACGGTCGTCGAGGTGCAGGACCCGGCACACGTAGCCGTCGAGCCCCTCGTCGTGCAGCACCAGCGGGATCTCGTAGAGGCTGTCGGCGTCGACGGCCGAGACGATCCCCTCCTCGGGGACGTCGCAGAGCTGGGAGATCTTCTCCTTGAGCTTGGTCGCGATCGGCCGGTCGGAGCGGCACACGATGGCGTCGGGCTGGATGCCGCGGCTGCGCAGCTCCGTCACCGAGTGCTGCGTCGGCTTGGTCTTCTGTTCGCCCGAGGGCCCGATGAACGGCACCAGCGTGACGTGCACGTAGAAGACGTTGTCGCGCCCGACGTCCTTGCGGAACTGCCGGATCGCCTCGAGGAACGGCAGGATCTCGATGTCGCCGACCGTGCCGCCGACCTCGGTGATCACCACGTCGACGTCCTCGTCGGCCAGACGGAGGATGCGCTCCTTGATCTCGTCGGTGATGTGCGGGATCACCTGCACGGTCTGGCCCAGGTAGGCGCCCCGGCGCTCCTTCGCGAGCACCTCCTGATAGATCGAGCCGGTGGTCGCGTTCGACTTCTTCGAGAGCGGGACGTCGACGAAGCGCTCGTAGTGGCCGAGGTCGAGGTCGGTCTCGCCGCCGTCGTCGGTGACGAACACCTCACCGTGCTGGAAGGGGTTCATCGTGCCGGGGTCGACGTTGATGTACGGGTCGAGCTTCTGCAGCGTGACCCGCAGCCCCCGGGACTTCAGGAGACGGCCGAGGGAAGATGCGGTGAGACCCTTCCCGAGGCTGGATGCGACACCGCCGGTCACGAAGATGTGCTTGGCCACGGGTGTTGAACGTATCACCGCTCACCACCGCGACCGGTGATCGGCCGCCGCGACCGCGGATCGCCGCGCGGAGCCGGCGACCGGGCGGCAGTAGCGTCCCCGCCGTGGCGAGCGCCGTCGAACGTCAGGTGCCGGCGACGCACCCGAACACCGGCCGACGGAGGTGGCGTCTCGATGCGCTGCTCCTTGCGCTCGGTGCCGTGCTGGTGCGCCTGCCGGCGCTGTTCGCGCCCCGCCACCTGACATTCGACGACGGCCAGTACGGCACGGTCGTGCTCGGGCTGCGCGACGGCGCGCTCCCGTTCGAGGACCTCTTCTCGTCGCAAGGTCCGCTCTACTACCCGCTGCTCCGCCTCGGCGACCTCATCGGGCTCCGCACCCTCGATGGCCCTCGCCTCCTCACCGTGGCCGCGGGCGCGATCGCCGCGGTCGCGACGTACGCGATCGCGCGCCATCTGACCGGGCGCGGCGGAGCGCTTGGCGCGGGTGCGCGCGTCGCGACGAGCGGGTCGGTGCTGTACGTGACCGGGCCGCTGGCCGGCGACGGGCCGGCCCTCGCGCTGGCGTTGAGCGCGGTCGCCGTCGCGTGCTCGCACCGGGTCCGGCCCGCGACCTGGCGCGCGGTGGTGGTCGGCCTCCTGATGGGCGCCGCCCTCTGCGTGAAGCTCATCGTCGTGCCGGCGGCGATCCCCATCGGCGTGCTGCTCCTGGGGGCGGGACCGGGCTCCCGGCGCGGCCCCGGCGCCCGCCGCGCCCGGGATGCGGTCACGGCGGTGGCGGCGGCGGTCGTCGTCGGCCTCGCCAGCGCCCTGCCGTGGGGGATCGAGCGGGTCTGGGACCAGTCGGTGGCGTACCACCGCGACTCCGAGCGGCTGCGCAGCTACGGAGGCAACGCCTGGACGCTCGTGCAGACCCTCGCCGAGCGGGATCCCTTCGTCGTCGTCGCCGCCGGAGGAGCGGCGATCGCCGGCCTGGTGGTGCTGTGGCGGCGGCGGCACGGCACACCGGTGCCGCTCGCGCCCGCCGGCGACATCGACCGCGACATCGATCGCGACATCGAGCGGAGGACGGCGCTCTGGATGCTCGTGCCCTGGACGCTGGCGCAGGCCGTGTTCCTCGTGGCCGAGCCGGCGATGTGGCGGCCCCACGTGAGCCAGATCGTCGCGCCGCTCGCGCTCCTCGCGGTGCTTCGACCGGCGCCGTGGCGCGTGCTCGCCGTCATCTGCGTCCTGGTCGTGCCGTGGTGGGTGCACAACGTCCAGCCGATCCTGTGGCCCGACTCGTACTCGCGCAGTGAGGCCGATGTGGTCGAGCGCCTGGCCGCGCTCCCCGACGACGCGTGGGTGATCAGCGACGATCCCGGCTTCGCCTGGCGCGCGGAGCACCGCGTCCCGGGCGAGTTCGTCGACGTGTCGGTGAAGCGCTTCCAGCAGGGCAACCTCACGACCGATGTGGTGAGCGACGCCGCGGCCGACCGGCGCGTGTGCGCGGTGCTCGTGTGGTCGGCCGAGCGTCTCGGGAGCCTGCGCGCACTGCCCGCGCGCCTCCGGGAGCTCGGCTACGAGCCCGTGGCGCGCTACCCGGGCCCGAGCGCGCGTGTCCTCTACGAGCGCTCGGACTGCTCGCCGTCGAAGTCGCGCCGCTCCGGTCGCTGACCGAGCCGGTCGAACCACCGCAGTGGTGGCACGCGATCGATGATCCTGGAGAACGAGACCATCTCGGCCGCGACGTTGGCCACGACGAGGACGACGAGCGCGGTCACGCGCGACACCTCGCCGCGCCCGAGCACCACACCGAGCCCGAGGACTGCGCCGACGACGTTGGCGCCCGCGTCGCCGAGCATCAGGCGCTCGCCCAGGTCGTCCGGCAGGAGGCCGAACGCGGCGCCCATCGCCGGCGCGATCGCGATCCCCACCGCGCCGTCGCCGAGGAGGAACGCGAGCGGGAGGTAGGCGACCGCCGCCGCCTTGAGCGTGCGCCCGGGCGCCCGATCGAGAAGGTTGGCGAGGTTCGCCGCCAGCGCGATGAGCACCGCGTCGACGAGGATGCGCCGCCCGCTCGCGAACCCGGGCGTCGCGACCAGGACCACGGCCACGCCCGCGCCGCCGAACAGCTTGAGGAACCCGGTGGTGATCTCTCCGTGCAACAGCGCGCTGACGTGCCCCCGAAAGCCGCGCGCGCGACCGTCGCCGAGCAGGTCGTCGATCATGCCGAGGAGCCCGAACCCGAAGACCGCGAACAGCACCTCGGTGCGCTCGATCGAGAGGTCGGTGGACTCGCCGACGCCGAGTGCCCCGAGGCCGGCGCGGCCCGCCTCGATCACCAACACGGCGATGACGATCAGGATCCCACCCGACGTCGCCAGACGGTGGTTCCGGTAGTTCGGCCGCGACAGCACGGGTGAGCGCAGCATCCCCGATGCTCCGACGCGGAGCAGCTGCACGGCGAGCGCCCCGACCACGAGGCCGAGGACGACCGTCATCTGCGGGCGGCCGCCACGGGCACGTCGCGCACCGGCGCGCCCGTCGCCGGCCGGTCGGGTCGGTGCGGACGAGGAGCCACACGAGCGACGCGATCCCGATCACGAGCATGACCCCAGGGATCGCGATCCCCGAGTCGTTGAGCGCCCACCCGAGCAACGCGACGATCGCGAGGCCGGTGCCTCCGATTCGGGCCGCGGGCGCAACCTCGACCAGGGCGCGCAGGCGGTGACGCGCGTGCCAGAAGAGCCACAGGCCGAGCACCAGCGCGATCGGGAGCATGAAGCCCCAGATCGACTGACTGAGCGACCCGAGGTTGTCGGCGAGCTTGCGTTGCACCACCACGATGAAGTCGCCGATCCCCCGGTCCTCGATGCGCTCGACGAGCCGGCCGAGGTGCGTGCGCCGTTCGGGCGGGCGCGACATGTCGAGTGCCGTCGCGGCACCGAGCGCCACGACCAGCGCCACGATGCACCAGCCCACGGTGCGCCACCGCACCTTCCACCCGAGCATCATCACCGCCGTCACACCGAACGCGGGCACCATCGACAGGATCCCGCCGACGTCGGATCCCCAGAACGGCGCGCCGTCGACGACGACCACCACCGCGAGCAGCCCGACCCCGATCCAGGTGCCGCGCTTGTCGCCGATGCGCTGCGCGAGCAGCGGGGCGGCGAGGACGGTCGACGCCGCGACCACCGCGTACGCCGGGTTCGAGAAGCCGGTGAAGCGCCCCGCCACCGTCGGCGAGTACCCGAGCGCGCTGTTGAACTGGAGCGGGGTGCCGACGAGGACGTCGATGAGCAGCAACACGACCGGGAACAGCAGCGCGATGAGCAACGCGTCGAGGTACCGGTCGCGCGCGATGCGCAGGTAGACGGCCGCGAGCACGCCCGAGATCACGACGAGGAGGGCCCAGAAGGCGAGGAAGCCCCACTCGTGGGTCGGGAACGCCCGCAGGACGAAGGTCGCCGGCAGGTATGCGAGCACGCAGAGCGCAGCGGTGCCGAGCCGGTCGCGCCAGGTCTCGGGTCGAGGGCGGCGGAACACGAGGTACGTGCCGAGTGCGAGCGCGGCCGCGAACAGGACCGCGGCGGTCTGGACCTCGCCGACGCGCAGGTCCCGGAACTGCGCGGCTTCGTCGGCGCGCACGATCAGCTCGCGGCGCTCGGAGGCCGATCCGCCGTCGCTCCCGACCTCGACCGGCCGGCCTTCCATCGATGTCGGGCGCTCGACGTCGAGCTGGTCGAGGATCGTCGGCGCGATGTCGATGAGCTGGACGAAGCCGGACCGTCGCGTCGTCGCCGATCGGAGCAGGCCGGGCTCGATGCCCGGACCCTGCATGCCGAGGACCGTCAGGGTGACGGCCCGCGTCGAGTGTGCCGGACCCACGACCATGACCGTGTCCCGGGTGACGTCGACCTCGTCGAGGAGCCGGCCGAAGAGGCGGTCCGTGCGGTGGATCGCCTGGCCGGTCATGACCTCCTTGCGGACCGGGGACGCGTACGCGCGGTAGGTGTCGGCGCGCACGAGGTCGGAGCCCTCGACGACCACGACGGCGCGGTCCTTCCAGCTCCGGCGGAACGCGTCGACTGCCGCGTCGCGGTTCAGGCGCAGTCCCCACGGGGCGGTCGGGTCCGGGGTCAAGAGCTCGCCGTCGACCTTCCCATCGGTCAGGCGGCCCCGGGGGTCGACGAGCGACAGCGCCGCCTGGCGTCGGTACGTCGACGTCGCGGGGCTCGGCGGGGAGTCCGGTTGGAGTCCGTCGGCGTTGGCGACGACCGCCCGGTGCACTCCGGCATCGCGGAGGGCGACCGCCATCGCGCCGAGCTCGGCGTCGTACAGCAGCGACTCGTTGACCGCGACGACGCGCGGCATCGCGAGGCTCACGATCCCCCTCGAGACGTGACGGCCGGTCCGCTGGAAGTACACGTCGCCCGCCGTGTCCTTGCCGAAGCGCTCGCCGACGCCCAGCGCGTCGCCGTCGGTCGCCGGATCACCGACGGCGCGCGTGCCGGCACCGAGCGTCAGGTAGCCATCGGCGAGCTTCGTCGCGCGCCGGTCGCTCCGCGAGGTCAGTCCGGCGATCGCGGCGTGGTCGAGGAACCGCTCCAGGTTGGGCGCGTCGTAGATGTCGAGGTCTTCCCACGACACGAACGGCAGCGAGAACACGAGCACCCGACGCGCGGCAGGCGCGTCGGCGGCCATCGCCGGCGTCGCGGCACCGACGACGATGCCCGCGATCGCGACGGCGAGGGCACCGAGGGCGATCCCGCGCCTCACGGCGTCGACTCGATCGGCGTCGGTCCCTCGGGACCGCCAGGGGCGGCGGCACCGGTGCCCGGTCGACCCGACGGCGGCGCGGGGTGAAGGGTCGGAGTGCCTCCCAGCGCACGCAACCCGAACACGTACGCAGCTCCCCCGACGACGACGATCCCCACGACGAGGAGCAGCGTACCGATGCGACTCGTCGGATCGACGGCTCGGGTGAGCGCCCACCCTCCGACGGCGAGGGGCGCCGCGACGAGCACCGACCGGCCGAGCGACGACGGGACGACCAGGCGCCCCGTGCGCCTCGCGAGCCCGATCCAGAGCGCGACCGCGCCGACGGCGTACGCCACCGAGTGGCCGAGCCCGAGGAACGCGACCGTCGTGCGGCCCGAGGTCACCGCGGCGCCGACGACCATGATCGCGATCCCCGCCAGCGCCGACGCCAGCGCGACCACCGCGGGCGTCCGGCTGTCCCCGAGCGCGTAGTACGCACGCGCGAACAGCAGGAAGACGCTGTAGGTGTACAGCCCGACGGCCAGCGACGCGAGGCCGGCAGCGAGGAGTCCGACACCACCGGAGCGGGTTGCCTGGCCGAAGGCAGCCACCTGCATGATCGGCAGCGCGAGCGCCACCAGCACGGCGGAGACCGGCACGACGAGGACGGCCATCGCGTCCAGCGCCCACTGGAGCGATCGGTTGAAGTCGTCGGGCTCGTGCGACTGGCGCGACAGGTCGGGCAGGATCGCGGTGTGGATCGGCTGTGCGAGCACCGCGTACGGCGCGAGGAAGAAGACCCACGCGACCTGGTACGCGAGCGTGCCCCCTTCGACGGTGTTGCCGGCGACGATCGCGGCCAGCAGCAACAGGCCGATCATCGAGTGCTGGAACACGGCCCATCCCGAGAGCCTCAGCACGCGGCCGACGGCCGCGTCGTGCGTCCCGAGACGAGGGACGAGGCGAAAGCCCGTGCGCCACAGCGCGACGGTCGGGATCGCGACGAACGCCACGACACCGAGCGTGCCGCCGAGCGCGAGCACGAGCTTCTCCCCCGTCGTGAGGTCGAGCCCCGGCGACGGGCCCGCGACGACCCGGAAGATCCCCATCGTGGCGACGATCACGACCGTGAGCCCGATCGGCGCCAGCGCGGTCACCGCGAGCTTGCGCTTGGCGTACAGCACCGCGACCGCGACCGCCCCGATCGCGTACAGCAGGATTTGCGGGATGAAGAACCGCAAGAGGAACGTCGACAGCTCGCGCTGCTGCTCGGCGATGTGTGGGTTGGTCACCCCGGTCGTCAGCAGCGCGGCGATCCACGGCGCGGCCAGGATCCCGACGACCGCGACGCCGCCCAGCACGAGCAGCGCGATGCCGAGCAGGCGTCCGGCGAGGCGCTCAGCCTCGCGTTGGTCGTCGCGGTCGAGGTGCGCCACGAACGTCGGGACGAGCACCGCCGACAGCGCTCCGGCGGCGAGGAGCTCGAACAGGACGTTCGAGACCGCGTTCGACGACTGGTACGTGTTGCCCAGGTAGGTCGTGCCGAGGACGGCGGCGATCACCAGGATCCGTGCGAACCCGATCATTCGGGACGCGGCGGTGGCGACCCCCACCCCGGGGGGGGGGGGGGCCCCCCCCCGCGCCGCCGGTCACGGCTGCCACCACTCGGGAAGCTGGCGCTGCGCTCCGTCACCGATGCCGTAGTCACCGACCACTCCGCGCCCCAGATCGGACAGCGCGAGCACGGCGGCGACGGCACCCTCTGTGCGGTCGAGGTCGTCGACCGTCGACACGCGGTCGGTGAGCGCCTCGTCGGCGCGCACGGCCTCGAGCGAGTCGCCGCGGCTGGCGCCCTGCGTGTCATCGGGGAAGATCTCGGCGGCGACCAGGCTCAACCCGTGGTCGAGTGCGGCGAGCGCGACGGGTGCGATGACCATGCGGAACGGCACCGCGGCACCGGTACCGGTGATGAGCAGGAGACGCGTGCCGGGCCCGCCGATGCGCTCGATGCTCGGTGCGTCGTCACCCACGCCGGCCACGGTCACGAACCCCGCGTCCTGGAGCGCGCGCAGCGGATCGGCGCCGTCGACCCGCGCGCCGTCGGCGAGCCGGCCGACCAGCGCGTCCCAGCCCCTCGTGCGCAGCGCCGCGCGCTTCTCGGTCGAGTCCAGCCCGAGCGCGTCGGCGAGCGCCGTCACGTCGGCGCCGGTCGGCAGCGCCCACCGGTCCTCGAGCCAGACGACGCCGGGCGCAGATGCGCCGGCTCGGCGAGCGAGCACCGTGGCCCGGTCGACGGCGGCCTCGTCGACGCCCCGCACGGCGACGACGGTGGCCGGCACGTCGGCGAGCCGGTCGGTCACGGAGAAGGGCGAGGTCTCCTCCATCGCCTCGAGCCGGCGGTCGAGGTCGGCCCGCAGCGCCTCGTTCTCGCGCCGGGTCTCCTCGGCGTTGGCTTCGACGGTGTCGATGCGGTTCTGGAGGGTGTCCACGGTGGGCTGGCCGAGCGCGCCGCCCGCGACGACGCCGATCGCCAGGGCGAGGAACACCGCGACGAGGGAGACGAGGTGGAAGCGGAAGTTGATCATGTGAGCGCGCTATCCGGTGATGGAGAACCACAGGTCGCGGAGCGTGAGGCGCGCACCGTCGAGCACCGTCTGCACCGTGCCCGAGATGGCCGCGACCGCGATGAGTGCCACGAGCGCGGAGCCTATGAGCAGGACCCAGTCGAGGCGCCGCACCCGGCCCTCGTAGAGCTTGCTGACGCCCTTCGCGTCGACGAGCACCGGTCCGAGCCGGAGGCGGGTGAGGAACGTCGAGGCCATGCCCTCACGGCCCTTGTCGAGGAACTCGACCATGGTCGCGTGCGTCCCGACGGCGACGATGAGCGTGGCGCCGGCTTCGAACGCGAGCAGCATCGCGACGTCTTCGCTGGTCCCCTCGGCGACGAACTCGTGGTAGTCGACGCCCCACGCGAGCAGGTTCTCGCGGCCCGGAGCGCGACCGTCGGGATGGACGTGGTGCACGAGATCGGCGGCGGCGTGCAGTGCGCGCTCGGACAGTGAGTCGAAGTCGCCGATGATGAGGTCGGGCGTGAGGCCCATGTCGAGCAGTGCGTCGGCTCCACCGTCGACGCCGATGAGGACCGGTCGGTACTGCCGGATGTACGCGCGGAGATGGGCGAGGTCTTCCTTGTAGTCGTGCCCTCGCACGACGACGAGCGTGTGCCGGCCCTTGAAGCTTGTCTTGAGCGGCGGGATCTCGAGCGGCTCGAACATCGGGCGCGCCTCGTGGCGCACGTACTCGAGGGTGTTCTCGGCGAAGCGCTCGAGCTCGACGCCGATCGAGGCGCGGGCCTCGGTCATGGCGGCCTCGATCTCGTCCGTGTCGCGCACCTTGCCGGTGGCGAGCAGCTCGTGCTCGCGCCGGATCTCGCCGTCGGACACGCGGATCGTGTCGCCGTCGTGCAGCCGGTCGAGCAGCTCGGGACCCGCGGCATCGATCAGCGGGATCCCCGCGGCGACGACGCGGATCGGGCCGCCGTTGGGGTACCGGCCCGAGATCGACGGGGCCGCGTTGACGACCGCGGCGACACCGGCGCCGACGAGCCCGTCGGCCGCGACGCGGTCGAGGTCTTCGTGGTCGATCACGGCGATCTCGCCCGGCTCCAGCCGCTTCACGAGATCCTTCGTGCGCCGGCCCACCCGGGCGGTGCCGACGATCTCGGTCGCGGAGTCACGGCGGCGCCGCATGAGGAGACGCATCAGCGTGCGGGCTCCTGGAGCCCGGCGGGAGCGCCCGCTCGACCGGTGGCACGGCGCTCGACCGCTCGCTGGAGCAGCTCGGCCGCGTGGCTGCGGGCATGGTCGGAATCCACCATGCCGGCGAGCATTCGGGACAGCTCGACGACGCGCGCCTCGCCGGCGACCGGCGTCACGGTGGCCACGGTGCGTCCTCCTTCTTCTCGCTTCTCCACCACGACCTGGGCGTCGGCGTGGGCTGCCACCTGCGCCAGGTGCGTGACGCACAGCACCTGATGCCGCGCACCGAGGTCGCCGAGCAGGCGGCCCACCGCAGTGCCCGCCTCACCGCCGATGCCCGCGTCGACCTCGTCGAACACGAGCGTCGGTGGGGCCTCGGTCAGCACGAGGCGCAGCGCCAGCATCGCGCGAGCGAGCTCACCGCCGGACGCGGCCCGGGCGAGGGGGCGGGCCGGCTCTCCGGGGTTCGCCGCCAGCATGTAGGTGATCTCGTCGGCGCCGTCGTCGGTGAGGCTGCCGGGCGCCACCACGACCTCCAGCCGCGCCGACGGCATCGCGAGGTCGCCGAGGTGCGAGCTGACGGCGGTCGCGAGCCCCGGCGCGGCGTCGCGCCGGGCGACCGACAGCGCGCGGGCAGCCTCGTCGGCCCGCTCCCGCGCCTCGGTGATCGCGACCTCGAGCTCCGCGGCACGACTCTCGAAGCCCTCGAGCTCGGCGAGTCGGCTGCGAGCCTCCACCGCGAACGCCAGGACCTCGGTGAGCGTCTCGCCGTACTTGCGACCCAGCTCCCGCAGGAGGCGCCGCCGGGCCCGGATCTCCTCCAGCCGAACCGGATCATCGGCGACCGACTCGGCGGTGAGACGCAGCTCCGACTCGAGGTCGGCGAGCTCGGCCTGGGCGTTGCGGAGGCGCTCGTGCAGCGCGGCGAACGGGGCCCGGTGCGCGAGCGCCGCGACCGCGGCACCCACCGCGTCGAGCGCGCCGGTCTCGATCGCGCTGAACGCCTCGCGGAGTGCCTCCTGGTGTGCGATCGCGTCGGCGAGCAGCGCCTCTTCCGCCTCCAGGGTGACGTCCTCTCCCCCGCCGTGGATGCCGGCGTCCTCGATCTCTCCGATCTGGAACCTCAGCAGGTCGATCTCGCGCGCACGGGCGCGCGCGTCACCACCGAGGGCCCCGAGCTCTTCGTCGTGATGCCGGAGCTCGGCGCGGGCGTCCCGGAACCGCGTCAGCTGATCGAGCGCGGCCGGACCGGCGAACCGGTCGAGCGCGCTGCGCTGCACCGCGGGGGCGAGCAGCGACTGGTGGTCGTGCTGGCCGTGGAGGTCCACGAACCGCGCGCCGGTCTCGGCCAGCTCCCCCACCGTCGCGAGCCGACCGTCGATGTACGCGCGTGAGCGCCCGTCGCTCGGGATGACGCGCGTGAGGACCACCTCGTCGTCGCCGACCTCACTCGCGAAGCGGCCCTCCACCCGTGCTTCGCTCGCACCCTTGCGGACGAGCGTGGCGTCGGCGCGACCACCGAGCAGCAGGTCGAGTGCCTCCACGAGCAGCGTCTTGCCCGCGCCCGTCTCGCCCGTGATCGCCGTCAGGCCCTCGTCGACGAGGATCGACGCGTCGTCGACGATGCCGAGATCGATGACGTGCAGCTCGCGCAGCATCGCTATCGGTCCGCCAGACCGAACTTGGCCTTGAGCAGCTGGTGGAAGTCGCGCGGCCCGAAGGTCACGATGCGCGCCGGCTTCGAAGCACCGGAGCAGGTGACCTCGTCCCCCGGCGCGAGCGAGCCGAGCTCGCGTCCGTCGAGCGTGAGGACGACGTGGCGTCCGTCGGTCACCGTGAACCGCAGCTCCTCGTCGGGTCCCAGCACGAGCGCGCGGTCGAAGAGCATGTGCGGCGACACGGGAGTGAGGAGCATGCACCGGTGCCGGGGCGAGACGATCGGACCGCGCGCCGAGAACGAGTAGGCGGTCGACCCGGTGGGGGTCGCGACGATGACGCCGTCCGCGGCGTACGTGGTGAAGAAGGCGTTGTTGATCGCGACCGCGAGCCGGACGAGCCGACCGGGCTGCTCCTTCTCGATCACGGCCTCGTTGAGCGCCCACCAGCGACCGGCGGCGGCGCTGGTGGACGCCACCTCGACCTCGAGGACCATCCGCTCCTCGACCTCGTAGTCGCCGGCGACGAGCTGCTCGAGGGCGGCGTCGAGCTCCGTCGGCTCGACCTCCGCCAGGTAGCCGAGCTGGCCGACGTTCACGCCGAAGACGGCGGCGCCCGCTTCGTAGACGAGGTCGACGGTGCGCAGCATCGTGCCGTCACCCCCGATCGAGATCGCCAGGTCGAGCCCCGCCGCGAACGCGTCGTCGTCGACCGAGAGGTCGTCGACGCCCGCGGGTGCGGCGTCGGCCGCGGCGACGCGCACCTCCATGCCGTGAGCGCGCAACCAGTCGGCCGCGTGCCGGGCGAGCTCGTACGCGAGCGGGCGCTCGTGATGCGGCACCAGCCCGACGACGTGGAAGCGGGCGGCGCTCACCGGGTTCCCGCCCCGTGCCCGACCGGATCTGCCGCGGTCGCGAGCTGCTCCGGATCGGCCGGTGGGTGCGCGCGGCGCACGTGAGCGAGGAACTCGCGGTTCCCGTCGGCTCCGGTGACCGGCGACGCGACGACGGCGACGACCGGCAACCCCTCCTCCGCGAGCCCCGAGGCGACCCGTGCGATCACCGTGTGGTGGACCTCGGGATCGCGCACGATCCCGCCTTTGCCGACCGCGTCGCGTCCGGCCTCGAACTGCGGCTTCACCAGGAGCACGAGCTCCGCATCGGGCGTCGTGCAGGAGGCGAGGGCAGGCGCGACCGTCAGGAGCGAGATGAACGAGAGGTCGGCCACCGCGAGCGGGACGGCGCCGCCGATCGTCTCGGCCGTGACCGAGCGCAGGTTCGTGCGCTCGAGGACGGTGACGCGCGGGTCGGTGCGCAGGCCCCACGCAAGCTGGCCCCGGCCGACATCGACCGCGACGACGTGCCGGGCGCCGTGCTGGAGGAGGCAGTCGGTGAAGCCCCCGGTGGAGACGCCGCCGTCGAGGACACGCGCTCCCGCCGGGTCGACTGCGAACGCGTGCAGAGCCGCCTCGAGCTTCTCCCCACCACGCGACACGTATCGACGGGGCGGACCCTGGACGGTGACGGCCTCGTCCGGCGCGGTGTTGCGAGACGGGCTGCTCGCGGGCGCGCCGTTCACGAGGACGCGGCCTTCGGCGACAACCTCGACGGCGCGCGCCCGGCTCTCGACGAGGCCGCGCCGGACGAGCTCAGCGTCCAGACGACGGCGCACAACAACGAGGATACGCGTGCGGTCGGTTCGCCGACGCGGTGGCGCCGGTGAGCGGGCCGGTGAGCGGGCCCGTGAACGGGTGGCTGGACGTGGGCGCACGT
>JBBDWT010000001.1:0-8091 GCA_040902705.1 Acidimicrobiia bacterium | reverse complement strand
CCCTCCGGGCCCCCCGGGCCGGGTCGTCCGACGATCAGCCCCCCGGCGATCACGCGCGTGCGGGAGTCGCGAACTGCGCGATCAGCGCCGGGGCCAGCGCTCGCAGATCGGCCTCGACGAAGGCCGGCCGGGGCTCGGGGATCGCCTCACCGCCGGGCGGCGGCGGGGCTGC
Source organism: Acidimicrobiia bacterium (assembly GCA_040902705.1). Taxonomy (GTDB): domain Bacteria; phylum Actinomycetota; class Acidimicrobiia; order IMCC26256; family PALSA-555; genus DATBSK01. The sequence goes on along the minus strand of JBBDWT010000001.1, from coordinate 7,919 downwards.
CGTCACCCCCGACAGCACGAGCGCGAACGGCCACCCGAGCGCACCCGCGAGCGCACCGTCGGACGACGGCCGATCGCCCACCACGACCCCCGAGTCGCCGAAGCGCTCCCGCACGAGCGCGACCGTCGGGGCCTCCGGCTTGCCGGCCACCTCGGGGGCCCGGCCCGAGGCGACGGCGACCGCGGCGGTGATCGCCCCCGTCCCGGGCAGCATCCCGCCGGGGACGGGATAGGTCGCGTCGAGGTTGGTCGCGACGAACCGCGCGCCGTCGCGCACCGCGCTCGACGCGCGGTCGAGCTCGTCGAAGTCGAAGCCCCGGTGGAACCCGACGACGACCGCCTCGACGGGCGGCTCGGCGACGGGCGCCAGGCCGACCTCGGCCAGCGCCTCGACCACCCCGGGCCCGGCACAGGCGAGGACCCGAGCCCCCGGTGACAGCGTGTGGGCCAGCAGCGCGGCAGCCGCATGCGCGCTGGTCAGGACGTCGTCGACCGTCGCGGCGATCCCGAGGCCCTCGAGCTTCGCGACGACGGTGGCGACGGGCTGACTCGAGTTGTTCGAGACGAAGCCGACCCGGAGCCCCGCGTCGCGCAGCGCAGCGATGGCGTCGGCCGACCCCGGGATCGGCTCGTCGCCGCGCCACAGGACGCCGTCGAGGTCGCAGCAGACGACCGGCGCAGCCCGTCCCCGGGACCTCACGGCGACTCACCGGTCTCGGCCAGTGCCTCCCGGTGCTCCTCGAGCGGGCGCGTCGCGACGGCGAGCTCGAGGTGGGCACCGCTCCGGTTGTTGCTCACGATCCGATCCTTCTCCTCGACCCGGCTCCCTCGACCCTGGCTCCTTGACCCGGCTCGGCGGCCGGATGCGCCGGTGACTCCCGGGGTCGTGCGACAATCGGCGCCGCCAGCCCTCGCGGGTCTGGTGTCCACGATCCTGCTCACCCCGCCCGACGCCGGACGAAAGCGACGTGCCCGTGCCCGACCTCGCGCCGTTCCGCGGGCTGCGCTACACGACCGGACCGGATCTCACCGCCGTGACGGCGCCACCCTACGACGTGATCGAACCCGCGGAGCGTGACGCGCTGGCTGCGAGCGCGAGCACCAACGCGGTGCACCTGATCCTTCCCGAGGACCCGTCCGGCGGGGGTGACCCCTACGCGGCAGCCGCCGCGGCGCTCGCGGACTGGCGCGCCCGCGGAGTGCTCGTGGCCGACACCGCGCCACTCCTCTACGCGTACCGGATGGACGCGCCCCTGCCCGGCGGCGCCACGCACCGCACGATCGGCGTGATCGGTGCGCTCGGGCTGCCGCCCGACCCGGCGACGGGCGACGTGCTCCCCCACGAGCGGACGCTGCCGAAGGCGAAGAGCGACCGCCTGGCGCTCCTCCGCGCCACGCGCGCGAACTTCGACCCGATCTGGGGCCTGAGCCTCGCCGTCGGCCTCACGGAGCTCGCGGCTGACGTCCCGGCCGTCGCGTGGGCGACCGACGGAGCCGGCGTCCGCCACGAGATCGGCCTGATCGACGACCCCGAGCGGATCGAGAAGGTCCGCGCGGTGGTCCGCTCCCGGCCCGTCGTGCTGGCGGACGGCCACCATCGGTTCGAGACCGCGTGCACCTACCGCGCCGAGTCGGCATCGTCGGGGTCCGACGCCATCCTCTGCCTCGTCGTGGAGCTCGACGACGCGCAGCTCGACGTCCGCCCGTTCCACCGAGTCGTGCGCGGGGGCCCGGCCGACCTGCGCGAGCGGCTCGCGGGCGCGTTCACGATCAGGGATGCCGGTGCCGCGAACGATGCGGGTGTCGCCGCGCTGCTCGACGAGATGGCTGCCCGCCGCGCGCTCGGGCTGATCGACCGCGACGGGCTCGCGCTCCTCGCGCCCGACGCGACCCAGGAGCAGGTGCTCGACGCCGAGCTCCCGGAGTGCCTGCGCGACGTGGATGCCGCTCGCTTCGACGTTGCGGTGAAGCCGTTGCTCGGTGACGACGCGACGCTCGCGTACCGCAACGACGTGGTCGCGGTCAGCCACGCGGTGGCGACCGGCGACGCCGACGCGGCGATCCTCCTGCGCCCTGCACCTATCGATGCGATCGGCGCCGCGGCCGACGCGGGTGTGCGCATGCCGGAGAAGACGACCTACTTCGCGCCGAAGCCCCGCACGGGCATGGTGATGCGCTCACTCGACGAGTGATGCACGGTGGCCCTCGGTCGGGCTACGTCACGTCCCAGGTGCCACCGGATGCGAGCAGCGCGCGGAGATCGCCGGGTCCCTGACGCTCGGACGCCTCCGCCAGCTGCTCCTGCACGGCGGCCTCGTAGCTCGGACGGTCGACGTCTCGGAAGACGCCCATCGGCGTCGGCATGCTCGGCCCGGCCGCGAGGCGCGACAGCGCGAATGCGAGCGCCGGGTCCTCGCGGTGCTCGTCGTGCACGAGGAGCCGTGACTCGTTGCCCGCCACGTCGACGATCTCGCACTCTCCGAACTCGTTGAGCGCCACGCCGTGCTGGTGGTCGGCACCGAACCGGATCGGCTCACCGTGCTTCAGCTGGATGATCATGTCGGCCCGAGCGTCCTTCGCCGTGATCGCGCCGAACGCGCCGTCGTTGAACACGTTGCAGTTCTGGTAGATCTCGACGAACGACGCGCCGCGGTGCTCGTGCGCGCGCCGCATGGCGTCCATCATGCTGGCGCGGTCCATGTCGTGCGTGCGGGCCACGAACGTCGCCTCGGCACCGAGAGCGAGCGAGACCGGGTTGAACGGTGTGTCGAGCGACCCGAAGGGCGACGACTTGGTGACCTTGCCGACCTCGCTCGTCGGCGAGTACTGGCCCTTGGTGAGGCCGTAGATCTGGTTGTTGAACATCACCATCTTGAGGTTCACGTTGCGGCGCAGCGAGTGGATGAGGTGGTTGCCGCCGATCGAGAGCGCGTCGCCGTCGCCGCCGATGACCCATACGTCGAGGTCGGGTCGGGCCAGCGCGACGCCCGTCGCGATGGCCGGCGCGCGGCCGTGGATGCTGTGGAGCCCGTACACGTTCATGTAGTAGGGAAGCCGCGCCGCGCAGCCGATCCCGGACACGAACACCTGGTTCTCGGGCTTCACACCGAGCTCGGCGAACAGCAGCTGCATCGCGGCGAGGATCGAGTAGTCACCGCAGCCCGGGCACCAGCGGACCTCCTGGTCGCTCTGGAAGTCCTTGCGGGTCATGGTGACGGCCGTGCCGGCCTCCGGTTCGCTCACTTCACCATCTCCTCGATCGCGGTCTCGATCTCGGCGGCACGGAAGGGCAGGCCCCGGACCTTCGACAAGGTCCGCGCGTCGACCAGGTACTCGGCGCGCACCAGCCTCGAGAGCTGGCCGAGGTTCATCTCCGGGACCAGGACGCGCTCGTAGCGCCCGAGCACGTCACCGAGGTTTCGGGGGAAGGGGTTCAGGTGCACGAGATGCGCGTGCGCGACGTTCATCCCGCGGTCGCGCGCCTGTCGCACTGCCTGCTGCGCGACGCCCCACGTGCTCCCCCAGCCCAGCACGAGCAGCTCCGCGCCGTCGGGGTCGTCGAGCTCGACGGCGGGGATGTCGTTCGCGATCCGGTCGACCTTCTCCTGGCGCAGCCGGACCATGCGCTCGTGGTTCTCGGGGTCGTAGTTGATGTTGCCGGTGCCGTCCTGCTTCTCGATGCCGCCGATGCGGTGCTGCAGGCCGGGGGTGCCCGGGATCGCCCACGGACGGGCGAGGGTCTCCTCGTCGCGCAGGTACGGCCAGAACGTGGTCGTGCCGTCGGCGTCGGTGTGGTTCGGCTCGGTCGCGAACGGGACCGAGATGTCGGGCAGCGCGTCGACGTCCGGCAGCAGCCAGGGCTCGGCACCGTTGCCGAGATAGCCGTCGGTCAGCAGGATCACCGGCGTGCGGTACTTCAGCGCGATGCGCACCGCCTCCAACGCGGCGTCGAAGCAGTGGCTCGGCGATCGCGACGCGACGATCGGCAGCGGTGCCTCGCCGTGGCGTCCGTACATCGCGAGGAGGAGGTCGGCCTGCTCCGTCTTCGTCGGGAGCCCGGTCGACGGCCCGCCGCGCTGCACGTCGACGATGACGAGCGGCAGCTCGAGGCTGACCGCGAGGCCCATCGCCTCGGACTTGAGGTCGATGCCCGGCCCGCTGGTCGCAGTGACGCCCAGATGGCCGGCGAACGCGCCACCGATCGCGACGCCGATCGCCGCGATCTCGTCCTCGGCCTGCAGGGTGCGGATGCCGAAGTTCTTGTGGCGGCTCAGCTCGTGGAGGATGTCGGACGCCGGAGTGATCGGGTACGACGCGTAGACCATCGGGAGCTTCGCCAGCTGCGCCCCGGCGATGAGCCCGTACGCGAGGGCGAGGTTCCCGGTGACGTTGCGGTACCGGCCCGGCGCGAGCCTCGCGGGGGCGACCGCGTAGGGGTGGTCGAACAGCTCCGCGGTCTCGCCGAAGTTGTACCCGGCCGTGAACGCCGCGAGGTTCGCCGCCTTCACCATCTCGCGGTTCGCGAACTTGGTCTCGATCCACTCGACGGTCGAATCCACCGGTCGCGTGTACATCCAGGAGACCAGGCCGAGCGCGAAGAAGTTCTTCGACCGCTCCGCGTCGCGGGGCTTCACCCCGAGCTCCTTGGTGGCCTCGAGGGTCATCGACGTCATCGGCACCTGCACGACGCGGAACGCGCCGAGCGCGCCGTCCTCGAGCGGGTTCGCCTGGTAGCCAGCCTTCTCGAGGTTGCGCGTCTCGAAGGTGTCGGAGTTCACGAGGAGCGTGCCGCCGGGCGAGAGCTCGCCGATGTTCGCCTTGAGCGCGGCCGGGTTCATCGCGACGAGCACGCTGGGCATGTCGCCCGGCGTGAGGATCTCGTGGTCGGCGATGTGCACCTGGAACGACGACACGCCGGCGATCGTGCCTGCGGGTGCGCGGATCTCGGCCGGGTAGTTCGGCAGCGTCGCGAGGTCGTTCCCGAAGGCGGCGCTGACGTCGGTGAATCGGTCACCCGTGAGCTGCATGCCATCGCCGGAGTCGCCGGCGAATCGGATCACGACCTCGTCGAGCTGTTCGGGCTTGAGCGCTGAGGTGTCGGTGTTCACTCGTCCCCTCGTCGGTGTCGTGTGCACGGCGCGACGCGACGGTGCGGCAGCGCCCGGCGATCTCCTCCCATCATAGGGTCGCGTGCGCGCGCGGCCGTGACCGGGCCGCGTCGCGGCGTGAGACACCTCGCTCACCCGAGTCCGGTGAGCGCGTCGAACGAGCGACGCTCGGCGGCGGCGAGGCGACGACGGTCGCCGCCGCGTCCGACGAGGGCCGCGACGACCTCGACCCGAGATGCCGTCGCGCCGCCCGCCTGGAAGAACCGGCGCTGGAGCCGTCCGACCACGACGAGCGGGTCGTCGACATCGATCTCCGAGAGCCATGCCGCGGGCTCCCAGACCGCGACCGGCACCGATGTGGCATGGGCGCCCGGCCCCGGGACCCGGACCGAGAGGGTGGCGAGCCGGCCGCCGGACGGCAGGAGCTTCTCCTCCGGGGGCGCCGAGGCGTGGCCCCGCAGGACGACGAGGTTCACACCGACCACGGTGTCGTCGGGCACGGCGGCTGTTGCGGCGTTCGTGGACATGACGCTTCCTCCCCGACTCGCGCGTCGGGCGAGTCGTGCGTTGCGCTGCGGTCGGGGGAAGCGAGTGGCGAACGAGCGGGGAAGGTGGAGCCGACCGTACGCGGGGGGTGTGACGGCTACCGACTGCCGATGGCGCGGAGGCGCACCTCGATGTCGGCGAAGTCCCGATCGACGGCGGAGACGCGATCGAAGAGCGCGCGGGCGCGGGCGGTGTTGCCCGCTCGCTCCTCGAGATCGGCGAGCGCATACCAGAGGCGGAGGTGGTCGGGTCGGGGGCGCTTCACGCCGTCGGCCTTCCGCGAGAGCAGCGCGATGGCGTCGCCGAGGCGCCCGCGGTCGGCGAGCGAGCCGGCGACGACGATGCGTCCCTCCGTCATGAGATCCGGGTCCGGTGACGCCGCCGCGAGCTCCTCCCAGAGCTCGTCGACCCGGCGCCAGCGCTTCTGCGCCCGGGCGCAGTCCATGAGGACGGGGTGCTGCTCGACGGAGTTCGTGAGCTCGACGAAGGCCTCGAGCTCCTTGGCCGCGGCTCGGTAGTGACCGAGGCGGTACTGGACGAGCCCCGTGAGCTCGCGGACGCTCGGCGCGTCGGGGAGCGCGTCGCGCACCGGCCGGATGACCCGGAGCGCCTCCCAGTCGCGGTCGTGCGCGTACGCATCGGCGGCTTGCATGAGCTGGCCGAGCAGGTACTCGGCCCGCCGGCCACCCAGCCCGCCGATCTCCGACTCGACATCGCCGGGCGCGCGCCGGCGACGTCGCGGGCGGCGCTTGGCGTCAGGTTCGGGTGCGGAGCGTGGCGCCATCGTCGGAGCGTATGCGGCAGGTCCGCGACAACCGGCGTTCACCGACCCCGATCGGGCCCGGACGCGCCGAAGCGCCCGGTGCTGCACCTCGAGGGCGCGCACGGGGCGCTTCGTCGCGTCGTACGTGTTCCAGTGAGAAAGCCCGGCGGCGACCTACTCTCCCAGGGGGGTTACCCCCAAGTACCATCGGCGCTGGCGGTCTTCACTGCCGTGTTCGGAATGGGAACGGGTGTTGCCCCGCCGCTATTGCCACCGGAACATCTGTCTTTCAAGTCTTTGTCTTGCACGAACTGTATGGGTGGCGACGCGCCCCTGATCCGGGACACACCACCACGAGTTGTCAAAGTCCTCAAGGACTCAAGAGCAAGCACGAGCGCACAACGGTCACACCTGCCGCCGAAGCAGCAGGAGAACAAGAAAGATCCCAAGCCCTCGGCCGATTAGTACCGGTCGGCTGAACACGTCGCCGTGCGTACACCTCCGGCCTATCAACCTGGTCGTCTACCAGGGGCCTTACTCGGTTACCCGATGGGAGATCTCATCTCGAGGCCGGCTTCGCGCTTAGATGCTTTCAGCGCTTATCCATTCCGCAGGTCGCAAACCAGCCGTGCCCTTGGCAGGACAACTGGCACACGAGAGCTGCGTCCGTCCCGGTCCTCTCGTACTAGGGACAGCTCCCCTCAAATCTCCTACGCCCACAGAGGATAGGGACCGACACTCTTGTTACTCCGCGCACGACCGGTTGTCGCGCGGGGGCCAGATCATTTCTGCCTGGCTCTGCATGTCGCCATGCAGGTCGGACCATATCTTTGCGCGCCTCCACAGCGCGATGTTCGGCATATGGTCTCTGAGGATTCTCGACGCTCACCCTCGGTGCACCCGTCGGTAGCGCCCACCACCGTTCATGGTGAGTGCGCGTGCCTTGAGTGCCTCGAAGCCTGAGGGCACCAGGTGCTCGCCGGCTTCCATCGCTCTCACGATGGAAGCAAAGGTGACGAACTCTTGGTGCTTGGAGCTCAGGAGTGGATTCGTCTCGAAGAATGGGATGACCTGCGTGAGCAGGTCGCGTCGTCTCCGGACCACGAAGACCAGCGTGGTGTCGCGTGACCCACGATGGTTCTCTTGGATCCGGCCACAGCCGAACCGGGCGAGGAGCAGGTCGAGGACCTGCCGACGCTCGGGACTCTGGCTGACGTGGAACTCGGGCACGAGCTGGAAGCCAGCGCGTGTGGTCGAGCTCCGACAGACGGCGACGTGAAATGACCCTTCTCCGTCGACGAATCCGGCTAGATAGGCGTCGAGCCTTTCCTGCTGATTGACCGCACCTGACGCATTTTCACGGCTCATGCCACGAGGGTATGAAACCCCTGTGACACTGAGCTCGTAGCGCAGGATTCTCGGTGTTTCCAGCATATAGCCGAATTTACAGACAGCGCGTATATCCACTGTCTCGCGACGTTCTAAACCCAGCTCGCGTACCGC